>JAZFYL010000074.1:0-10184 GCA_036443495.1 Gemmatimonadales bacterium | reverse complement strand
ATGAGCGATGGGCAATGGGCAATGGGCTGTCGGCTTGAAGGCCCACAGCCCACAGCCGACTATCCTTCCGGAATGAACAACCCGTGGCACGCCACGCACATCTGCGGGTTCTTGCTCCGCATCCTCTTCGCATCGAAATCCGGTCCGTGTGGATTGAACCGGCGGCCGCCTAGCGCCGAGTGGCAAACCAGGCAATCACGCTCGGCGTGGCATGAGACACAGCTCTCCAGATTCTGTCGGGCAGACTGCCCGTGCCCCAAGGAAAAGAACTGCTGGGCGTCGTGGTAGCCCGCCTTGAGCGGCCCGTTCGCCACGACGCCGGCGTTGACGTGACAGCTGGCGCAGAACTGGTTGGTGTTGTGGCAGTCGGCGCACTGGGATTCCTGGTTGTACGCCGACACGGGGTGCAGGCTGAGATACCCCGCGGGGTGGAAGACCCCATCGCCGACTCCCGGATCGGGTCTGTGGCACTCCAGGCATTCCGTTCGGGTGTGACAGGTGGCGCAGGTCTCCGGCGCGGATGAGGCGGGATCGGCGTGGATCAGCGAATAGTCTTGCCCGTGGGTCTCCGGTTGTGAACGGATCACCTGTGCTCCCACTCCACGGTTGGGAGCGGCGGCATGCATGGCGGTCAGTTCCGGGGGCCTGGTCACGTGGCACTCGATGCAGCTCTCCTGCGTGTGGCACGGCTGACAGGTTGCGGGCGTTGCCAGAGCTTCGGGCCCGTGACCCCGGTAGTAGTCAACAGATTCGTGTGATGCCGGCGCCGTAAGCGTTGCGACGATCGCCAGAGACCTTTGGTCGCGGGCTAGCGCCTGAATCGTCTCCTGTTCCGGTGCGTCGACATGGCACTGGAGGCAAAAATCCTGGGCGTGGCAGGTGGCGCAGCTGGCCGCCACGGTGTAGCTCGCGCCGACTGGGTGGGCCTCATTTCCATGGCCCGATCTCGAAAAATCGACCGCTTCATGATCGGTTGGGGTGGGGAAGGCAGCGATGCGCTCTTCACTGAGGTCGGTAGCTTGTGCCAGCGTCAGGTGGCAGGTCGCGCAATCCTCGGGCGCCGCGGCGTAGTGGTCGGAGGTGATCTGGTGGCAGGCGAGGCACTCGTCCGGGGCAGTTGCAACTATCGTCATTCTGGCTTGCCCGACTTCGTTGTGGCACATCTCGCAAGTGATCGTCGAGTCAGCCGACTCGTCGGTGACGGCCTGCTGGTGTTCGGCGTGATCGAATCGGAGGTTTGACACCCGCGATGCGGTGGGCGGCGCCCAGCTCACCGTGTCCTCCACAGTGCCGTCATGACAACTGGCGCATTCGATCGCCGTGGGCCAGACCGACTCGCCGGGCTCTTCGACGCCTACATGGCAGCTGGCGCATCGCGGGAACAAGCCGGCGTGCTCCTCATGATCAAACCCGTTCACCACCAACGCTCCGCCGCCGGCCATCAGCGCGATTATACCCGGGAGCAGGACTCCGCGAGACACCCTCATGGGGACCTCCGCGGCATGCGGCCTGGGGGTAGTGGTCGGGTGGTGGCCCTGGAGCTCATGTAGAACGTGACGACCGCGCTGAGCCGGGTCTGATTCCAACTGAACGCCGCGGCGTCGGGACGCTCACGATCCTCGTTGTAGTAGTCGACGCGCAACCGGATCTCCAACTGTTGCGGCCGCCGGTAGGCGGCATCCAGGCCCACGTAGTAGACCTTCGACTCGTCGTAACGCAATTCGAGAGGCCGCTGGAATCGCCCGCCATTTGTCGTGAAGCTTAGTGTTCTGGTCGGGGCATAGCCCAGTTGCCCGTCCCAGCCGGACGAGGCTGCCCCGGGGCCGAAGTCGGCCGAATACCCCAGCCCGACATTCCAGCGCCCAAGCGTGTACGTGCCGCCCAGGCGGCTCCGCCAACCCTCGTTCTCGACGGTCACCAGTGGCGATGCCAAGGTGTTGTCGTCATACCGGTATACCTCTCCCCGCGCGTTGAGCCTCAGCCCCTTCCACGGCCCGAACCAGATCGATCCGGTCGCGGCGTTGTAGGGGATGGTGTTGAATGCGGCCCAGATCTCCCACAGTTGGAAGGTGGGAGCGTATTGACGCCAGCCGGCAGCGGCCGACACCAGACTCGATGTCCAGTTGAGTGTGGCGTCCGCCGTGTGGATGCGACCTTGCGCCAGGTCGTAGTCGACGCTGCCTCGAACGCTGAAACGGCGAACGGGCCTGATCACCGTGCTTAACGCCGTCCGCTCGGAAATGAAATACTTGGTGGTGCGATCGACCTGCCGTTGGTAGTCGACGCTGGCGTCCACGTAGCGGGAGGTCCAGCCAAGGTTCCCGCCGGCTACCCATTGTCGTTTGGTCAACTGGAATTGGTTGAACGGGTTGAGTTGCTCGTTGTCGATCGGCAGCAGGGAAGCCCGTCCCAGGCCCAGCCCCCCGTAGCCGATCAGTTCAAGTCGCCGATTCAAGGCGCGTCCGGCCAGCCGGATTCCGTCGAACCCCGTGACGCCGAGCCGATTGGCTTCGATGACCCGGCCAAACCGGCCGCTGAACCACCGGTTGGTGTAGTCGGCATACAGTTCGATGAGCTGTGCCGCCGGTTGAGTGCCCGGCCAGTAATTGTCGCCGGTGAAATCGGTCAACAGGCGGACGCTTCCGTGTGCGCTCAACCCCGTGATCCCGAACCCCCACATGGTGCCGGTAGCGGTGGTGCTGAATGGAATGGCGTGCCGAGTAGGACCCGGCTGGTAATAGAAACAGAACGGATCGGCCGGCACGCAGTTGACGGCGAACCCGTCCGGCGTCGCGGGCCCCCCCGACGGGCTGGTCACCACATTGGTCACCGGAATGCTGTCGATCTGCCATCCGCGGTAACGCACGCTCTGCGATGTGACGTCGAGGCGGAGACGGTAGCCCTGGGACTCAGCTGGGGTCGCCAGGGCAACAACAGCGAGGGCAGCGAGAACAGCGGCGGCGGATGAGGGCCGCCGAGAGCCGTGGGGGGCGGTGGTCATCGACCGGCTCCCAACAGGAATCGCCGGTAGTCTTCAGGCTTGTCCTGCAGGTGGCAGACGGTGCATGTCTTTTCCGGATAGTGATCGACGTCTTCTTCGTGACATGCCATGCAGAACGACCGCTCGGGGGTGAGGGCGGCTACGGTCGCCTCCGTATGGCACGCATCGCAGCCCTCGTGACCCTCGGTGACGGTGTGCGACTCGAGCACAGCTTCGGTGCGGTGGCAGGTGGCGCACGGACTCGCCTCGGTATGATGCTGATCGTGGCACGACTGGCAGGCCGCCGTCGCGCTGTCGACGGTCATGGTCACGGCGCTTTGGTGGCAATCGATACAGGCGCCCTCGGCGTGGATCGGGTGCTCGAAGTCTACGGTGCGGTACCGGGGCTCGTGCTCGTCCACGGCGATGGCAAAGGCCACGCCGAGTGGCGGTTCGAGTTCGTCTGATTCGTGGCACGCGGCGCAGTCGTTGGTGGACGGGCCACGGTGGTGGCAGATCTGGCAGCCGCGAGGTTGTTCGAAGGTGAGGGGACCACGTCCGGCTTCGGTGGAGTGACAAGAAATGCAAGCCACGGACTCGTGGCGGTCGTGCGGGAAGGTGTCTGCCGGCTGGGGCTCGAGGCGGGGCATCGGTGGCGACGGGCCCGGCAGTACGTCACCCTTGCCCTGGCGCTGCCAGTCGGCCTCAAGCTGGGCCACCTCCTCTGCTGCCGGTTCCGGCTCAGGCTCGATGAGGCGAACGAGATCTTCCGGAGGCGTATAGACCCGCTGTGGAAGCGAGGCTTCGAGCAAAGCTGCCGTTGTGTCGAAGGGCAGGGGTGCATGGCGGTTGACGCCCGTTTCGTTCACGGCCTCGTGGCAGCCGACACAGTCGCTGGGGTCGACCTTCGCGGCGTGATGCGGGTGGCACGTGAGGCACGACTCGCCGTCTTCGCGGTGATTGACGCCGACATGGAATGGCGTATCGCGCCAGTCGTCGTGACATTCCGCGCAGGTTTCGGCCGCTTGTTCGACTAGTTCCTGCGTGTGGGGTCTGTGGCACAGGCCGCAGGTCCCACTGTGGGGGTCAAGTCGCGGCCTGAAGGTCACCAGCAGGTTTTCCATCTCGTGGCAGGAGAAGCACTCGTTCAGCGTCGGGATCAGCGTGCCCCGGGCCGAGTCGTAGGTCGCAAGGAGCGGAACGTCTGCCGTGAACTGGTGGCACTGGACGCAGTGTTGGTCGGTCTGCGCGGCCATCTTTCCCAACACCACGTCGGTCTCGTCGGTGTCGTGGCACCCAGACTGTCCGCACGTCGCGTTCACGGGGACGAAAGCGTGGATTTCCTCGCCGTGGCAGGTGACGCACATGACCTCAGCCAGATCGACCGAATCGGATTCGAGATGCACTCGATGCCCAGCCGTGGTGGCGATGCGCTCCCAAGTTTCGTCCGCGCCGATCGAGTGGCATTCGTCGCACCGCTCGTTGGGTACCGGCGCGTGCGCGGTGATCTCTTCGGGACGTTCGGCGACCCACAGGAACAGCTGCCACATGCTGGTGGTGATCCCCTGCCGGTGACAGTCGTGGCATTGGAGGTCCTCATGGCGCCCGGCGCCGCTGGCGAACTTCCCGAAGGGATCCTCCATGATGTGGCAGCCGGTGCAGAAGCCGTTGTCGTGCTGCGTGTAGTTCCAGGTGGCCCCGCCCACTGCGATGGCAACCAGTACGCCCGCCACTACGCCACCGCCCAGCGCCCATTTGATCCTGCGGCTTCGCGTCTTGATCCAGGTGATGATCGGTTCGCGCCGGCGCCAGATGTAGCGGACGACGAAGAACGCCACCACCAAGCCGACGAAGAAGCCGGCGATCTGCGCCCACTGGGGGAAATTGAACAGGAAGCGGAAGAACGCCGCTGTGCCACCGGGCAGGGGAGACTCGACCACCACCGAATCTTGCACGGCGGGTGGTACGGCGAGACCTACGACAGGCGAAGGGGTACCGGTCACAATGCCCTCGAGGCTATGGGTCCGTACTGGCTGTCCTGGCTCGTCGAACTGGCGCACTGCCTCACCGACGAGGGTGATGCGTCCTTCCCGCTAGAATCCCATGCCGATCGTGATGGGGAAGGGGCCGTATTGGGCGTTGACGGCTTGAATGGACGCTCGTAACAGCGCCTCGATCAAGAAGGGGTTGTGTGTCACGCTGCCGGTTACCTTGGCCAGATCGTTGTTGAACTTCGAACCCTTGGCGGTGGTGAAGATGCCGGTGTTCGGGTCCAGTTCCGAGGGCGGGACCAGCGCCAGGATGCTGTCCAAGGTGGCGATCAAAGGATCGATGCGGGCGTTGGCAACCGTGTAGACTGTTTGCGCAGCGATCTCGTCGCCATGACACCCCGAGGTGGCGCAAGCCCTGAAGGTACGCTCCGTGAGCGTGGTGCAGTCCTGGGCCAATGTGGGGACGGTGTCGCCGTCCACGCAGGGGATCGCCAGGAATCGATGCCCGGTCACCTTCCAGGTAAAGCTGCCGGTCTGTCCGTCGGTGGCGGTGTAGTTGTCGACGTGGCATGTGGCGCATAGCCGGACGTTGGCTCCCGAGCCGTGCGAGCCCCGAATACGGTCCAGCATGGGGTCGAACCCGGGAGGGAACCAGCCGACCTCCTCGCCCAAGACCAAAGGTCCTTCCGGAGCGTGCGGGCCGCGCGTGCCGCCGCCATCGAGGTCTGCCTCGGCGCCGCGATTGTGGCACTTGATGCAGAGGTTGAGGTTCGCGTCCTGTGAGCTGACAGAGAATCGCAGTTGTTTGTCGAATTCCGACCCGTGGGGATCGTGGCAGACGGCGCAGGTAATGGTTTCCTGCATGCCCACCGGGGCATTCTCTTCGATGTAGCTGGTGCGCACTCCGAAGGCCTCGAGGGCTCCCTGCCCAGTATGGCAGCTGATGCAGTCCTCGCGACCGCGGGGAAAGTCATTCATCATATTGTGCCGCGAAACGGACCACTCTTCCACGAACGGGTGGTGACTACCCGAGTGGCAGGTGGCGCAGGCGGCCGGGTTCAGCGTGTCCCCCTTAATGGAGGCCAGCGGGCCGGTGCCGCCGTCGGGAACGAGCACGTGGTCGAAGCCCGGTCCATGACAACTCTCACATTGGACGTCGTAGTAGACGGGGGTCTGGACTGCGTTGTATCCGGCCGGTGCGGGAGAAGTATTGCCCTTGTCGGAGACGGTGTGACAGCCCTCGCAGAACGCCTGGGCCGCGCCGGAGTTCTGCAGCGTATTCCAGGCATCGGCGTGGCCATGGCCTTTCCACTGCCCCGAACGGCTCACGTGGCAGTTGGCGCACGTCAACTGCTTGGATGCAGCGTCGAAATAGCCGAGGAACCCATTGGCCGTGTCGGGGGGCGGATTGAACGGATCGCGGTCGACAAACACCGTTTCGGTCTGCGTGCAGCCGGCCAGGACAGTGACGGCCAAGAAGACACTGAAAACTGCAATGCGACGCATCCTGAACCCACCTCGTCGAAAACACACGGTTGGAGGAAATCTAAGATGCGAACTCCGTATTAATCCCGCAACCTGCGTAGTCCTCCGGACAAGCACTGTCTATTCGCGTCTCAATCTGCAACCGCCGCCGGCCCAACCCCTGGATTCCCAAAGAAAGGACCAGCCAGCGTTACCGCGAACGGTGAAGCCTGGATGATTATGCATAGGTGAGTCGGGGCTTTCACCATCTCTTCATTATTCTCTTACCGGAAGCACACAATTGAAGGGCTATTTGGAGGTAAGGTGCGTTGTCCCAGGGCGAACTTGGATCTAGGTTCCCTCGTCCACCCCGAAAAATACGGATGCCATGTCGACCACAGTCTGCCCCAGTTGCCAAGAGCCCGCCTCAGGAAATTTCTGCCAAAACTGCGGCCAAGCCCTGGAATCGGGGTTCTGCGTCCAGTGCGGCTCTCCGATGGACGGCGGGAGTAGGCATTGCTCGAACTGCGGGGCACCTAGAAGCGGGGGCAGCGGAGGCAGCGGGGGCAGCGAGGGCAGGAGGGTGGAGGCAGGTCGGTCGCCTGTGAGCCAATGGCTGGTGCCCGGTGGCATCCTCGCCATCGCGGTCGTCCTGGCGCTCTTCTTCGTGGTGCGGATCAACGGCGGAGGAGATCCTCCGGCGACCCAAGCACCCGTAGGTACCGGCGCGCAGCTACCCGACATAAGCCAAATGAGTCCTCGGGAGCGCTTCGACCGGCTTTACAATAGGGTCATGCAGGCGGCCGAGCAGGGGGACGTCGCCACAATGCAGCAGTTCTCCCCCATGGCCCTGTCGGCCTACGAGATGCTCGACGAAGTCGACGCCGATGCCCGATACCATGCGGCACTCCTAAAGCTTCATACGGGGGATATGTCGGGTAGCATCACCGAAGCCGATTCGATCCTTGCCGAGACGCCGACTCACCTGTTCGGGCTGGTGGTGAAGGGCACCCTGGCGAAGTGGCAGCAGGACCCGGCGGCGCTCGCCGTCGTGTACGGTCAGTTTCTCGATGTCTATGACGATGAGATGGGGATCGGCCGTCCGGAATACGGCCATCACGCCAGCATGCTGGAAAACTTCAAGGCCGACGCCCTGGCCGACCAGCCCCGGCCGACGGAAGGCGGCTAGCACCCGCCAACTCCGAGGGTTCGACGGGAACATGGGCATCGTTATATTGGTTTAGGCACCAGCCGGTGCTTCCACGTGTGGAGTGTTGGATATGAAAGCTGGAACGAAATTCCTCATCGGCGCATCGATCATCGTCCTGGCGGTGAGCGCGCTGATTGTCGAAGGGGTCAAGCAGACCGGGACGTACTTTCTGACCCCCACCGAACTCACCGAGCGGACTGCGGCCGACCCGTCCTTCCACAACGTGGGCATCAAGATGGGCGCCCAGGTCGTGCCGGGCACCATTCGGCGTGACGTCGCCAGTCAGACCATCGACTTTGAGGTCACCGACGGCGAGACCCGGATTCCGGTGTCCTATCGCGGTCTGGCGCCCGACACCTTCACCGACGACGTGGATATCGAAGTGGTCGTCGAGGGCCGCCTGGGCACCGACGGGGTGTTTCACGCGACCACTCTGTTGGCCAAGTGCGGCTCCCGCTACGAGGCCCAGTACGACAGCGACGCCCAGGCCTAGGCGATGACCCTGCTGGGGCAGTTCGCGCTCTGGGCCGCCTGGCTCATCGCCTTGTGGAGTGGTGTGCTGGCTATGTCGGGCCGGTGGAAGGATCGGCCCGAACTCCGCGCCAGTATTACCGGTTCGGTCTACGCCGTGTTCGCCTGCCTTGTCGTCGCTTCAGGCGCGCTGTGGTATGGGCTGGTCACGCACGACTTCAACATCGAATACGTCGCGTCCTACACGTCGCGAAACCTCCCGGACTACTTCATCTTCTCAGCGTTCTGGGCCGGCCAGAAGGGCTCCCTCCTGCTGTGGGCCGTGGTGCTCTCCTGCTTTGCCGCTCTCGCTCAGTTCTTGACGTCCCGCCGTCACGCCGATCTACTTCCGTACGTGGCCGGGATCACCTCGGTGGCGGTCTTCTTCTTCGTCACGGTGATGCTGTTCTCGGCCAATCCGTTTGAACGGTTGGCGTTTACTCCGCCTGACGGGCGTGGCCTGAACCCGCAGCTGCAGAACATCGGCATGATGATCCATCCGCCGATGCTCTACCTGGGCTACATCAGCATCACTATTCCCTTCGCCTTCGGTATTGCGGCCCTCTTGTCAGGGAAGATCGACACCGGCTGGATCCAAGCCATTCGCAGGTGGACGTTGCTCAGCTGGCTGTTTCTTTCCGCGGGCGTCGTGCTCGGTATGTGGTGGGCGTACGTGGAACTGGGGTGGGGTGGCTACTGGGCCTGGGACCCGGTGGAAAACGCCAGTTTCCTGCCGTGGCTGACCATGACCGCGTTTCTGCATTCGGTGATGATCCAGGAGAAGCGGGGCATGCTCAAGCGGTGGAACATGTCTCTCATCATCATCACGTTCCTGCTCAGCATCTTTGGCACCTTCATTACCCGATCCGGCGTCATCGCCAGCGTCCACAGTTTCACCCAGTCGTCGGTGGGGTACTACTTCCTGGCGTTCCTGGTCATCGCGGGCGTGCTTTCCTTTACCCTGTTGTACACCCGGTGGGACGCGCTCAAGGCCGAGGTCGAGTTGGAGTCGATGGTGAGCCGTGAGGCGGCCTTCCTGTTCAACAATCTGATTCTCGTCGGCATCGCCTTCTCGGTGTTGTGGGGGACGCTGTTCCCGATCCTGTCGGAGTTGGTGCAGGGAACCAAGGTGACCGTCGGCCCGCCGTTCTTCAACAAGGTGAACGTTCCCCTGGGGCTCGCGCTGCTGGCGCTGACGGGTATTGGGCCGCTCATTGCGTGGCGTAAGGCCTCCACGGCCAACTTGCGCCGGCAATTCATCATACCGGTCGCGGCCGGTGCCATAGTGTTCCTGGCGCTGTTCGTCTTGGGCATGCGAAACTTCTACGCCCTGATGGCGATCAGCCTGGGCGGGTTCGTGGCGGGCACCGTGGTGCAGGAGTTCTATCGCGGCGCCCGGGCACGGCATCGGATTCACGGCGAATCGTACGGCGTGGCCCTCCTCCACCTCATCGGCCGGAACCGGCGGCGCTACGGCGGCTACATCGTGCACGTCGGTATCCTGTTGATGTTCGTGGCCTTCACCGGCATGGCGTTTAAGGTCGATCAGGAAGCTACCCTGCTCCCCGGCGAGTCAGTCGAGGTTGCCAGCCCCTTCGGGCACACCTACCGGTTCACCCACCTGGGCGTCTCGCAGTACCAGTATCTCAACCGCTTCGTCTCGCAGGCCACGGTCGACGTCGAACGGGACGGCGTGGCCGCGGGCCGGATGTCTTCCGAGAAGCGACAACACGTCAACAGCTTGGGGCAGTTCGAGTTTGAGCCGTCAACCGAAGTCGCCATTAGGAGTTCGCTGCAAGAGGACGTGTATATCGTGTACGCCGGCTCGATCGAAGGGACCGAGGAGGCGGTGTACCGCTTCACCATCAACCCGCTCGTCTTGTGGGTGTGGATCGGTGGGATCGTCCTGATCGTGGGCGGCCTCATCACCATGTGGCCCGGCGGGTACGGGCCGCGGCTCCAGCGGCGGCCAACGCAGATCGGGTATGAAGCTGCCTTGACCGCGGAGGGCGGCGGCGGGCAGCGGACG
>JAZFYL010000073.1:0-9859 GCA_036443495.1 Gemmatimonadales bacterium | reverse complement strand
GAGGAGGGGATCCTAAAGATCGAACACGAGGGGCGGCGCTGGAGCGCCGCCCTTCCTGCGTTTCGGAGCCGGCAACGCCACCGGCTCGAGAGGGCGATCCTGCAGCGCCACCATGAGGGCGCCCTGGAACCCGGCCGCCCGGACCGCGGGCTCGACCGTCTCCCGGGCATGGTCGGGTGTATTGCAGCTCTCGCTCAAGTGAGCCAGCACGATGGTATGCAGATCCGGGTGGAGCAGCTCGCACAACAGTTCGGCGGTGGCCCGGTTGGACAAATGGCCCGCCGAGCCCGCGATACGCTGCCGCACCGTCGGCGGATAGTTGCTGGTCCGGAGCATCACGTCGTCGTGGTTTGCCTCGATGACCAGCGCCGTCGACTCGCGCAGAAGAAATCGCATCGCGGCAGTCGGGCGGCCGACGTCGTAAGCAACCCCCAGCGAGGCCCCGCTGGGGGTGCGGATCGCAAAGGCCATCGGTTCGAGCGCGTCATGGCTGGTGAGACAGGCCTCGATGACGAAGGGACCGAGTTCCACCATCGACGCCAGTCCCACCGGGACGTGTTCGCAGTGCGCCAGCTTGTGCCGCAGCTTGTGCCATGTCCCGGGTGACGCCACGATCGGCGCCGCCATTTGCTTGGTCAACACGCGGGCGCCGCTGGTATGGTCGCCGTGTTCATGGGTGAGGGCGATCCCGATCACCCCGTCCAACGAGAGCCCGACCGTATCGGCGCGCCGGCGAATTTCTTTCGCGCTGAACCCGACATCGATGAGCAACACGGCGCCGTCGTATTCCAGCGCGAAGGCATTGCCCTTGGACCCTGAGCCCAATGCATAGAACCGGGTCATTGGGTGCCCAGCCGGGCGTAGATCCGTTCCAACGACTCGCGCCGCTCGGCGGTCCACTCCACCCCACGCCGGGGCATGACGCGTTCGGCCACCCGCAAGAAACCATCGGCGCGTACCCGGGCATCACCCGTGCCGCCCCAGGCAAACGGTGGAACGAACTTCGGGATCGTATGGGAGCCAAACACGTTGGCACCGGCACCGATGATGGTCCCCGTACCCAGCATCGTCCCAATCGCCGTCTTGGCGTGATCGCCCACCAGGCTGCCCAGAAATTGACGGCCGGTGTCCCATGATTCAGTGCCGGCGTCAAGCTGCACGGAACCGTAGGTGTTCTTGAGATTCGACGTGGTCGTCAACGCCCCGAGGTTGACCCAATGCCCCACGATGCTGTCGCCCACGAATCCATCATGGGCCTTGTTGGCGTATCCAACGAAGATGGTGCTGCTGATCTCGCCCCGGATGCGGCACTGGGGGCCGATCACCGACCGCCGGACGAGCCCGCCCAGGACTACGCTGTCGTGCCCGATGTAGAGGGGGCCCTCCAAGCGGCTGCCGTGCCGCACTTCGGCGCCATCGACCACGACCGGGCCCTGGCGGGTATCGAAGACCACGCCGGGCTCGACCGTGGCGTTTACCAGCACCACGTCGGCAGCGTCGCCCAGGACGATGCTCCCGCTCGGGATATCAGGTGGAGCCTGGGCGGCGAACCAAGCCGCGTCCGCCGGCAGCAGGGCCGTGAGGCCGTCGAGTAGATCGGCGGCGCCGCCGAGCGAGAGTCCTTCGAGTGCCGCCTCGGATCCAGCATCCCCCGGGCCTGACCACGATTCGCCGTCCGCAAGCAGCCACGCCACCGTGCGACCGGCGTGCGTCAAACGTGTCGCGCTCGACGGCAGCGTTGCGCCGACGTACGGAGCGAAGGTGGAGTCGGCCACCAGCGCCGGTCCCGCGATGGTTGCGGCGGGAACGACGGGGGGATGATCGACATCGGCGAAGCCCTCGACGTGGTCGCCGACGATCCCGCGTGCCGGGGCTCCCACCACGCGTTCCCAGCGCTCGCGGATGCGGAAGATCCCGGCTCGCAACTCGGCGATGGGTCGCACTCCCCCAAACGGGGCCCAGCGGGAGCCTGGTGAGGTGGGCTCGAGCAGATAGAGGTTCACGACCCGTCTCCCGGTTCCCGCAGCTCACGGATCTCTGGCGGTAGCCGGCCGAGCACCCTCTTGATCTCGTCGGCGCGACTGCGGGACATCACCAGGATCCGGCCGTTCGCGCTCACCACGACCAGGTCCTTGACCCCATCGAGCACGATCGGAGTCCCGTCCGACCAGACGACACAATCCTCGGCCCCCGCGGCAAACCCGGGGCCGACGACGACGTTGCCGGACTGGTCGCGGGCACGGATGCGGTGCAGGGCCTCCCAGGTGCCGATGTCGTCCCAGGCGAATTCTCCCGGCACCACCGCGACCGCATTGCTCCGCTCGAGCACCCCGACATCAATGGAGATGGGAGTCACCGCCCGGAAGAACCCGTCTACATCACCGGTCTCGAGCAGAGGCAGAGCGGGCGCCACCTCGGGCGTATGGGCCTCGACCTCGCGCGCGAGTCGTTGGGCCGTCCAGGCGAAGAGCCCGCTGTTCCACAACGCCCCCGCCGCGATGAGGTCCATGGCGGTGGGCCCATCCGGCTTCTCGGTAAAACGGGCCACCTGGCGCGCGTGGCCATCGAGGGCGGGTCCCGGCACGATGTAGCCGTATCCCGTCTCCGGACGGGTCGGCACGATGCCGACCGTGACTAGACGATCGAACCGGATGGCCGTCTCCAGAGCGGTCTCCGCCGCAGCCCTGAATCGATCGGCGTCGGGGATCGCCCAGTCGGCATGCGTGGTAATGACCTCCGCGTCGGGGTCGCGTCGCGCGGCTTCGAATGTCGCCCAGGCGAGCGCCGGAGCGGTCGAGGCGGCCCGAGGCTCCAGCAACAAATTTTCGTCGGGCAGGGAGACGATCTTCTGGAAATGGGGTGCCTGCGCCTTCCCCGTCACCAACAGGATCCGTTCGGGCGGAATCCACCCCACCAGGCGGTCCACCGCGTCTTCGATGGACGATCGCTGGCTGGCGAGCGGGAGGACCTGCTTGGGAGTGTCAGGGGTGCTGAGGGGCCAGAACCGGGTCCCTGCGCCCCCGGCGAGAATGACGGCCCATATCATGAGGGGCTAGAGCAGGGCGGCAATGGCAGGCTCGTGTCGGCGCAGGTCGAATAGCAGGGCGCCCACGTTGTGGTTTTCTTCCACCAGCAGGACCAGGAAGCCGTCATCGCCGGCCTGGGACAGCACGATCATGCCATGGTCGTACTCCAGTACCCCGGCCTGGAACACCCCACGCTCACCGGCGATCCCCAAGTGAGCCGCGTGCTGAACCAGGGTGGCGCTGAGAGCTGCCACCTCGTCCGGATCGCCCGCGCCGGACATGGCCTGGTCGATGACAAGACCGTCCGCACTCACCAAGGCTACGGCCGCCACCCCGGATCGTTGGGCTAGGCCGTCGATTACATCGCGCAATCCAGCCATGAAAACTCGCGTGTGGGAGAGACGAACGAAGTTGGCGGAACGTATGAGAGCGAAACGCCGAAGTCAAGCAACGATAGTGGGTTGACCCACTTTGCCACCCCGCTTAGAGTTATAGCATATGCACAAAAAATTGGCCCTGCTGGGCATGACCATCGTAGTCCTCGGGGCCTGCAACGACCCCAACGCGCTGCCCGATGCGACGGAAGCGAACCTGACGGACACGGTCACGGTATTCGCCATCGACGGCACCCCCGTCACCAACCCCAGCGGGTTCTCCATCGACATCGGCAATCCCGTGCGGCTCGATCAGTTCCCCTCCTTCGACTTTGGCTACAACGTCGATGGGACGGGGCAGTCGTTGCTGCTGCCGCCCCGCGCCCTCGGGATGCCGGAATCGAGTCTGGATGCGGGCCTCCTGCCACAGGGGACGGCCACGAGCGGGCTGCAGTGGGACCAGATCACCGTCGCTCCTTTCGATGGATACAACACCACCACGGCCGTGGCGGCCGAGGTCGGCAACACCTTCGTGATCCGCTCCCGCATCATCTGCACGATCGGCGTACCCCGATACGGGAAAATCGAGATCCTGGAAATCAACTCCGCTCCCGATACTCTGAGCGTGACCTTCCAAGTCCTGCTGAATCAAAACTGCGGGTATCGCGGCCTGGAACCAGGCCTGCCTGACATCTAGCCGTCCCGTGATCGACATCAAGCAGTTGCGCCAGGATCCGGCCCACTTCAAGGCCCAATTGCTCCGGCGTGGCGACCCTTCCGTGGGCGATACCCTGGACCATATCCTCCATCTCGACCAGCAACGTCGGCGGTTGCTGGCCGAGGTGGAACAACTGAAGGCGGATCGCAACAGTGCCAGCCAGGAAGTGGCCCGACTGAAGAAGGCCGGAGCGCCGGCGGATGACCTGTTGTCGACGCTCAAGACCGCCAGCGATCGTATCAAAGTGCTGGACACTGAGGTACGGGAATGTGACGCCGCGTTGGAGGATGCTCTGCTCGCGGTCCCTAACCCACCCCTCGATACCGTCCCCGTCGGCGACGAATCGCATAACGTGGTGATGCGCACCTGGGGCGAGTGTCCGACTTTCGATTTCACGCCGAAACCCCACTGGGAACTGGCGGAACGACTGGGAATGCTCGATTTGGCCCGTGGGGCCAGCATGACCGGCTCGGGATTCCCGATCTTCGTCGGACTTGGTGCCCGGCTGGTACGGGCCTTGGCCAACTTCATGCTCGACCTGCATACCGACGAGCATGGCTATGTGGAAGTCAGTCCGCCGCTCCTGGTGAACCGCGCCACGCTGACCGGGACAGGCCAGCTGCCCAAGTTCGAGGACGACCTCTATCGTGCGGATCTGGATGATCTGTTTCTGATCCCCACCGCCGAAGTGCCGATCACCAACCTTCACCGCGACGACATCCTCGAGTGCGACCGCCTGCCGCTGGGGTATGTGGCGTTCACACCCTGTTTCCGTCGCGAGGCAGGGGCACACGGCAAGGACACCCGCGGGCTCATCCGGGTGCACCAGTTCGACAAGGTCGAGTTGGTTCGCTTGTGTCGCCCGGAAGACAGCGCCGCCCAACACGATTTGCTCACCGGTCACGCCGAGGCCGTTCTGCAGCGGCTGAACATCCCCTATCGCGTCCTGGCGCTGGCGACCGGTGACACCGGGTTCTCCAGCGCCTGCACCTACGATCTGGAAGTCTGGGCCGCCGGGGTGGACACCTGGCTGGAGGCGTCCAGCTCCAGCACCTTCACCGATTTTCAAGCCCGGCGCACGAACATCCGGTATCGGCCGGAGCACGCGGCGAAGCCCGCTTTCGTGCACACCCTGAACGCCTCCGGCGTCGCGTTCCCCCGTACGATCATCGCCTTACTGGAAAACAACCAGACTGTCGACGGAGAGGTGGTACTACCCGAAGCGTTGGTGCCGTACATGGGTATGGACCGCCTGATCCCCAGTGCGTGAAGCCCGTTTTCGCCGAATCGCCCCTTTCGTGGTGATCGTCCTGGTGGCCACACTCACCGGGCTGAGCGTCGGGGTGAGCCTCATCGTGGCCCGGCACTTCCGCCGCGATGCGATCGACACCAGCCGTCTCTACTCGACGGTGTATGAAGGCCTGTTGGGCGATCGCCCCGGGGCGGAAGCCGAGGCGTTGTTCAACCTGTCCGAGATGGTGACCAAATCGGGTATCCCGTTGATCGTCACCGACGGGATGGGCAATGTGACCGCGGCGGAGAACATGCCGTTCGACCTCCCACTCGACGATCCCCGCGTCATCGAATACGCCCGTGAACTCGACCGCCGGAACCCGCCGGTCCGCGAGGGCGTCAACGTGGTCCACTACGGGTCGGTACCGGCGGTGCGGAACCTGACGACCCTGGCGATTCTGCAAGCGATCACGATCGCCAGTATGGTGACCGTCGGTATTCTGGCGTACCGCAGCGCCATGATGGCGCAGCGCGATCGCCTTTGGGTCGCGATGGCGCGCGAAGCGGCCCATCAGATGGGTACGCCACTCACGAGCCTGCAAGGGTGGATCGAGCAAGTGCGATCGCGCCCCACGCCCCCACCGGGACTGGCGGCCCACCTCCAGGCCGACGACTAACGCCTCGACCGAGTCGCCAAGCGGTTCGAACGCATTGGGAACCCGGCGCAACGCGATCTCATCGCCCTGGGCGCAATGGCGGACCGTGTGGCGGGATACTTCCGCCCGCGGCTCCCCAAGCATGCCAACGCCATCGACCTCCGAGTCGACGCCCCGGGCGCGGGACCGGATGTCTACGGCGACCCCATCCTCCTGGAGTGGGCTCTCGAGAGCCTGCTGAAGAATGCCATCGACGCGCTCAAGGGCCGGCAGGGCAGCATCACCATTGAAGTACGGGCGGAGAAAAACATGGCGGTCTTGCGTATCATCGATGACGGCCCCGGCGTTCCCAAGGAGATCCGCCGTGAGATCTTCCAGCCGGGCACCACCACCAAGGAAGGTGGCTGGGGCATTGGACTCGCCCTGGCCCGTCGCGTGGTGGAAGAGAACCACGACGGTAGCCTCATGCTCGAAACGGCGGAGCACGGAGCCGTCTTCGCCGTCATGCTCCCCGTTGCCGATCAAGACACCGCATGACCCAGTTGCTGGAGCACGCCCTGAATCCCGCCCAGCAACAAGCGGTGGACCATCTGAACGGGCCGGTACTGGTCCTGGCCGGGGCCGGTTCGGGCAAGACGCGCGTTCTGACGATGCGGATTGCCCAGTTGATCGAGAGACATGGTGTGCTACCCCATCGCATTTTCGCGGTCACCTTCACCAACAAGGCCGCAGGCGAAATGAAAGAGAGGGTCGGCCGGTTGTTGGGACGCGACCCCGCGGGTCTGTGGATCGGAACGTTCCACTCGCTCTCGGCGCGCCTGTTGCGGCGCGAGGCCGAGTTGCTGGGGTTCACGTCGCGCTTCACCATCTACGATGAAACCGACCGCCTGGGGTTGATCAGGCGATTGCTCAACGATCTGGGACACTCGCCCAAGAACTTCTCTCCCAAGGCGGTCCAGCGGATCATCTCGGGCGCCAAGAACAGGATGATACCTCCTTCGGAATTGGCGGCTTCAGCCGGGTTCGATCGGCTGGTCGCGGTTGCGGCGGATGTGTACGCCGCCCTCGGGCCGGCGCTCAAGCGCGCCAACGCCATGGATTTTGACGATCTGCTGTGGCACCCGTTGACCATGTTCCGGGAGCACCCCGACCGTCTTGCGGCTTACCGCGATCACTTTGCCTTTCTGCTGGTGGATGAATTCCAGGATACCAACCGCGCCCAGTACGATCTCATCCGGCTCCTCGGCGGACACGGTGAGATCTGTGCGGTGGGCGACGACGACCAGTCCATCTACGGTTGGCGCGGGGCGGAAGTGCGCAACATGATCGATTTCCAGCATGACTTCGCCAACACGCGTGTCATTCGACTGGAAGAGAACTACCGCTCCACGAAGGTCGTGCTCGATGCCGCCAATGCGGTCATTGAACACAATGTCGGCCGCATCGGGAAGACCTTGCGCACGACGCGGATGGGGGGAGAGGACATCCACCTGACGGTCACCGCCGACGAGCGGGACGAAGCCGAGTGGATCGTGAGCGAGTTGCGCCGCCGTCATGAGGCCAACGATTGGACCTATCCCGAGATGGCCGTGCTCTATCGTACCAACGCCCAGTCACGCGCTTTGGAAGAAGCCTTTCGTCGGGCCGGCGTTCCCTATCGGATCGTCGGCGCCATCAGCTTCTACGAACGTCGCGAGGTCAAGGACCTCCTGGCGTACCTGCGCCTGGTGGCCAATCCCGACGACGACCAGGCCTTCGCCCGCGCCATTGCGGTTCCCAAACGAGGCCTCGGCCAAACCAGCATCGCGTTTCTCAGTCAGGCGGCGGGGCAATGGAACAAGTCCATGCTCGCCACTGCGGCCATTGCCGAGCGGATTTCCGATCTCCGGCCGCGCGCACGGGGAGCTTTCACGGATTTCGCCCAGCTCATCGACACCATCCGCGCGACGACTCAGGAGATGCCACCCGTCGACGCGCTGGAGCACCTCCTCGAGACGATCGACTACGAGGCGCTGCTCCATGCCGAGGGTCCCGAGGGGGCCGATCGTTGGGACAACGTACGTGAGCTGCTTGCCAGTGCGGCCAGCTGGTCGGAGGTCGTGTCGGAAGCCGATCCCAGCACCACTCCGGTGGAACAGTTCCTTGCCGACGCCGCCCTCCTGACCTCCACCGACCGCCAAGAAGGCGACGCCGAAGGCGTGACGTTGATGACCCTGCACACCGCCAAAGGACTCGAATGGTCCGTAGTGGTGGTGGCCGGTCTGGAGGACGGGTTGTTCCCTCTGCTCCGAGCGGAAGAGGAGGATGAGGGCGTGGAGGAAGAGCGCCGACTGTGCTACGTTGGCCTGACACGGGCCAAGGACAAGCTGTATCTCACCTGGGCCAAGACACGCCGGCGCGGCGGACAGCTGCATCCCAACCGGATGTCGCGTTTCCTCGAGGCGTTGCCGCCCGTGGGCCTCACCGAGGAGCGCACCTCGTCGGTGTGGTTGCCTGCCCCCGCATGGAAAAGCGGCCGGATGTCCGGTCGGGGAGATTCCTGGAGCGGCGGCTTTGCCGATTACGACGCCGGGACCACGGCCCCCGAGGAAGCATCGCAGGACGCCCCGCGGTACATCAAGGGCGAACGCGTTCGGCACCGAAGGTTCGGCAGCGGAACGATCAAGGGCCTGAGCGGGCAGGGAAAGACCCTCAAAGTGTCGATAGCGTTCGATGACGAACAGGTCGGGTTGAAGCAACTGCTGGTCGCTTACGCCGGCCTCGAACGGGAATGGGATAGCGCATGAGCATCAGCCGGGAGGAAGTCCTCCGCGTTGCGCACCTGGCTGAATTGGGTGTACCGGAGGATCGCGTCGACCAGTTGGTCCGGGACATCGGCAGCATAGTCGACTACGTCTCCCAACTGAACGAACTCCAAACCGATGCCGACGGCCCGGCCTTCGTGCCGGGCCCGCAACAGGTCACGCTGCGCTCGGACGAGGTGGTGCGCTACCTGCTGGCGCTGTCGCCCGCCGAGATGGCCCCGGAATTCATCGACGGGTTCTTTGTGGTCCCGCGCCTCGAAGCGATGGATGACTCATGAACGGCGTTGTCGATATAGTGGCGGCGGTGCAGGGAGGCGAAACCAGCGCCGTGGGCGTGGCCAGGGAGGTCGGCAAGCGCCTGGCAGACGCCGAAGTGCTCAATGCCACGCTTGATTGGTCGCAGGAGGTCCTGGACCTCGATGCACAGCGGGTCGACGACGCCACGACCAAGGGGCCTCTCGCCGGCGCCGCCATAGCCATCAAGGACAATATCGTCACCACGGAGCAGCCCACGACGTGCGCCTCGAGAATCCTCGATGGATACCGGTCGCCCTACAACGCTACCGCCGTGGACCGGCTCCGAGGGGCGGGGGCGCTGGTGGGCGTCAAGACCAATCTCGACGAATTCGCCATGGGGTCCTCGACCGAGCATTCAGCCTTTGGCCGGGTCCTCCACCCCATGGATCCGACGCGCGTTCCCGGCGGTTCCTCCGGTGGGTCGGCCGCCCTGGTCGCGGCGGGTGTGGTTCCGGCGGCGCTGGGCTCGGAGACCGGGGGATCGGTCCGGCAGCCGGCCAGTTTCTGTGGCGTCGTCGGCGTCAAACCGGGTTACGGTCGCGTCAGCCGTTACGGCCTGGTGGCCTTCGGGTCCTCGCTGGATTGCATCTCCGTCCTCGGGCGGACCGTGTCGGACGCAGCACGCGTTCTCGAAGTGATCAGCGGACCAGACGACCGGGACGCGACGACCGTCTCCGAGCCCCCGATCGCACGGCACGAACCCCGGACGGACCTTCGCGGCGTTACCATCGGGCTGCCGCGTGAGTGTTTC
>JAZFYL010000072.1:0-2312 GCA_036443495.1 Gemmatimonadales bacterium | reverse complement strand
CCGACCGCCTCGCGGGCGCTGCCGAACCCCGCACCGCACCGCTCCTTGACCTCCACGAACGCCACCATGCTGCCACGCCGCACGATCAGATCGATATCGTTCCGTCCCAGCCGGAACCGGTGCGCCTCCACCGACCAGCCACAAGCAGTCAAGAACGCCGCCGCCTCCAACTCGGCCAATAACCCGCGACGATGACGCGGGTCCGTCCATTGAGCGACCGGTATTAACTGTCGTGGCATGGGAGATACTCTGGCCCACCAAGCCGCCATGTTTCGGATCACGAGACCGCACTTGGGAGCCGAAAAGCGAGGGCAGCGAGAACAGCGGGGGCAGGTGACAGCGCGGGACGGGAACGGTCGCTTTAGCGACATCAGCCGAGTCTCGGCTTCAGCCGAGGACACGAGCAGCTGGAGACCTACTGCGACCTGCGACCTGCGCGCTCTCTACCGACAGTACTCATCCAGCTGATCAAACCCAATCAACACCTCCCGCGCCTTGCTCCCGTCCGACGGACCGATAATTCCGACCTCGTTCAACTGGTCGATGATGCGAGCGGCGCGGCCGTAGCCGATCCGGAGCTTGCGCTGCAGCAGCGAGGTCGACCCGCCCTGGTTCTGCAGGCAGGCTTCGGCCGCCTCGCGGAACAGGGCGTCGCGATCCTCGGTGGCACCGGGAGCGCTCCCGGTGCCGTCCTCGCCTTCGAAGGCGCGGACCACGTCGAGTATGTCTTCTTCCTCCCGCGCCTCTTCCATGGCATGCGCTCGCCGCGCCTCGCGCCGCCCCACGTACCACCCGGTCAGACGTTCGCTCTCATCGGTACCGATGAACGCACCCTGCAGCCGCATCGGCTCGCTCTTCCCGGGAGGGAGGAACAGCATGTCACCATTGCCCAGCAGGGCTTCCGCCCCGTTTTGGTCGAGGATGGTGCGGCTGTCGACCTTGCTGGCAACCCGGAAGGCGATCCGACTGGAAAAGTTGGCCTTGATGAGTCCGGTAATGACGTTCACCGACGGGCGCTGGGTCGCCAGAATGATATGAATGCCGATGGCACGGGCCTTCTGGGCCAGCATCGCCAGTGGCGTTTCGATCTCCCCGGGCACGGTCATCATCAGGTCGGCCAGCTCGTCCACGATCACCACGATGTAGGGCAGCGTCCCTTCCCCGTACTCCTTGTCGACCGGCTCCGGCGGCGGCGTGTCCGCGTCTTCTTGGGCGATGCTCGACAACGTTGGCCTGGGCGGCACCGGATTCTTGAGCGGCTTGCCGTCTTCAACCTTGCGGTTGAAGTCGGTGATGTTGCGGGCGTTGTTGGCGTGCAGCAACTCGTAGCGCCGGTCCATCTCGATCACCGCCCACTTGAGCACGCCGGCGGCTTCGTGGTTATTGGTGACCACCTTGCGCCTGAGATGCGGCAACGCGTTGTAAATCGACAGCTCCACCATCTTGGGGTCGATCATCAACAGCCGCAGATGCTTGGGACTGTAGCGATACACCAGACTGGTGATCATGGTGTTGATCGCCACCGACTTGCCGGACCCGGTTGCCCCCGCGATCAGCAGGTGAGGCATCTTGGCCAGGTCGGCGATCACCGGCCGCCCCTCCAGGTCCCGCCCCAGGGCTATCGGCAGGGTGGCCCGCGCGCTGGCCCACTCCGGCGCCTCCATCAGCTCCCTGAGAGTCACCACGTGCGCCGTCGGGTTGGGTACCTCGACGCCGACGGCTCCGCGCCCCGGAATCGGCGCCACGATACGGATCGACGGCGCCCGCATGGCCAGCGCCAGGTCGTCGGCCAGGGCGGCGATCTTCCCGACCTTAACTCCGCGAGCCGGTTCCACCTCGAACTGGGTCACCACCGGGCCGGTGGTGCGCCCCACGATGCGGCCGTCGAGCTTGAAGGTCCGCAGCGTCTCCAACAGCACCTGGCCCAATCCGTCCAGGCCGGCCTCGCCGGCGGTGGTGTCGTCCTCGACCGGCGGCTCCAGCAAGTCCATCGGCGGCAGCGCGGTATCCGCCAGCGCCGCCTCGTCCAGCACCATGGGGTCTACCCCACGGGGCTTTTTCTTGGAGTTCTTCTTCGGTTTCACTTGGGGAGCTGGGGCGCTCACCACCACGCCGCTGGACGTGGCGCCCACCTGCGGCCTGAGCTCTCCGGCAGATTCGACCGGCTTCTTCTTGGCTCCTCGCTCGAGCCGTTGCAGTGGATGCCAGCCGATGGTCCACAGCGTCAGCGCCGACAACCCCAGGAACCCGATCAGGATGCCGCCGGCAAACCCCACGACCCCAATCACCGTTCGTGCCAGGTATCCCGGCAC
>JAZFYL010000071.1:0-2372 GCA_036443495.1 Gemmatimonadales bacterium | reverse complement strand
TTGATCGTGTCGCAGAACCCGGCCATCGCCTCGTCGATCGAATTGTCGACGACCTCGTACACCAGGTGATGCAAGCCGTTCTCGCTGGTCGATCCGATGTACATCCCGGGCCGGAGCCGGACCGCCTCGAGACCCTTGAGCACCTGGATCGATTCCGAGGAATAGTCGTTACCGGTCTGTGTCTGCTGGTTCTTTTTGGCCATGTCCCGTCACGTAGTAGGGCCGGGGCCACCCAGTGGCACCCAGCGAATTCCGTTGATGCGTCCCGTCCGAGACGCGTTGATCTTTGCCAGTATCTTCGGGGTCATCAAGCTCAGTTCCGCTGCCCACGGCGCCGTAGTAACGCGGACGCGGAGCACTCCTTCCGGCGATACCGATTCCGGCGTCGTCACCGCGGCGATCTGACTCCCCACGAGGGAGGGCCACGCCTCGATCACGGCGGCCCGCTCCACCCGTTCCTGTAATCCCCAGCGTTGCAGGTAGCCGGCGAGAACATCGCCCAGCCTTACCATCGGTCGTTTGCCGGCCATTGACGTCCTCCCGTTACCCATCAGCGCGAACCGTTCCGGTCTCGACGTGCCACAGCGGAAGGTCCAGTCCTTCCGGCAATTCGTTGCGCCGCGGCGCCGAAAGCAGCACCTGGGCGCGGGGCTCTCTTCGCAGTCGCTCCGCCAGGCAGTCCTGGCGCCTGGTGTCCAATTCGGCGAACACGTCGTCCAGCAACAGGGCCGGCTCGGTGTTCCGCCACCGTGCCAGCGTATCCCACTCGAGCAGCTTGAGCGCCACGGTGGCGCTGCGGTGCTGGCCGGTCGAGCCGTAGGTCCTGAGCGGCCGGCCGTCCAACTCGAGGACCAGATCGTCCCGGTGCGGGCCGACGGTGGTGGTGCCGCGCGCTTGATCGCGGGACCGGGCCTCCGCCAGCGCCTCCGGCCACGCCCCGGGCTCGGCCAGGATGTCCCGGCCCAGGTACCGTACCTCCACGCGCGCCGTCTCGCCCATGGCGCGAAATTCTTCGGCGAACAGGCCCGCCGTTTCCTGCAGCCACTCGAGCCGCCGGCGGACGACGACGGCGCCATGTTCGATCAGCGCCGGCTCGAAGGCCGCGAACGCGCTCGAGTGCTGCTTGAGCGCTGCGTTCCGCTGGGCCAGTGCCGCCCGGTACCGCGTCAGGGCGCTGAGGTACCCGCGATCGGCCAGCGACAAGAGGCGGTCGAGGTAGAGCCGTCGTCCGGCTGCCGGGCCCGATGCCAAGCTCGTGTCGGTGGGAATGAACGCCACCGCGAGCCACAATCCTACCGCGTCTGCCAGCCGCTCGATGTCCGCGTCATCGACGGTGATCCGCTTCCGCTTGGGCGACCCCGTGTAGCGGACAGCCACGTCGTGGGTCACGCCCTCGTCGGCGTAGCGGCACTCCACCTTGAACCCCGAGCCGCCGAATCCGGCCATCTCGGCGTCGGCAGCGCCCCGGAATGATCGGAACAACACCGGGTAATAGGCCGCCTCGAGGACGTTGGTCTTTCCGTGACCATTGGGCCCGATGAGGGCCATCCCCTCCGCCGGTACGCTCAGAGCCAGAGGCTCCAGATTGCGGAACCCCGTGGCGGCGAGCTGCACCAGACGCACTACTGGATGCTCAACAGGCGCCTAGTGGGGCCGCCTTGATTGCCGTCATCGTCCTTGGCCGTGACAGAGATGGTAACGACAGTTCCTGCCAGGCCCGTGGTCGCCAGGGTGAATTGAAACGAGACAGTCTTGCCGTCGACATTCGTGGGTGGCAGGTTGAACGGTGCGCCCTGAAGGTCGAAGAAAATCGAATCGACGCCGACATCGTCCTGGACCTCTCCAACGATCACCAGCGTCACTCCCTCGCTGACCACGGTATCGCTTCCCGGCTCGGTTATGGTGATCAGCGGTATCGCTGAGCCGCCCCCCGGATCGTTGGGTGTGGTGGGCCGCTCGCGGCTGGAACACCCCATAGTAAACGCGGCGATCCCTGCCAGCAGCAGGGCCCGCCGCGCGCGATTGTTCCCCGGGATTGGCCTGCCAAACATGCCCTAAATCTAGCCTTAACGGGGGGTAAATTGCAGCGCTGCAGCCGCTCGCCATTGGGGCTGTCAGCGGCCTTGGAAATCGGCCCTGCGCTTTTCTAGAAAGGCCGTCATGCCCTCACGCATGTCAGCGGTTGACGACAGCAGACCGAAGTGGTTTGCCTCCAACATCAAGCCGTCGTCGAGCGCCATGTCCAGCGAAGCATCGACCGCTTCCAGGCACAGGCCGACCGCCAACGGGCCGTTGGCCAGGATGGTCCGCATCATCTCTTCGGCCTTGTCGAGGAGCTCTTCGGGGGGGTGTACCGCGTTGACCAGGCCGAT
>JAZFYL010000070.1:0-5312 GCA_036443495.1 Gemmatimonadales bacterium | reverse complement strand
GGCATCGAGGTAGACCGGTTCGTGAACCCGGGCGAGGATTTCACCCCGGAACTTCCCGAGACGGATCTTCCCAAGGCGGGCCGGGGGCTCTAGAGCTGGGAGTAGGGAGTAGGGAGTAGGGAGTAGGTGTGGGGTAGACTTCCGGGTTCGTCTCCATATTCGTGATCAAACCACATGTTGGGATCGCGGTGGCCGTGGCCGTGGCCGGGTGCGCGTCGGAGGCTTCCGGGCCGGGAGGTCCCGATGCTGCCTGGACGGAAGTGGCCTCGCTGCCCGAGCCGCTGCAGGAGGTGCAGGGCGCGTTCTATCGGGGCCAGGTCTATGTCGCGGGCGGTATCAACGGGTCGGGTGTCGTCACGTCGGTGGCATACCGCTACAATCCCCCAAGCGATAGCTGGCAGCGTATTGCGGACCTGCCGGCGCCGAGGCATCACATGCCCCTCGCGGTGGCGGCCGACACGCTCTATGCCATAGGGGGGTTCGGGCCGGGTGGTTTCGTCGCGGTCAACACCTTGTGGGCCTACTTAGCCGACGCCAACCGGTGGGAGGCTCGGGCACCGCTTCCGGCACCGCGGGGCGCCGGAGGTGCCGGGGGCATAAACGGCGAACTCATCGTCGTCGGTGGGTACGGCCTGGGAGGGGTGCTGATCGGGCCTGTGGCCCGGTACGACCCGGCCACCAACCAGTGGCGCAATGGCCGCGACATTCCGACGCCGCGGGATCACCTCGGCGCGGGGGTGGTCAACGGCCGGCTCTACGCGGTCGGCGGCCGGCCGGTCACCGTGAGCATGATATTCGACGTCGTCGAAAGCTACGATCCGGTGCAGAATCAGTGGCGCGGCGAACCGGCAATGCCTACCGCCCGGGGCGGGTTGAGTGTTGCGGTCGCCCTGGGGCGCGTCCACGCCTTCGGCGGCGAGACCGCATCGGCGGTCTTTGACGAGCACGAGGCGTTCGATCCGGCCGCCGGGACTTGGAGCCAGTTGGCCCCCCTCCCGATCGGATTGCACGGTCTGGCGACGGCCGGTGACGGCGAGCGGATTTTCATCGTGGGTGGAGGACCCGGTGCGGGCCTGGCGCAAACGAGCCGGGTGTGGGTGTGGCAGTGAATAGGGAGTAGTGAGTGGGGAGTAGGAACATCACGCCCCTACTCCCCACTCCCTATCCCTACTCCCTCTTAGTACCGGTAGTGCTCCGCCTTGTAAGGCCCATCGACCGGCACGCCGATGTAGTCCGCCTGGTCCTGGCTCAAGTTGGTCAGCTTGACCCCCAGGTGATCCAGGTGCAATCGCGCGACCTTCTCATCCAACAGCTTCGGCAGGACGTACACCTTCAGGCCGTACTGATCGTTGTGCTGGTGCAGCTCGATCTGGGCCATGACCTGGTTGGTGAAGCTCGAGGACATGACGAAACTCGGGTGGCCGGTGGCGCACCCCAGGTTGAACAGCCGTCCTTCGGCCAGGATCATCACGCTGTGGCCGTCGGGGAAGGTCCACTGGTCGTATTGCGGCTTGATGGTGGTTCTGTTGATGCCATCAACGGCCGCCAACCCTGCCATGTCGATCTCGTTGTCGAAGTGGCCGATGTTCCCCACGATGGCCTTGTCCTTCATGCGGGCCATGTAGTCGGCTGTGATGACGTTCTTGTTCCCGGTGGCGGTAATGAAGATGTCCGCTTCTCCCACCACGTTGTCGATGGTATTGACCTCGTAGCCTTCCATCGCGGCCTGGAGGGCGCAGATCGGATCGATCTCCGCCACGACGACGCGGGCACCCTGTCCCCGGAGGGCCTGGGCACAGCCCTTGCCGACCTCCCCGAATCCAATCACGACCGCCGTCTTGCCGCCGATCATCACGTCGGACGCCCGGTTGATGCCGTCGATGACCGAATGCCGGCAACCATACACGTTGTCGAACTTGCTCTTGGTGACCGAGTCGTTGACGTTGATGGCCGGGAAGAGCAGGGTACCTTCTTCCATCATCTGATACAGCCGATGGACGCCGGTCGTGGTCTCCTCTGAGACGCCACGGATGCCTTCGGCCATGCGGGTCCAATAGGTGTTGTCCGCGGCCAGTTGCCGGCTCAGCACACCAAGAATGACGCCCCACTCTTCGGGCTCCGTCTCGGGGCTGAAGGTGGGCACCGCCCCGGCCTTCTCGTACTCGACTCCCCTGTGAATCAACAGGGTGGCGTCACCACCGTCGTCCAGGATCAGGTTGGGGCCCGAACCGTCGGGCCACAGCAAGGCCTGCTCGGTGCACCACCAGTACTCCTCGAGGGTCTCGCCCTTCCAGGCGAACACCGGCACGCCACGGGGGTGATCGGCGGTGCCGTCGCCGACGACCGCGGCGGCCGCGGCGTGATCCTGGGTGGAGAAGATGTTACACGAGACCCACCGAACGTCCGCCCCCAGCTCGGTGAGGGTCTCGATCAGCACGGCGGTCTGCACCGTCATGTGGAGGGAGCCCATGATCTTGGCGCCGGCCAGCGGTGCCTTGCCCCGGTACTCCTCTCTGAGGGCCATCAGGCCGGGCATTTCATGCTCGGCCAGGCCAATCTCCTTGCGGCCGAACTCGTTCAGGCTCAGGTCGGCGACCTTGAACGGCTCGCGCCCCGCCTCACGGGCGGCCTGGAACGGATGCACTTCAGAAGCGACTGTACCCACTGTGGACTCCTTCAGGATGAAAGTTGCCCCACGCCATCGTGGGAATCAAACGAATTCATGCGCGCCGGTCGCGGCTACCGCCTCCGTGGCGGTCCCGGCGGGACTGACCGCGGTTGCAGCAAACAACGTCGGTCCGGTGGCGTTCGGGTCGGCCGGCAACGGCCGATACAGCTTCGGTTCGAGTCCGGCCTCGGTGAACCAGGTCGAAAGTTCGGACTCGGAAAACCCTTGCCAGACATGACCCATGTCCCGGCGATACTCGTCCCGGTCGTGGGGCATCATGTCCACCAGGAGCAACCGTCCGCCGGGCCGGAGGGCGCGTTGCACCTGCGCCATGACGCGGTCCGGTTGAACGGTGTGGTGGAGCACCAGGAAGATGACCGCGGCGTCGAGTTCCCCGGCTTCGATCGGCAAGGACTCCAGTTCGCCCTCCCTGACTTCCACGTTGTCATACTCGGCGAGCCTGGTGTGAGCGGCGTCGAGCATCGCGCTCGAATCGTCGACTGCGATGACCCGATGGACGAAGCGCGCCAGGTTGGCGGCGATCTGGCCCGTCCCGCAGCCCAAGTCGCCGACCACCCAGCGTTCATCCAACAACCCCAGCAGGCCGGCCAGCTCGACGTTCCGGCCGAACAACTCTTCGCGGAGAGCATCCCATTGGCCGGCGGCCGAGGAGAAGAACGCCTTGGAAGTCGTCCGGCGCTCGCTCAGGACGCTCAGCATCCGCTCCCGGTCGTGGCTGGCCGCAGGCACCGACTCCACCTCATCCCGTATGGCCTGCCATAGACGGCCGGCCGCAGGCGGAAGCTGTCCCCCGTGCATGGCGTACCAGCGACTGGTGCCGTCCACACGCGAAAAGACCCATCCGGCGTCCCCCAGGATCTTCAAATGCCGGCTCACGGTCGACTGGGGAAGCTGGAAGATTGCCTGTAGCTCCGAAACGGTCAGCTCCTGCTGTTCCAGCAGGAGCAAGACCCGGCTGCGGGTGGCATCAGCCAGGGCGTCCATGCGACCGAGAATATCGCTCTTGGGGGCAGTCATATCAATCAGTATATCCGGATATAATGTTGGTAATTCTGCCCTCGAAGTCAAGTGCCGGCCGGCCCGACTTGCCAGCCGGCCGGCACGGTGCTATCCCTATCTGCCTGATGCCATTGACGTTCTCCCATTCCGGCACCCTCCGAGGTGCGCCGGCCACCCAGACTACGGAGTGCTCCCGTTGACGGACAAGGACTACAGTTTCCTCGCCCAGGTGAACCAGGCGTTCGATTACGCAGCGAGCCTGACCGACCACGATCCGACCATCCTGCAGAACATCAGGGCGGTGAACAGCGTCTACCACATGCAGTTCCCGCTCCGCAAGGATGACGGCTCGATCGAGGTGATCCACGCATGGCGCGCGGAACACAGCCATCACAAGCAGCCGACCAAGGGCGGCATCCGCTACAGCATGGCGGTCAACGAAGACGAGATCATGGCGTTGGCCGCACTCATGACCTACAAGTGTGCCGTCGTGGACGTGCCCTTCGGTGGCGCCAAGGGTGGCATCAAGATCGCCCGCCACAAGTACTCCGATTCCGAACTGGAGCGCATCACCCGCCGCTACACCTTCGAGTTGGTCAAGAAGAATTTCATCGGCCCCGGTATCGACGTGCCGGCGCCGGATTTCGGCACCAGCTCGAAAGAGATGGCCTGGATCGCCGACACTTACAGTTCCTTGTCAGCCGGAGAACTCAACGCCCTGGCGTGTGTCACGGCCAAACCGGTGAGTCAGGGTGGCATCCGGGGGCGGACCGAGGCGACGGGGCGCGGGGTGTTCTACGGGATCCGTGAAACCTGTAACCAAACCGATACGATGAAAGCCCTGGGGCTCCCGCGGGGCCTGGACGGCAAGCGTATCGTGGTACAAGGGATGGGTAACGTCGGCTACCACGCTGCCAAGTTCCTCCAGGAAGGTGGGGCGTTGATCGTAGGTATTGCCGAGTACGAGGGTGCCATTTACGACCCCAAGGGGCTCGATGTCGATTGCGTCGTCGCGCACCGGCGCGAGGGTGGGTCGATTATGGACT
This sequence comes from Gemmatimonadales bacterium, assembly GCA_036443495.1. GTDB lineage: Bacteria > Gemmatimonadota > Gemmatimonadetes > Gemmatimonadales > GWC2-71-9 > N074bin45. The sequence goes on along the minus strand of JAZFYL010000070.1, from coordinate 578 downwards.
GCCCTGCCGTGGAGAAGATCCCAGAGTCGGCCAAGGCCCTCGAGCTGGATTGCGATATCCTGGTTCCGGCTGCCCTGGAGAACCAGATCACGGCTGAGAATGCTCCGCGCGTCCAAGCGAAGATCATTGCGGAGGCGGCCAATGGGCCGACTACCGCCGAGGCCGATGCCGTGTTGAGGGAGAAGGGCGCGGTGGTCCTGCCCGATACCTTCCTCAACGCCGGCGGTGTGACGGTGTCCTACTTCGAGTGGGTCAAGAACCTGTCCCACGTGCGTTTCGGCCGGATGCAGAAGCGGTTCGAGCAGGGGGCCTATCGCCGGCTGTTGCAGGCCGTGGAGCGGGTCACGGACAAGCAGTTCAGCGACGCGGAAATGAACGAATTCACCCGCGGGGCCACCGAAGAGGACCTGGTCAATTCCGGACTAGAGGAGACGATGGTGCTGGCTTTCGCTCAGATCCTGGCGGTGCGCGATCACCACCAAGGGAAAATCGACCTGCGGACCGCCGCGCTCATCAGCGCCATCGACAAGATCGCCGCGAGCTACGAGCACATGGGGATCTTTCCGTAAGCGGAGGGC
>JAZFYL010000069.1:0-2620 GCA_036443495.1 Gemmatimonadales bacterium | reverse complement strand
TCTACCGCCAGACGTACAACAAGTCCGCCAACCCGGGCCCCAATTTCATGGTCCCATTCGGCAAGGCCAAGGTGGTGCGCTCCGGGACCGATGTGACCGTGGTGACCTACGGCGCCGTGGTGCAGCGAACCATCACCGCTGCCGACAAGGCCGAGGAGGAGCACGGCATCAGCACCGAAGTCATCGACCTACGCTCGTTGTCCCCGGTAGACTGGGACACGATCTACAAATCCGTCCGCAAGACCAACAGGGTCATCGTCGCCTACGAAGACTCGCTGTCCTGGGGCTACGGCGCCGAGCTGGCCGGACGGCTGGCTGACGAGTGCTTCGCTTGGCTCGACGCCCCAATAAAACGCGTAGCCGCCATCGACACCTTCGTTGCCTATGCCCCGCAACTGGAGGACGTCATCCTGCCCCAGGTGGCTGATTTGCAGGCAGCCATTGTGGAGCAGGCGGCGTTTTGATGGCTGGTGGCTAGTGGCTGGTGGCTATGAGGTAAGGAAAAGAACGGCCCTCGGGATGAATTCCCTGAGGGCCGCTTCGTCAAACCACCGTCTACCGTCCACCACCAGCCACAAGCCACCAGCCACTAGCTCCTCAACACATCCCCCACCTCCCCCACCGCATCGATCGCGTTGTCCACGTCGCGGGACAACGATCGCGCCTGCTGGGTGGCCTGGGTCAGGTCGCCCAGCACGTCCTGCATGTTGGCCGACTTGAGCCGCAGGAGATCGAACCGCACGTTCTGCATCGCCAACACGCAGGACTCGAGGTTGCGGGACGATTTCCGCCGGCGCTTGTCGAGTGCCTTGATAGAGTTCCGTTGCCGTTCCAGCAGATTCATCCGCCGCTCACGATCTTCGTCGTCCGGCTCGTGTTCCAGTGAGGCAATCCGGTTCTCGACCCGGCTCAGTTCGCGCGGGTTGACCTGGCCCTCCAGCTCGACGAGGGTAAGCGCCAGGTATTGCCCCCGCTGGTACAAACCGTCGACCGTCTTGACTACGTCCGGCAGCAGGTTGCGTTCCGACTCCGGCATGCTCTCCAGTTGTTTGCTGATTGCGCCGCGGTCGCGTTCCATCTGCAGCAGCGTTTCCGTGTGGGCGCCGAATTCCTGGACGGTCGGCCGGCCCAGCAGGGGGAGACCCTTGCCCTTGCTTGTTGCCAGTTGGTGTTCCACCGAACCCGGCGCCGGTGGCCGTTTGATGACGTCACGCCAGCTGTACCCCGCCTGCCAGACTTTGGCGTAGTTCGACAACAGCCCGATGCCCCAGATCGCAGCGGGAAAAATGAACCACGGTGGGTCCAGTTGCGTGGTGGCGACGTTGAGCAGGAACAATCCGCCGTTGACCGATGCCCAGGCCGCGAACTGGGCCCGGGTCCGTTGCACGATCTTGGGCTCACCGGTGTCGCGGACGAGCTTGTTCCTCTCGTGCTCCTCGTCCCACGACCGCCGGCGACGGGTTTTTGGTTTGGCGGCGGCGCGGCGGGCCGGTAGTGGCCGATCTGATGCCGAGCGGCGGCGGGGCCGCTCACCCGGACGGGTGCGTTCCCGCACCGGCCGCCTGGCTTGGCCGGTGCTGCGTGCCCCCCGTCGCTCCGGTCGCCGGGGGGAGGGGCGGTCGGCCGCGTGCCACCCCAGGCCCGTGGGTTGATAGTCGGTCACCGTCCGGCTCTCCAACGCTCGCCGGAGGGAATCCGCCGTGGGCCATCGGTTCTGGGGATCCTTTTCCAGACATCGGGCGATGGTCATCGCCAGATCTTCCGGCACGTCGCGGCGGGCTCCTGTCACCAAGGGTGCCGGTTCGGTAATCTGCTTCATCAGAATGCCGGCCACATTGGGCGCTTTGAACGGCAGCTTGCCGGTCACCATCTGATAGGCACAGATGCCCAGGCTGTAGATGTCGGACCGTCCGTCGATGTCCCTTTCTCCGGCGGCCTGTTCCGGGCTCATGTAGGACGGTGTGCCGATGGCCACGCCCGCACCGGTCAATGTGGCGCCGGACGCGCCAGACAACGCCTTGGCGATCCCGAAGTCGGTCACCATGACTCGGCCGCGGGACCCCTCGAGCAGGATGTTGTCCGGTTTGATGTCCCGGTGCACTATGTGCACCGCGTGCGCCGCGCTGAGCGCGTCGGCCGTCTCCTTCATGATGCGCCGCACTTCGTCGAGCGGCAGCTGCCGGCGACCCTTGAGCCGGTGCGACAGCGGCTCCCCCTCCACCAGGCCCATCACGAAATAGACCAGACCCTCGCCTTCACCAACGGTGTGAATGGGGACGATATGCGGATGCGACAGCCGGGCCGCGGTCTGCGCTTCGCGGGTGAACCGCTCACGGATCTCCTGCTGGAAGGCCAACTCGGGCGGCAGGACCTTGATGGCCACTCGGCGTTTCAACCGGTCGTCGCGCGCACGGTAAACGACGCCCATGCCCCCACGGCCGATCTCACCCTCGATGGTGAAGTGGCCGCGCAGCGCCTTGGCGAGGCGGCCGGGAAGAGTGTTGTCGTTCGATTCGGTCATTCGTGGTCGGCTTTCGAGTGGCCCGTGGCGGTTACCTGCTCAGGTAACCCCCTAATCTGCGTCGAGAAGGCTCGGGGAGCAACGATTGGGCCGCCGATA
>JAZFYL010000068.1:0-2347 GCA_036443495.1 Gemmatimonadales bacterium | reverse complement strand
GCGTGGCAGCCTCACCTGAACCCACGTGGTGCGCGATCGGGAACGCAGCAATGCCGAACCCCACGAGGCCCGAGACTATCGTGGTAACAAGTATTGCGCCACCATCGAGGCCGAGCCCGTGCAAGCGAGGAATCGTCATTGGCGCCAGTGAGATCAACGCGGACAACCCCCAGAAGCCAAGGAGCAGCCCGAGCAGCCCGCCGGTGACGGACAGCGTGAGGCTCTCTGTGAGGATGGCTCGCGCGACCGCAAACCGTCCGGCACCGAGGGCTGATCGAATCGCCAGCTCATGGCGCCGATCTTCCATGCGGACCAAGAACAGGTTCGTCACATTGGCGCACGCGACCAGTAGCACGAGTCCGACCGCGCCAAAGAGGATCCACAAATTTCGGGCGACGTCGCCGACAACATATTCCTTTAGAGGGTAGGCGATGGGGCGGAATCCGTAACGGTCGATGAAGCCCTGCGTGTAGACGGTGGGGAACGCTTCCGGCAGCAGTGCCGTTAGGCGCTCCAGCTCCCCTTGCGCCTCCTCCAAGCCGACCCCCGGACGCAGTCGCGCGATCATCGGAATGACATGGTTGTTGTGAAACGGTCCGGCCGGGTTGAGCCGCATTGGGATCCAAGCATCCGGAACCGAGCCGGAAGGGGCTCCGGGCTCCGCCGGAAGGTTCACCCCCGCCGCCATGATGCCCACGACGTCATAGGGCAAGTCGTTCAGGGAGATCGTTTGACCGAGGATGTTCCCCTCGCTCCCGAACTGGCGGGTCCAGAACTCGTGTGATATCATCGCGACCCGAGGCTCGCCCGGCCGGTCGTCTGCGGCGTCGATCATCCGGCCGAGCACGGCCCGGGCGCCGATCATTCCAAGCGTGCTGGCTGACACGACCGCCAGCCGGGCGCGCTGAGGTCCGGCGGGAGTCTGGAGGTTCGTACCGGTGTGTCGGAAGGCACCGATCTCTTCGATCGAGGCGGCGTTTTCCCTGTAGTAGAAGTACTGGGCGCTCGCCATGTGCCACTCGGTATCGGGGCCTACTCCAGGCACCTGGTTCCGCAGGTGAACCAGGCGGTCGGCCTCCGGATAGGCAAGCGGGTCGAGCACGACGCGATCGAGCACGGTGAATACCGCCACGCTGCCGCCGATGCCGATGGCAAGCGTGAGCACCGCCACAATCGTATAGCCGGGGCTCCTCAGGAGGCCACGCAACACCGGCTTCGCCTCCCGCACCCAGCCGTTCAGTTGCTCCCGCATTCCGCCATCCCCCCGCGGAGTATGCCTTGGCCTGCTGGTGCCGCGTCGGACCCACCGCCCGCAACGGGCTCGAACGGCTTCCCTTACAATCCCCCCGACGGTGCGGGCTCCGTAAATCCACGCGGCCGCCCGTGTCTTGTCACGGCGTCTGCGGCTGTACTGTTCGTCGAAAACCGCCGCGAGGTCGTCGGCCAACTTCCGACGAAAGTCTGCAGGATAGAGGTGGCACGCAGAGCGAACGGCCTTCTGCCAGAGGCCAGTCGTCTCTTGCATCAGACCGCTTGGGTCTTTCCCAGGGCGAGATCGGCCAAGCTGCGGAGCCGTCTCGCCTCGACAGCGGCCGCCTTGGCGCCGGCGTCAGTGACCCGATAGCGCTGCTGTGGCCGCCCCCGACCGGCCTGTGCCTCGCCGGCTATTGCGATCCAACCGTTGTCGAGAGCGGTCTTGAGATGCCGGTAGAGCGTGGCCAATGGCGGCGTCTTGCCGTCGTTCTCCTGACTCAGGCGCAGCACGATGTGATTTGCGCTGTTGGGACCCTCGCGCAGGATACCCAGGATCTGCAGCGTGACTTCGTGTATGGTCACTGCCTGACTCGTTTTTCTCATCAGTGAGAATAAAGTGGCGGCTTCGGCTCCCAATGTCAACCAGGGGTAAACAGTGGGTAAATTGCTTTCTATACCATATATGGTTACCATATATAGTATGGAAAAGACCACCGTATACCTCAATAAAGGGGACTACCGCCGCCTTAAAGCACTGGCCAAGGAAGCCGGCCGGCCGGTGGCCGAGTTAATCCGGGAGGCCGTGGCGGAGTACGCTGCTCGCCACGGGGCTGCCGTGCGGCCATCCAGTATTGGCGTTGGCCGGAGCGGCCGGGGCAATCTGAGCGAGTGCGCCGAGGATCTGCTTGGGGGAATGGGCGAGGATCGATGATCGTTGCCGACACAGGGGCCGTGATTGCGCTGGTAGACGCGGACGACCGCCATCACGAATCGGTCCGGCAACTCTTCGAGCAGAATCCGGACGAGTGGGTTCTTCCCTGGGCGATCCTCCCGGAAGTCGATTATCTCCTGGCTACGCGCGTGGGGGCGGGGG
>JAZFYL010000067.1:0-2160 GCA_036443495.1 Gemmatimonadales bacterium | reverse complement strand
CCGAGTTCGCGCTCGATGGTGTAACGGTCGGACAGGGATGTGGTGAGGCGGTCGAGATTGATCATGATGCGGCGAAGGGTGGACAGTGGACGGTGGACGGACGGCCGACGGCTGACAGCTGACAGCTGACAGCATACTGCCCCCGCTGCCCTGCGGCCCCGCCGCCCCGCTGATTACTCATTGCTCATTCAACTCCGCAAACAGATTCGTCACTACCACGACACTGCGCTCACTTTCGCCGCTCCGTAACATGACAAATCTGTCACCGTCCGGGTGAATATCGTAGTTGGCGTGCATCGGGTTGGGGACGTAGGCCCCTTCCAGCAGAACGGTAGCTGTGCCGATGGTCATGGGTGGCCCCTGGTCGATGGGGACCACCATGACCCGATCGCCCGAGCGATAGAACAACTCCCGACCCGACGAGGCCCACACCGGCTCTATCCCTCCTTCGTGCGACACTATCCACTTGCCGGAGGTATCGGGGAACGTGCGAAGGTACACCTCGGATGATCCGCTCTCGTCGGACACGTAGGCCAGGAGCGAGCCCGAGGGCGAGATCTTGGGCGCGCGCTCCTGATGGTGGGTCACGAGAAAGGGTGTGGCTTCCCCCGTGGTCATGTCCAGCAACCACAAATCCCTGCCTGTGAGGGAGTCGTTTTGACGAAACACGGCCAACCGTCCATCGGGGCTGAATTCCAGATCCCACTGAGCTTGCTCGGTGCCGTAGACGCGCGTTGCTGGGCTGGTGCCGTCCGCCGAGCGGCGGTAGAGATCGGTGGCGCCGGCGCGTTGCCGGGAGTAGACCAGACTGCGACCGTCGGGAGACCACGCGGGGTAGTAGTTGTCGTCTTCGAATGTGAGCCGCTGGAACGATCGCCTCTGGATATCGAACAGCCACACATTGAAGTCGCCGTCAGCCGCTATGACAACGGAAATCCTGCGACCGGTGGGGTCGTATCGCGGGGTGCCAAACGATCGGGCTTCAGGGACCAGGAGATACTCACGGCCGTCGCGGTCTACCTCGACCAGCTGGCGTCGAAAGTTTCCCTCGCGAGTGTAGACCAGGGTGCCTGTCGACGAAACGGCGAAGTCGTGGACCAGATAAGGGTCCAGCCCGACATCGGCTTCGAGCGCCCGCGGCGCCCCGCTCACGGCGCGGGTGTCGCGGTTGTAAGAGATGGCCCACAGAGTGTCGTTCAGCACGTACAGCAGGTGCCCCGAGGCAGCGTAAACGGGACGAGTGCCCTCGATCAGATAATGGTAGGAACCCGACTCGCGAGACAGGACCGCGATTTGAGCGCTCGTTTCGGTGATGACGCCAAACAGGACGTCCTTGGTTTCCGGCACGGGGTAGGGGAAGACGTGAAAGCGCTCGCCCCGTGTCGTGTCCGGAGCGGTCAGCGCCACCGGTTCCCCCCCTCTCACCGGTAACAGGTAGAGCCCAGGCTGATCGGAAGACACGTAGATTATGTGGTCGTCGTCGGTCCATCCGGGCGTGCGAGCCTGCCGAAGCCCGATGTTGGCCACCGTGCCGGCGGACAAATCCAGGATCTTGAGGCCTTCAGGACTGGTGAACCCCAGGCGACTACCGTCCGGGGCATAGAACGGGTTACCGCCGTTTTCCGTGCCCCTGAGGAGGCGGGCCCGGAAATTGTCGAATCGCCGGTGGTACAGCATGCGGCCGTTGGGGCCGGTGCCGACATACACGAAGCCCGATCCGTCTGGCGCCACCGCAATCAACCGTAGCGGGGCGAGGCCGAATTGCTGGCTGGCCGGGAAGGTAGTGATGAAACGCGTGAGCGCCCCCTCGGCCGGATCCGGTCGACTGAGCCAAGCCAAGGCGGCTACGACAACGGCCACCACGGCAATGAGGGCGGCGACCACCACCGGCGCCCGGCGAGCGACCGGCACGCCCTGCCCCAACACTCCGGGGTATGAATAACTGTCGGATGACCACTGTTCGGCCGGCCGGGCCAAGGCGTCGGCAAATTCCTGCGCGCTGGCAAACCGGTCGGCTGGGAGTTTCTGGACGGCTTTGTGGATGGCCCCGGCGATGCCAGGCGGGACGCTCCGTCGCTTGCTGGTAATGGGCGGCGCGTCTTCGGTGACGATCTTGGTGAGGATTGCCTGGGCGTTGGGACCTGAATGCGGGGGTTCTCC
>JAZFYL010000066.1:0-6374 GCA_036443495.1 Gemmatimonadales bacterium | reverse complement strand
CCGCACGGAGGTCATCACGCGTTGGGTTAGGGTGGGGTCGGCGGTGAGGTTGTCAAACGGTAGGACGGCCACGGTCTTGACTTCGGGCGGCAACCCGCCGCCGCTGAAACCGTAGCAGCCCAGCAGGATGAGGCTAAGGAGCGCTGGGCCGCCAAATGCCCTCGCGATGGACCTCAGGCGTGTCGTAGCGGTAGAACTCCAGGCTGAGCCGTGCATTGGGTACCGTCAGTCGTGCGGATTGGAGGGTGCCGTCGTCGGCCCATCGGCTTTCAACTTGTCCCACGAGTTTGCCGGCGTGCCGAACCATGGCGAGGAACTTCGGTTTCGCTCCGCCGATCTGAGCATACTGCACCGTATCCGGGCCGGCGGTGTACTGCCAAACGCGTGTGTCCTCATCCACCCAGGCGGAGATCGTGTCCCCGGGCTCCGCGGCGCGTGCCACCCCGAACATGGCCCACATCAGCGGGTAGTTGGGCAGCAGGTCCTTGGCCGTGTCTTCCGGGTCGGTCCACTGTGCCTGATCCCCGATGATGACCGCGGCCGTGGGCTTCGAGTTGAACGGCCCGGCCACGTCGAACCGCAGCGAGTCCGGGGGCGCGATCCGGACGCTGCCCCGCCCGCCCGCACTGGCCCGCTCATCCCTGAAATTCCACTTGAAGCGGTAGAGGCGGTTCTCGGAGGGGGTGGTCTGGACTTGCCATTCCCGCGCCTCGTCTGGCGAAACCGACCGGGCGGTGACCGGCAACAGGGTCACGGGCACTCCGGCGCACCCCAGACTCATCAAGCCAAGATAGAACACCGACCGTCGCCGGTCAAGCAGAAACCGTTGTAGCATCAGCAGTTATGGGATGTGGCTAGTAGTTGAACCCGAACCAAAACTGGAGAAATCCCCCGTCCCAGTAGTTGGGGGAGAGCCCGTAGGCGGCAAAGCCGGAGCCGAAGCGGCGGCCCATATCCAGACGGAACACGCCGAAAGGCCACAGACCCCACCGCAGACTCCCACCGAAGCTACCCAACACGCCGCGCTCGTCAATGAAGGAGCGCCCGCTCGTGGGGATCTTGGCTTGGCCGAGGTCGAAAAAGATGGCGCCCTGCAATTCGGGGAATCGGAACGGTCCCACCGGGGTGCCCAGGGTGAGATACTTGAGGAAGGGAAACCGCAGTTCGTTGTTGATCATCCACGCCCGCGTGCCGGTGACCTCGCCGAACAAGGGAAAGCCTCGAATCGCGTGGGTACCCCCCAGGTTGATACGCTGAGGCCGGTCGCCGCCGCCATACCAGAGGATCAATCGCAGGGCGTAGGCCGTGGTGCTGCCGATGCGGAAGTAGCGGCGCCAATCGGCGGCCAGGAGGTAGCTGTCGAACCGGGCGTTGGTGAAATCCTTGGATATACCCGCGGTGATGGTGAAACGACCTCCGTCTATGGGTCCAGTAGGTGTCCACAGCGAATTGTCACGTACGAAACTGACGAAATTGGAGACGATCCACCCGGTACGCCGGGGGTCGGCGACGGGCAGCAGAAAGTCGAACCGGTCTGAGAACATGACCTGTAACTGGGCTTCCACACGATTGAAGCGGTTGAGTGGATATCGCACCAGACCGGCAGCCCCGATGGCCTTCTCGACGTACGAGGCAGTCCGGCTGCCCGCTTCGAAGGCGTTGCCGTTCCGGCGGAAAACCCCGAGGCCCCAGTTGACCCTGCGCTGCCGGTTTATGTAATAGGCTGCGATATTGACGTTGTCGAGGATGTCGGTAATGCTGGGGCCGGAGTACGTCGAAATCGAAGCCACGATGACATCGTCGTTGAGCAAGTCGCTCATCGTGATTGCGGCCCCCTGCGCCGCCCCGAAACCGGGAATGGCTACGGCCTCCGCGGCCGCGATGTCCACCGTCATTTTCCTCTCGTACGGCGAACTCTGCAGGGCGATTTCCTCTGTCTCGGGACTGGTGGGCCACTCCCATGTACTGTGCTCCAACAGCATGGTCGGTGGCGCGAAGGTGTGCTGCTCGGCCTCCTCGTTCGGGGGCAGGAAGTAGACGTTCAGCGACAAGCGATGGTAGCCCGACACCACCAAGCCGTCCTTCTCCGGTACATAGGACGGATCGAATGCCCCGGTCCAGGCCGAGGTCTCGCGGCGCCCCGAGCCGAATTCGTCGATGGAGAAGATGTTGAGGATACCGTCTCGGTCGGAGGCGTAGTAGATCCTGCCGTTGCCCGCCCACACGGGCGTTTCGTCAACCCACATGCCGTAAGTGAGCTGGCGAATCTCGCCCGTGGCAAGCTCGAGGGCAAAGAGGTTCTTGGCTCCCTCCAGCCCTTCGGCGGTCCTATCTGATGCCCACACCAGGTGGGCGCCGTCGGGGCTGGGGGACGGATTCAGGTCCTGGTAGAGGTCCGAGGTGAGTTGTTCCACCCGGCCATCCGGCAACCACACGCGGTACAGGTCGGAGACCCCGCCGTCAGACAACCCGCTGAAGAAAATGCTCTGGCCGTCGGGTGCCCAGGCGGGCGAAATGATCGACGTGATCTCGGCAAACTGGTAGCGACCGACGAGGTCCCCTTCCTGAATGTCCCAGATCACCAGGGCGTCTCGGTCGTTGCGCTGGGACGAAAACAGGACCAGGCCCTTGCGCGAAGCATCCAGTCGGGACGAAAACGGGTGAAAGGACTCGTAGTCTTCGGAGCGGCCGCCGGTAATGAGTCGCCGGCGTTTCCCGGTGCGCAGGTCCTCCTGATAAATGGAGATATAGCCATTGTTCGGTGCCAGATAGACGACCTGTCCGCCCATGTCCGCCGAGCCGGCGACGTAGGTGGCGTTGATCGCCCGATCCGCGACCTTCGTCCCGGCCACAGTCAGGGGTTCGCGTGTCTGGATCACATCACTGTAGTGGCGCATCATGGCCAGTCGGAATTCTTCGCTGAGGTCTTCCAGCGACTTGCCGTAAACGGCGTAGATGGCTTCCTCGAACGTCGAGTAGCGCCACATTTCGCGGTAAAACACCGCGACGCGCCAATCGCCGTATTCCCGGGCCAGCCAGCGGTGGATACGGCCACCCAGGGGATACTCCAGTCCACCGCGCACGAAGGTGAGTTGTTCCAGCGTGGGCATCCGGCCCGTCAGGACCAGGTCTCGCAGGATCATCTCATCGCGTGCGTCCTCACCTTCCGACCACCATTCGGCCAGTCCTTCGCTCCACCAAAGGGGAATGAACGGCCGACGGACCCGAGGCGCTCGATAGTATGCCGACGTCCCGATGCTCATCTGGAAGACGTGCACCATCTCGTGCCGGAGGGTGGCGAAGAACTCGTATAGGTTGCCCCGGAACGGCATCGAAATTCGATGCTTCAAGAAGTCGGTCGCGCCGAGAATTCCCTCGGGTGGGATGAACGGCAGGATGTTGGTCTGCCGGAAATCCACATGGGAGGCGTAGATGATCAGAGGGATGCGGGTGAGGACTTCATGCCCGAAGCGGAGTTTGAGCGTGTCGTAACTGGCTTCGGCATACTCGAGTGCCACGCCTGCGAGATGCGCTTCGGCGGGATAGTAGTACACGTCGACGTGTTCGCCGTGCAAGACCCGCCACTCGAAGCCGCGATACTGGATCTTGTTCTGACCGAATGAAAAGAACTGGGCGGAAGCCGGCGTCGGCGCTACCGCCGCTAACAGGAGCAGAGCGAAGATCCAGCCGTAAGGTCTCATCGACGGATGGACCGGATGCGGTCTCCCTGCGTCAGCCGTTGCAGCCCCCGGGCGGGGCCCACGATTCGCCCGAACACCGTGTAGGTGCCGTCGAGTTGCGGCTGAGGGCTCAAGGTGATGAACCATTGACTGGACCCTGTGTCTGGCCCCGACGCCGCCAGCCCCACGTAGCGGGTCCGGAAGCGCCGGCGGTTGATTTCATCCCGAATGGCCCCGGGCGCCTGTCCCCACCCATCCCCCCGGGGATCCCCATCCTGTGCAACAAAATTGGGCACGACCCGATGCCATTGGTTGCCGTCGAAGAAGTGGCGGTCAACCAAACCCAGGAACCGGAGAACGGTCAGCGGAGCTTCGGGCCCAAACAGTTCGATTTCGAAGCTCCCGTTATTGTCCGTTTCCACGAAGACGTGCGGGTAGGCCTCATTCTGGTTGACGAGGAAGCGCTCCGCAACTGCACGGTAGTCTTGTAACGAGAATCCTGTGTCCAAGGGATAGGCCGGTCCCCAGCGCTCCAGGGCCGCGGGCCAGTTGTCCTCGGCCCACCCCCTAATGACGTAGTTGTTTGGCCGGGGCGTCGGGCCGAGGAACACCATCAAAACGGCCGATTCTCCCTCCGCAGAGGCCTCCGCGAGCAGCAACAGGGCGTCAAGGGCCGCCAAGGCGGCGTCCGGGATCGAGTCGGATTGAGCCCGCCGAAACATGGCGCTGAGGGATTGCACGTCACGCGGCTCGCCCACCTTCCCCAATGCTGTCGCGGCTGCGGCCCGGACCACGGCATCTTCATGGGTGATGAGCAGCCGTGCTTCGGTCGCGAGTTCCGCACCGGGCTGGTCCGCGCCCCGGATCCAGCCCCTCAGGGCGGCAGCGACGACTCGGGGATCCCCATCCTGGAGGAACAGCGGTTTCCCGGGTCCGGGGCCCGGCGCGACCTGCTCCCACCCCTCCGCTGCGATCATCCGGTCTCGCCAACTTCTGCTGGATGCCCACCCCGGAGCGACCGCAATGAACGCCATGCTGTCGAACTTGGCCAGCCCGAGCAACGCCTCTCGAGCTACGGCGAACGACTCACGCTCGGTGGCGACCCGGGTCAGTTCTCGGGTCGCCAACGGCCCGCCGGAGAACCCGAGCGACCGTGCCGCCTGGACCCGGACATTGGGCATGACGGCATCCAAGCTCACCACCATCGCGGCACTGGTCTCGGGGTTACGAAAGCTTCCCAGGGCCTTGAGGGCGGCGATCTGCACGCCGGGATCGGCGTCGTTGATGGCCCTCGCCAGCAGGTCCGTGCAAGTGGTGGCGTCGATGCCGGCCTGACTTACGAAGCGTCTGGTGAGGGCGCCCGCGGCGACCGTCCTTACGATGGGGGAAGGGTCGGAGAGCGCACGGAGGAAGGCATCCCCGGCTGCCGGGGTCCGCAGGCGAGCCAAACTGAAAAGCGACCGCCAGCGCCAGTCTTCCGCCTGGTCGTCCACGAACACCAGGAGCTGAGTGATCGGCGCGTCGTCACGCAGCCGCCAGGCGTCGATCAGCGCTCGTGCCTTGAGGGATTCGGGGTCCTCAACCGTCACCCGGGCAGATCCGCCCAAGAGCCGGTCCATGAACGTGCCCGCCTCGGGTCCGCCGATCTTCGCGAGGGCGCTGATACCTTCAACCGCAGGTTCGGAACTGATGTTGGGAGAGGCGCGGAGCCGATCGATGATGGCCTCCACCGCCGCTGGATCTTCCAGGAGACCCAGAGCAAACATGACCGTCGTTTGCACCGTCGTGTCGCGATCGGTCAGCGCCAGGATGAGGAGCGGTGTGCCGCGCCAATCGCCGATACGACCGATGCCCATCGCAGCGGTTCGGCGAACCTGGGGTGAAGGGTGGTTCAGGCTCGACTCGAACAAGGGCCCGTCCCAGCGTCGAGAGTCCTCGGCTTGCAGCAGCAGGGCCAACTCCTCGACGACGTTCTGCTCCTGGGAGGCCAGCGGAACGGCGTTGGCGGAGACGATCGCTGAAAGGACCAAGACTCTCAGGAGGGTGGTTCGCATGCGGGGTCCTTGCTTAGAGGCGGACTGGGGCGGCCGTCGGAACCAGCATTTCCCGGACGTCGGCGGGCATCGCGGCGAACGCGAAATCGGGATCCAGGCTGAGCATTGCGGTAGTTGCCGTCGCAAGGAGCTTGCCGGACGGCTCCAGTTCTACGGCGTAGCCGAATGTCACCCGGCGTGACCCCGCGTCCTCAACCCAGCAGCGCACCCGGATCAGGTCGTCGTACCGTGCCGGTTTGCGGTAGCGAATCGACACGTCGCCGACGGCGAGCCGGAATCCACGTTCCTCGAGTTCGCGATACGACATCCCCTGCCGCCGCAGGTATTCGGTCCTAGCCATGTCCAGCCACACCAGATACCGGGCGTGATACACCACGCCCATCTGATCCACTTCCGAGTAGTTCACCCGGTGGACGACCTGCCAGATGACGCCCTCGTTCGATGGCCCGGTTGTCCTCTCTGTCGTGATGGGAGTAGAGGACACGGATGGCTCCTCGGCTGGGGTTCGGGACCCGGGACGGAGGTCAGGGGTCCGACCGGAACGGGCCGGATCGCAGGACTGGGCCCGGGTCACGAAGTTAGGCCTCCGGACGCCGGAAAGTCAAACGAGGCAACCGCTTGCACGAGCCACCTCAGTTCC
>JAZFYL010000065.1:0-12509 GCA_036443495.1 Gemmatimonadales bacterium | reverse complement strand
TCGATCGGCATGACTTCCTGCTTTTTTCCGGCACCTCGGGTGCGGACCGCGACAGTTCCTCCGTCCGCCTCCCGCTGCCCCACGATGGCCATGTAGGGGATCTTGTTGACCTCGCCCTCGCGAATCCGGTAGTTGAGGGTCTCGCCGCGATCGTCGAGGTGTACCCGCAACCCCGCCGCCTTGAGCCTATCGGCTACGCCGCGGGCGGCATCCGTCTGGGCATCCGAGATGGGGATGACCCGGACCTGTTCGGGCGCCAGCCAGAGTGGAAAGGCCCCGGCAAAGTGCTCGATCAGATTCCCGATGAACCGTTCCAGCGTGCCGAAGATGGCCCGGTGAATCATGACAGGGCGATGGGGGTGGTTGTCCGCCCCGGTGTACTCCAATTCGAACCGCTCGGGCAACTGGAAATCGAGCTGAATCGTGGGGCCCTGCCACAGCCGGCCGATGGCGTCCATGAACTTGATGTCGATTTTCGGGCCGTAGAAGGCCCCGCCGCCGTGGTCGACGTCGTACGGTATTCCTTTCCGGTCCAACGCCCGTTGCAGCAGCGCCTCCGCCTCGTCCCAGGTGTCGTCGTCGCCCAGCCGTTCCTCGGGGCGCGTCGACACTTCGAACTCGAGCTTGAACCCGAAGGTATCCCGCACGAGGCGGTCCACCTGATCCAGGCACAGGAAGATCTCATCCTCGGCCTGGTCGAGCGTGCAGAAGATGTGAGCGTCGTCCATGGTCAGACCGCGTACTCGAAGCAACCCGTGCAGCGTGCCCGACTTTTCGTTCCGGTAGACGTTGCCGACCTCGGACATCCGAATCGGCAGGTCGCGATAGCTGCGCTGCTGGGACTTGTACACCAGGGCATGCATGGGACAGTTCATCGGCTTCACCCGATAGCGTACGTCCTCGGCCTCATCGGCGCCCGCGGCCATCGGCGGATACTGTACCGCCTCGTAGTGAGGCAGGTGCCCGGAGATCTTGAACAGCTCTTCGCGCGTAATGTTCGGTGTGTACACGAAGTCATAGCCGCTCGCCAGGTTGTCGTCCTCGACCGCGCGGGTCAGCAACCATTTGATCATGGCGCCTTTAGGATGCCAGAACACGAGACCGGGGCCCACTTCCTCCTGGATGGAAAAGAGATCCAGCTGCTTGCCGAGTACCCGGTGGTCCCGCTTCCGGGCCTCCTCAATCCGATGGAGGTAGTCCTTGAGGTCTTCCTGCTTGAACCAGACCGTGCCGTAGATGCGTTGGAGCATCTGGCGGTTCTCGTCACCGCGCCAGTAGGCGCCCGCGGCGTTGAGCAGCTTGAAGTGCTTGAGCCGGCCGGTGCTCGGCATGTGCGGGCCGCGGCACAGGTCGATGAAGGGGCCGTCGGTGTAGACGGAGATCGTTTCGTCCTCACCGAACTCGGCGATGCGTTCGAGCTTGAGATGGTCGTCCGCAAAACGGCTATCCGCTTCGGCCCGGGTCACCACCTCACGCACGAAGGGGTAATCCGCCTTGGCCACCTCACGCATCTTCGCTTCGATGGCCTCCAGGTCCTCCGGCGTGAACGGCCGGGGCACCTCGAAGTCGTAGTAAAACCCGTCCGCGATGGCCGGCCCGAAGCCAATGCCTGCGCCCGGGAATAATTCCCGCACCGCGGTGGCAAGGATGTGGGCCGTCGAGTGACGGAGAACCTCGAGGGCCTCAGGATCTCGATCGGTGAGGACTGAGAACTCGACGTCCGAGTCGAGAGCTCGATCGAGATCCCACACCTCCCCGTTCACCTTCGCGGCGATGGCGGCCTTGGCCAGCCGAGGGCCGATGCCCGCGGCCACCTCGGCCGCCGTTGTGCCGGTGGGGAGTACGCGGGTGCTCCCGTCGGGGAGGGTCAGCGTTATGGTACTCACGGTAGAATATCGGTCACGGTAGGAGTTAAGGCCGGCGGGGTGGACGGGCCAAAGACGAAGAACAGCACGATCCCGGCTGCGATCACCAGAAACACGACCAACCAACGACCCAACTCGGCCCCCGATATGACGATTTTGTCGTCGCCCATTCCAACCCCTCGAGGTGCACGGTGCTGCCTCTCGGCAGTTATCGAAACATGTTAACTTAACCGCAGCTTGAGCACAGCACGAATCGTAAGGAACAAGGAACAGCAGTGCGGACGACCCAACCCGTGCGGGTGACTGAATTCATTACCTGGACCCTCCTGGGTGTGGGCACCGGCTTGGCCGCCGGCTTGCTCCTGGGCGAGTGGCTCGATTGGCGCCAATCAGATTTCCCACCGGCAGAGAAGCCGTCTCGGAAGCGGCGATCGGGTTCTGCAGCAGCCACGGTCGCCGAGGTCCAAGACGCCTTGGCCTTGCATGCATCGTTCGCCTCGCTTGGCATCACGGTTCATGCCGTCGCTCCTGGGGTGGTCGAGCTCGGCGGTTGGGTAGACGATCGTATCACTCGGGGCAGTCTCGCGCGATTCGCCGACGGCCTTCCCGGCATCGACGGCGTCATCAACAACCTGCTCGTCCACGGTGAGGACGACAGTCACCGCCACAACGGCCACCAGGCAAACTCCAGCGGATGACCCAACCACTCTCCACACGCTACGACCCCACCACTGTCGAGCAGGATCTCTACCAATGGTGGGCCGAGCGGGGTGACTTCCGTGCGCATACCGATCATGCCGGAAAGTCCTACGTGATCATGATGCCGCCGCCGAATGTGACTGACCGCCTCCATATGGGTCACGGCCTCAACAACACCATCCAGGACGTCCTCATCCGCTTCGAACGGATGCGCGGCCGCAAGGTTCTGTGGCTGCCCGGGACAGACCACGCCGGGATCGCGACCCAGAACGTGGTGGAGCGGCTGCTCGCCATGAAAGGAAAGACCCGCTTCGATTTGGGCCGGGAGCGCTTCGTGCAGGAAGTCTGGCGCCATGTGCACGATACCGGAGCGGTCATCCTCGACCAACTCAAGGCACTGGGCGCCAGTTGTGACTGGTCTCGCACGTACTTCACCCTCGATGAAGGACTCTCGCGGGCGGTGCGGGAAGCGTTCGTGCGGCTGTACGAGGAGGGCCTGATCTACCGCGGCAACTACATCATCAATTGGTGCCCGCGCTGCCTTACGGCCCTGTCGAACGAAGAAGCAGAGAAGCAAGAGGTGGATGGCAAGATCTGGTATCTGCGATACCCCCTGGCCGACGGGTCGGGCCACATCACGGTAGCGACCACCCGACCCGAAACCATGCTGGGCGACACCGCAGTGGCGGTTCACCCCGACGACGAGCGCTAGGGCCGGCTGGTAGGCCAGTCCATCGACCTTCCGGTTGCCGGACGCCGCATCCCCATAGTGGCCGATGAAGGAGTCGATCCCGAGTTCGGCACGGGCGCCGTAAAAGTTACGCCGGCGCACGACCCGCTCGATTTCGAAATCGGCCAGCGTCACCGACTCGAAAACCTGGTGGCGATCTCACCCGATGCCACCATGAGCGACGGCGTCCCGGAGCGTTTCCGGGGCCTCGACCGATACGAGGCGCGGCGGCAGGTGGTGGACGAGTTCAGCGAACTGGGGCTGTTGGAAAAGATCCAGCCGCACCGCCATGCCGTGGGCCATTGTTACCGCTGTGGCACCGTGGTGGAGCCGCGCCTGTCGGAACAGTGGTTCGTGAAGATGGGACCGCTCGCCGAACCCGCCTTGCAAGCCTATCGCGACGGCCGACTGACCTTCCTCCCGGCGCGCCGGGGTGACGACTACACACAGTGGCTCGAGAACATCCGGGATTGGTGCATCTCCCGCCAGCTCTGGTGGGGACACCGCATTCCGGTCTGGTACTGCGACAACACCAACTGTACTGAACCAATCCACGTCAGCCGGACCGACCTCGACCGGTGTCCTTCGTGCGGAGGGCTGCTGCGCCAGGACGAGGACGTCCTGGATACCTGGTTCTCGTCATGGCTCCTCCCCTTCAGCAGCCTCGGCTGGCCCGATGCCACTGCCGACCTCGATGCGTTCTACCCGGGCGACGTCTTGTGTACCGCCCCCGAGATCCTGTTCTTCTGGGTGAGCCGGATGATCATGGCCGGGATCCACTTCCAGGGCGAGGTCCCCTTCTCCACCATCTATCTTCATGGGACCGTGCGCGACACTCAGCATCGCAAGATGTCCAAGTCGCTGGGCAACGGGATCGACCCGTTGGAGGTCGTCGACCGGTACGGCGCGGATGCGCTTCGCTATACGGTGGTCGCGGGGATGGCAGTGGGCACCGATCTCATTCTAGACCCTGACGATCTGGAGAGTTCCTTCGCCGCCGGACGCAACTTCGCCAACAAGTTGTGGAACATCGGACGGTTTGTCCTGGGCAACCTACAGGGAGAACCCCGGCCACTGGTTGGCCCGGGTCCGAGGGCCATCGCGCCCGACGAATTCACCCTCGCGGATCGGTGGATCCTGGCCCGCTGCGAGGAAACCGTGGTGGCAGCCACCAGAGCCTACGAACAATATCGGCTGAACGAGGCCGCCACCACGATCTACCACTTCATCTGGTCGGATTTGGCGGACTGGTACTTGGAACAGATCAAGCCACGGCTCGCCGGAGAGGCACCCGGCGGGGATGTGGCTCGCGCCGTCGTGGTCCAGACGTTCGACGTCGCCCTCCGGCTCCTGCATCCCGTGACGCCGTTCATTGCCGAGGCGCTGTGGCGCCGGTTCCCCGGCCGGCCGGCGGACGCCGGCATCGGCCTCTCACCGTGGCCCGATACCGACCCTCGTGCGCGCGATGACAATGCTCTCGCGGCGTTCGGCCAGGTCCAGGAATTGATAGGGGCCGTCCGGGGCATCAGGGCCGAGTATGGCATCGTCCCAAAGCAACCGGTCCAGCTCTGGATTTCGCAGCCGAACCCCGCCTTTGAGGAAGAGGCCAGCACGATCCGCCGGCTCGCCAAGGTGGAGCAGATCAGCGTGGGCGAGCATCCTGACGAACCCGGCGGCCATGCCGTCCTGCATGACGGTACGAGCGTGTTCGTCCCTCTCGGGGAGGCCATCGACATCGATCGCGAATGCTCACGGCTCGGCTCGGAGCACGACCGTCTGGCAAAGCTGATCCAGAGCCAGGAGAAAAAACTCGGCAACGAACAGTTCGTGACCCGTGCCCCGGCACACATAGTAGAATCCGAACGCACCAAGCTCGCCTCATGGCAGGAACAGGCCACCGTCTTGAGACAGAAACGGCAGCTGCTGGGTTGTTGGTGAACCGCACCCACCACACTGCCGTGACTTCACAGCCAACCCGACGCCTTCTGATGATCGGCACCGCCTTGGCCGCAGGTGCCTGCGCCAACATCGACACGCCTCCTGGCGGTCCAGTCGACAATGCCCCACCGATCCTCCTGACCACCGTTCCGGAATCGCTGGGCGTCTATCCGGATTGGGATGATCGGGTCGAGTTCGTGTTCAACGAGGTCATATCCGAGGGGTCATCCGCCAATCTTGGCATTGGCACAGGCACCCTGGAGCAACTGCTGATTCTGTCGCCGACTGACGAGGTCCCCCGCGTCGGCTGGCGCCGAAACCGGATCACTCTGGAACCGCGCGAAGGGTGGCGCCGCAACCGAGTGTATCGCGTCGAGCTATTGCCCGGTGTGACGGATATCGAACGGAACCGCAGCAACATCGCCACCGTCTTGACCTTCACCACTGGCAGCCCACTGCCGACCGATACGCTGCGCGGACGACTAATCGACTGGACGCAAGGCCGGCCAACCACCCGCGGCCTGATCCTCGCCACGCTGTTGCCGGACAGCCTGACCTACCGGGCCTTTACCGATTCCGCCGGCCGTTTCGCCGTGGGCCCGCTCCCTACCGGCGCCTATCACATCGCCGGTGTCGTCGATGGGAACAACAACCTACGACTCGACCAACGCGAGGCCTTCGATTCGGTCAGCATCGCCGCAGGCAACACCGACGTGGACGCCTTGTGGGCGTTTCCGCACGATACCACCGGTCCACGGGTCCAGACGGTCACCGTCGCGGACAGCCTGACGGTCACGATCAGCTTCAATCAATTCCTGGATCCAACACAGCCATTCGATACCGCGGTCGTCCGAGTGGTCAGCCTGCCGGACTCGCTTCCAGTCGAAGTTCTGAGCCTGTTGCCACAAACCCTGCATGACAGCCTCTATCCCCGCGTGTCTCCGGTCGACACGAGTGCTGTCGCCGACTCAACGCGAGCGGTCGACTCGGTGGCAGTGGACTCGCTTGGTGTGGCAGACTCACTCGCCATCGATTCTCTCGCGGTACCACCGGCTCCGCTGCCCGAGATCCTTCCGGATGCCCCCAAGCCAGGCGGTGTCGCGGATTCGGCCACACAGGAACTCCTGGCCAGCCGTCCTCGGTTGTTCGACCGCCTGCTGCTACGCGTGGCAGCGCCCCTGGTCGCGGAGGGTCGCTACTTCGTGGCAATAACCGGGCTCCTGAACGTGAACGGGGTCATCGGTGAGGAAAGCGGCGCGGGTTTCGTCATGCCCGCCCCGCCACCGCCCTTGCCCGAACCGGAACCCGGCGATAGTCTGGCCACCCCCGACGACAGCCTAGCGGTCCCGGACGACAGCCTTGCCGCTCCGCCCGTCGAAAACGACGAGAACGACAACGAGGCGCCGTCACCATGACCGATCCGCGCCGCGACCTCCCCTCGGTCGACCGACTGTTGCAGGATCCCGGAGTGGCCCTGCTGCTCGAACACGCTCCGCGCGTGGTCGTCGTGACGGCAATCCGGGACACGCTGGAACGGGTCCGGCAGGGAGAGACCGTCCCGTCGAGCTGGGCGTCCGCCGTCGCGCACCGGGTGCATGAGGCCGCCATCCCTTCCCTGCGCCCGGTGCTGAATGCCACCGGTGTCGTGCTCCATACCAACCTCGGCCGTGCCCCCCTCCCCCAAGCGGCGATCGCCGCGATCACCGACGTGGCGGCAGGTTACAGTTCCCTGGAGTTCGATCTCGCCGGTGGCTCACGGGGTAGTCGGACGATCCACTGCCAGGCGCTTCTGACCGAACTGACCGGCGCCGAGGATGCGTTGGTGGTGAACAACGCGGCCGGAGCGCTGACCCTGGCCCTGAACGCGACGGCCAATGGGCGGGACGCCATCATCTCGCGTGGGGAGCTGATCGAGATCGGAGGGTCGTTCCGGATCCCGGATATCCTGGAGAAGAGCGGCGCCCGGCTCAGGGAAGTAGGCACCACCAACCGCACCCATCTGTCGGACTACGCCGCCGCGATCGGTGCCGACAGTGGTTTGGTTCTCACGGTTCACCGCTCGAACTTCGAGTTGCGCGGGTTCGTCTCCACTCCGGAGCCCGGGGAGCTGGCGGCTCTGGCCCACGAGCATGGGTTGCCCTATCTGCACGACATTGGCGGGGGGCTCCTCATGGATTTGCGTCCCTGGGGGCTCACGGGAGAGCCTCTCGTGAGGGATACAGTGGCGGGCGGGGCCGATCTGGTGGTATTCAGCGGCGACAAACTCCTTGGCGGCCCGCAGGCAGGATGTCTCGTCGGCTCGTCGGCCTGGATCGCGCGCTGCCGGGAGAACCCCCTGGCCCGTGCACTTAGGGCCGACAAGCTCACTCTGAGCGGGTTGGCGAGGACGTTGGCGCTCTACCGGGACCCGGACCAGGCTCGACTGGAAATCCCGGTCCTGCGAATGCTGACGCTGACCTCCGAAGACCTGGCCGGGATGGCGCGGGAGCTGGCTGACGTGTGTCCCGCCGATCTTGACCCCGAACTCGTGCCGGGAGAGTCGTCGGTAGGGGGGGGCGCGTTCCCCGAGGCCGGCCTACCGACGACTCTGGTTGCACTTACCAGCGCCGACGTGGGACCGTCGGAACTCTCGCGGCGTCTTCGGCTGGGTAATCCGCCGCTGGTCGCACGGGTGTCGGATGACCGCGTCCTGTTGGATCCCCGAACACTCCCTCCTGATAGCTACGGCTCGGTGGGCGCAGCCCTGATCCGGGCCCTGAGCCCGTGAGTTCACGTCCCGCGGTGTTCCTCGACCGCGACGGAACGATCGTCGACGATCCGGGCTTCCTGCGGGACCCCGCCGACGTGCGCCTGCTGCCCGGCGCCGCGGCGGCCCTGGCGCGACTCAACCAGAGGGGGTTGGCCGTAGTAGTGGTCACCAACCAATCGGGCATTGGCCGGGGCCGGTTGACCCGCGAAGACTATCTGCGGGTCGAAGCGCGCGTCGCCGAGCTCCTCTCCGATGGCGGCGCCACACTCGACGCGACATACCACTGTCCCCATTCGCCGGCGGATGACGCCCCGTGTGACTGCCGCAAACCCGGCACCCGTCTCTACCGCCAGGCGGCGGACGAGCTGGCGATCGACATGCAGGCGAGTTGGTGGGTCGGAGACCGGATGTCCGACTTGGATCCGGCTTGTGCCTTCGACGCCAGGGCAGTGCTGGTGGAAACCGGGTACGGCAGCGCCAGTCACGGCGCCGCGCTCGAACGCGGCTTTTCGGTCGTGCCGGATATCACAGCGGCGGTCGATCTTATTCTCGGTCCCGGCCGCATATCCGGGGACTGACTTCTTCATCGCCCCCCCTTATTTTCCGGCCCATGTCGATGCGGATTGCGGTCTGCCTATCCGGCCGCGGGAGCAATCTTGGAGCGTTGCTCGACGCGCTGGAGGGCCATCAGGAAGCCTGCATTGCCTTGGTGCTGAGCAATCGCCCCAATGCCGGCGGGCTCGAACGGGCCCGACGAGCCGGCGTGCCCGCCGAGGTCTTCCACGATCCGGCAGACTCGGGCGAGTGGATCTCGCGTTTGGGACGTCGTGACATCGACCTGATCGTGTTGGCGGGTTATCTCAAGCTGGTCCCGCCGCAGGTCGTTGTCGCGTACCGGGGACGCATAGTCAATATCCACCCAGCGCTGCTTCCCAAGTTCGGGGGCCGCGGCATGTACGGGCGCCGCGTCCATGAAGCAGTCCTGGCGAGCGGCGATCGAGAGACCGGTGTTACCATCCATCTGGTGAACGAGGAGTACGACCGGGGCAGTGTGTTGGCCCAGGTGCGGGTGCCCGTGGAACCGGATGATACGGCTGACACGCTGGCTGCCCGCGTGCTGACGGTCGAGCACGCCTTGTTACCGCGGGTGGTCCTCGAAGCCGCGGCCGCCGGCCATCCGATGCCGGTGTCGGACGCGTAGTGTCCCTGGAGTAGCTGGGAAAGGGCCGGATCGACGACGGCCGGCAAGGCCCCGGTCCGTTGTCCGGTTTCTGTTTTCCAATCACGGTTACGAACCTGAACCGTTGTGTTAGGAGTCTGCATGGCCCGCGCGCTGATATCTGTGAGCGACAAACGCGGTATCGTCCAGTTTGCCCGGGTGCTGATC
The DNA here is from genome assembly GCA_036443495.1 of Gemmatimonadales bacterium. Classification (GTDB taxonomy): domain Bacteria; phylum Gemmatimonadota; class Gemmatimonadetes; order Gemmatimonadales; family GWC2-71-9; genus N074bin45. The sequence goes on along the minus strand of JAZFYL010000065.1, from coordinate 3,141 downwards.
GACCAAGGCTGGGAGATCATCTCGACCGGGGGAACGAGCCGGCAACTGGCGGACGCCGGCCTGCCGGTCATCCCGGTCGACGACGTCACCGGCTTTCCGGAGATCCTGGACGGGCGGGTCAAGACTTTGCATCCGGCCATTCACGCGGCCATCCTGGCGCGCCGGGACGTGCCCCTACACATGTCGACGCTCGAGGAACACGAGATCGTCCCGATCGATCTGGTTGCGGTCAACTTGTATCCCTTCCGCAGCACTATCGCGAAACCGGACGTCGACTTCGAGGACGCTATCGAGAACATCGATATCGGCGGTCCCACGCTGCTCAGATCCGCAGCCAAGAATCACCAATGGGTGCTGCCGGTAGTGGACCCCGCCGACTACGACGTGGTACTGGACCACCTTCGGACCAACGACCTCACCGGCACATTCCGCCGGGAGATGGCGGCGAAGGTCTTCTCGCACACGGCGGAATACGATTCGACCATCGCGCGATACCTCCCGTTCGAAGATGACGAATTACCTAGACTGCTGAGCGGCACTTTCGAGCGCATGTTGACGCTGCGATACGGGGAGAATCCCTCACAGCGGGCGGCACTGTACGTGACGGAGGAACAACGCGGCATCCGCGACATGCGGCACCTGCACGGCAAGGAACTGTCGTACAACAACATTCTGGACCTGGATGCGGCCATGTTGGCCGCCTCGATGTGGCTGGCACGACCGGCGTGCGCCGTCATCAAGCACACCTCCCCGTGCGGCCTGGCCCTCGGCAGCACGGCGTCCGAAGCCTTCACCAAGGCCTTGTCCACCGATCCGCAGTCGGCCTTCGGCGGCGTGGTGGCCTTCAACACCGTGGTGGACGCGGAAACCGCCACGGCCATGGAAGGGTTGTTCCTAGAGGTGGTCGCCGCTCCCAGTTTCAACGAAGACGCGCTCGAGCTCCTGAAGAAACGGAGAAACCTGCGCTTGATCGAGATGCCCACGAACCGGGGCGAGCGTGGTCTCGAGTCGAAGTACGTCCGTGGGGGATTTCTGGTGCAGGACCGCTTCCAATTCGACCCGGACGAGGACAAATGGAAGGTTGCGACCCGGCGTGCACCGACCGACGCTGAGTGGATCGACTTGCAATTCGCCTGGAGCGCCTCAGCACCGATCAAGTCCAACGCGATCATTCTGGCTAAGAACGAAATGGCCATCGGCATCGGCGGCGGGCTGACCAGTCGAGTCGACGCCTCTTTCCTCGCGGCCCACAAGGCGGCGCAGCACGGCCATGACCCGACCGGCAGTGTCCTGGCCTCGGACGGTTTCTTTCCGTTCCCTGACGGGATCGAGGAAGCCGCCAAGGTGGGCGTCACCGCCATCATCCAACCAGGTGGCTCCATCCGCGATGAAGAAGTCATCGCCGCCGCGGACGCCCACGACATGGCCATGGTCATGACGGGCACGCGCCAATTCCGACACTAGCAGCGGCCACATCCCACACGCCATGACCGATACCAAACAGAAGCCACCCTACGGCTGGGCCGCGTTAGTCGCCCTCCTGGTCCTGGGGGTCTATGTCATGACCCTGGCGCCCACCACGGCGTTCTGGGACACGTCGGAGTACATCGCGGCGGCCAAGGTCCTGGGCATACCGCACCCCCCCGGGAACCCGCTCTTCACGGTACTCGCCCATGTCTTCGGACTGCTGCCCCTGGCGGCCTCCTACGCGGTTCGCCTGAACCTGTTCGCCGCCATCACCTCCGCCGCGGCCGCCGGCCTCTGGTTTCTGGTCGCCGACCGTTGGCTCCAGGAGATCGTGCCGAACCGCTGGGCTCGACTGGCGGCGGCGGCGGGCGGCGTCATGGTGTCGGCCTTCGCCTGGACCGTGTGGAATCAGTCCACGGTCAACGAGAAGGTCTACACCGTTTCGCTGTTCTCCATGGCGCTGGTGACGTGGTTGGCGGTGCACTGGGGCGATGACGAGCCCGGCGCCCACCGCGACCGGTGGCTCGTGCTCATCGTGTACATCCTGGCCCTGTCCTCGACCAACCACATGATGGGCATCCTGGCCGCCCCGGCGCTGGCGGTGTACGTCATCTGGACCGACTGGAGAGCGGCCACACAGCCGTGGATCATCCTGGTGGTCTATGCGTTATTGCTGGCCATTTCCGGGCAGTGGACGTCGATGTTCACCACAGCCACCGGATTCGGATTCAATCCGGACTGGAAACAATGGGGAAGCCTGCTGTATCTGGCACCCGTGGTCCTCGGCTATGCCGTGTGGCGCGCACCGGCCGATTTCCGCAGGCCGATGCTCTACGTTGGCCTCGCAGCGGTGGTGGTCGGCGTGTCGCTCAACTACATCTACCTGCCGATGCGCGCGGCCCAGTTCCCACCCATCAACGAGGGCGAGCCAACCAACTGGCAGGCCCTGATGGACGTCCTGAGCCGCAAACAGTATCTCAAGCCGGGGCTCTCAGAGCGACAGGCCAGCGTCATCGGTCAGTTCGCCAACTACTGGCAGTACTTCTCCTGGCAATTCGCCCGCGATTGGGGCCGGTGGGCCGCCGCGGCGACGGGAATCTTCACCTTGTTCGGCCTCAGTGGCCTGGTGGCGTTGATCAAGCACGACCGGCGCGCGGGCGTTGCCGCCGCGGCCATGCTGGGCACGCTCACGTTCGCCCTGATCTACTACCTGAATTTCAAGTACGGGTATTCCATCTATCCCGAGCGGTCCGACATCCTGCGCGAAGTGCGCGAGCGCGACTACTTCTTCGTGGGATCGTTCGCCTTTTTCGGAGTGCTGATCGGGGTGGGCTTCGGTGCCGCCATGCGGGCCATCACCGACTTCATCAGCCAGGTGAAGGACCGGCCGGCCAGCACGGCCGAATGGGCGATGGCTTCCAGCGTCGTGCTGCTCGCCTTCGTACCGCTGTTCGGCAACCACCTCACCGCCAGCCGGGCCAACGAATTCATGGCGCGCGACGTGGCGATCGACCTGCTGCAATCGGTCGAACCGTACGGGGTCCTCATCACCGCCGGCGACAACGACACCTTCCCGCTGTGGTACGCGCAGGAGGTGCTGGGGGTGCGCCTGGATGTCACCCTGGCGAACCTCTCGCTCATGAACACCAAATGGCACTTGAAGCAACTCCACCG
>JAZFYL010000064.1:0-2179 GCA_036443495.1 Gemmatimonadales bacterium | reverse complement strand
CGGTCAGGTAGGCGCCCATGAGCGTCGCAGAGAGCATCTGGACGTCTGCGATATTGTCGAAATTGGCGCTCTTCGTATCGAGGGGCAGGTAATCGCCGGCATCCACGTCGAGGGTTAAGAGGTCGCGAATTGAGCGGCTGTACTCGGCTCGATTGAGCCGCTGGAAGGTCCGGCTGCCGGGATTGGGGTTGGCCGCGGCAGCCTCGTCGATCCGGGTTTCCAGTGCCTCTACGAGTGCAAGGAGGGTGTCGCTGCCCGGCCTGGGCATGCCCGGGGGAGGCATCATGCCCGCCCGCAGCTTCACGATGATCTTCTCGGCCGTTTCCGCCATCTGTGGTGCGGCCGTCACATCGAACGCCTGGAGGGTCAGGTTTCCGGTCAGCGCCACGTCGTTGTGGCAAACCACGCAGTACCGCAACACTACCATCGTGAGCGAGTCGAGAGGAATGCCGGGCGCGGGGCCGGCCTCCACAGCGGGGGTGCCGATCATCGCGCGCGCCGGGCCCCGTGCCGCTTCGTGCCGCGCCGAGCTGGTGGCGGCAGTTAGACCCACGAGCACGAGCGGGACACCCAGTACCGCGGCAGTGAGTGACTTCATCCTTGGCTTCCCAGCTACGGGGGACGTCCTTCTACTGCCGCGTGGAAGTGGGACCGGACAGCGCCACGTTGATCGCCTTGACGGTCTGGTCGACCCGGAACTGCATCAGCTTCTTGCCGATGGCGATCGTCTCCTCTTTCGGTGCGATGCTCAGGCCGTTGATCGTGGCCTTGCCCGCGGCAACCCGCTGCTCGTACCGAACCGTCGTCGGATCGGTCACCATCATGAGCGCCGTGATGTAGTAGTTGTCGTGGAAGCCGTCGTTGGCGGTCTCCGGGAGTCCCAACTCGTCCTCCCCGTACGCGAGCACGGCGGCGTAGTCGTAGAACTCGGGGATATAGTACGCGGTGGCGTCGGTCCAGCGCTCGTTCAGGGCCTTTGCGGTTGCCTCCAATCCGCTCTGGTTGCCGCCGCTGTCGCCGATCAGGAGTATGTCGGTGAAGCCGTGGGCCTTCAGGCTGCTGGCAACATCGTCGAGCACCATCCGGAAGGTCTCCTGCCGGAGACTGATGGTACCGGGGTACCGCATGTGGCCGGAGGGCTCCTCGATGTTGCCTTCGGGCACGAGCTTGATGATCGGCGCGCAGAGGGCGTTCCCCAGCTTCCTAGCGATACCCTCACAGGCGCCCTGCAACACGTAGTTGTGCCTGCCGGTCGCCGCATACGGACCGTTCTGCTCGATGCCGCCGGTCGGGATGATGGCCGTCGTCTTGCCGGCCGCGAGCGCATCCCGGACTTCCATCCAGGTCAGCTCTTCGATCCACACCGAGTTCAGAGCCTCGATGGGCCGGGGGGCTCGTAACTCCTCCTGCAAACGACGAGCCCGTTCTTCAGGGCTCAAGTTAGTGCTACGTTGCTGGGCCGCGGCGGGTGCCGCCAGACCCGCGATCAACACCATCGTCATGAGAACGGACCATGCTTTTCTCATTGTGCAACCCTCCCGGATTCAACAAAATTAAGGCTCGTTCGAGGACCCGCAAGGCGCGCGAAGCAGACGCGGAGCAGCCCCGAAGAGAACCGACACGGCGCACCTACTTCCCGTTGCTGTCTTGTTCCCCGCCAGCCTGACGGTACATGCATCAGCCTGACGGCGACAGCAGGCTCCTCGCCTCGGTCACGCTGAGCGTCGCCGCGTTTGCGGTGCTGTTCCACATGTTCACCGCCGGCTTCTCACCCTTGACCGCTCTCATTCAGCGACCGGTGCACCTGGGGTTGATGGCCACCCTCGGCTTTCTGGGGTTGTCGCTACGGGGAGGCGCTGCAAGGCTGAGTCGAAGGGAATCTAGTTCTTCGGCAATATGGCGGTTCCTCACCCCCTCCACCGCAGTGACCGGACTGTTGCTGTTGGGGACGGTCATCAGCTGCGCGTATCTCGTGATCGAGCAGGAGACGTTAGTCCGGCGCGCGGGGTCCGCCACGACGCTGGACCTCGTGGCCGGATCGCTGGCGATCGTCGTGGTGTTGGAATTGGCCCGGCGGACCATCGGATGGGGTCTGGTGACCGTGGCGTTGCTGGCGCTGGCCTAGGCTGTCCTCGGTCCGTATCTGCCCGGTATGCTGGCCCACCGGGGATATGGCTTC
>JAZFYL010000063.1:0-16083 GCA_036443495.1 Gemmatimonadales bacterium | reverse complement strand
TTGTCGGATGAGCAAGCGGAGGTACTGCGGGGTTTGGATGTCCCCATCGGGCGCGACGGCAGCGGCCGTTGCCGCCGGTTGGCCCCCAGTCCGACGCCCATCGGCATCGTAGAAGCCGAATGCGTTCACGGATTGGTTCAACGCGGTGTCATCGTCATCGCCGCGGGTGGGGGTGGGCCTCCGGTGGTGCGTTCAGCAGGAGGGGAGCTGGAGGGACGTGAGGCGGTGGTCGACAAGGATCGTGTGGCGGCCTTGCTTGCGCTGGACCTCGATGCCGAGGCCTTGATCATCTTGACGAACGTTGAGGCCGTGTTCCGCGGGTGGGGCACGCCCGATGCCCGGCCGATTCGCCGGATGGCGCTGGCCGAGGCTCAGGCACTGGTTGCCGCCGGCGAGTTCGACGAAGGCGGGATGCAGCCCAAGGTCGAAGCCGCCATCGATTTTGTGAGTGCGGGTGGGGGTCGAGCCGTCATTGCCCATCTCGATGACGGACCCGCCGCATTGCGCGGCGAAGCGGGAACTACAATCCAGAGGAGCTTGTGAACATCCACGAATACCAGGCCCGCGAATTGTTTCGGGCGGCAGGAATGCCGGTCCCCGACGGTGAGGTGGCCACGACCCCGGCCGAAGTCGAAGCGATTGCCGGGCGCCTCGGCGGTGGGGTAGTGGTCAAGGCACAGGTCCACGCGGGTGGCCGAGGGAAGGCCGGGGGTGTCAAGCTGGCGCAGACTCCCGCGGAGGCTCGCGAAGCGGCCGAGAAGATTCTGCAACTCACGATCAAGGGATTGCCGGTGACAAAGGTGCTGGTGGCCCCTATCGTGGACATCGTGACGGAGTCCTATGTGGGCATGATCATGGACCGTGAAACCCAACGTCCGGTGATCATGGTCAGCCCGGCCGGCGGGATCGACATCGAGGAGGTCGCGGCTACGACGCCGGAAAAGATCTTCAAGCTCGCCATCGACACCCGGTTCGGGTTGTTGCCGCATCAGGCGATGGGGCTGGCGTTCAAGCTGTATGACGACGTCAAGCTGGTCCGGCAGGCAGCGAGGATAATGGAGCAACTCTACGACGCCTTCGTGTCGAACGGCGCCTCGCTGGCGGAGATCAACCCCCTCATCAGTACGCCCGAAGGCCGGGTACTGGCGATCGACGCGAAGATCTCCCTCGACGACAATGAACTCGACCGGCGACCCGACCTCATGGCGTTGCGCGACGATTCGGCGGAGGCCCCGTCAGAGGTGGTCGCCCGCGAGGCAGGCCTGACTTTCATCAAGCTGGACGGCAACGTCGGGTGTGTCGTCAATGGTGCAGGGTTGGCCATGGCGACCATGGATCTGGTCAAGTATTACGGCGGCGACCCGGCGAACTTCCTCGACATCGGGGGCAGCTCCAACCCGGAAAAGGTCGTCACCGCGCTCAGGATCATCACCCAGGATACCAACGTCAAGGCGATCCTGTTCAACATCTTCGGGGGGATCACGCGTACCGACGACGTGGCCAACGGCATCGTCGCCGCCCTCGAGGAGTTCGAACTCGAGGTTCCAGTAGTCATCCGGCTGACCGGCACCAACGAGGACGAAGCCATCAAGATTCTCGAAAGCGTCGGCATGACGGCGCTCAAAGACATGGACGACGCTGTGCAGCAAGTGGTTCGCGTCGTGCAGGAGGCGGCGTGAGCATCTTCATCGATCAAGACACGCGACTGGTGGTGCAAGGCATCACCGGACGAGACGGTTCGTTCCACACGCGGCAGATGATATCCTACGGCACCCAGGTCGTGGCGGGCGTGACCCCGGGGAAGGGAGGCCAGCGCTTCGACGACGCGGTACCGGTGTTCAACACCGTGGCCGAGTCGGTGGCCGAGACGGGGGCCAACACCTCGGTGATTTACGTGCCACCCGCCTTTGCGGTCGGGGCCATGTTTGAGGCGGCCGATGCCGGCGTGAGTCTCATCGTCTGCATCACCGAGGGGGTGCCCGTCATCGACATGACGAGGGTCCTGCCGTACCTGAGCGAGCGCGGCGTGCGACTCATCGGCCCTAACTGCCCGGGGCTCATCAGCCCGGGGCAATCCAAGGTCGGCATCATCCCGGGCGACATCTGCGCCCCTGGGCGGGTCGGTCTGGTGTCGCGTAGCGGCACCCTGACCTACGAGGTGGTCCACCATCTGACCGTCAACGGAATGGGGCAGAGCACCTGCGTCGGTATCGGGGGGGATCCCCTCATCGGCACCAACTTCATCGACTGTCTCGAGGCCTTCGAAAGCGATTCTGAGACGGACGCCATCGTGATTATCGGTGAGATTGGGGGAACTGACGAACAGAACGCCGCCAGTTTCGTCCAGGAGCACGTGACGAAGCCCGTGGTGGGGTTCATCGCCGGGCAAACAGCCCCGCCGGGCCGCCGTATGGGTCACGCCGGGGCCATCATCTCCGGTTCTTCAGGCACCGCGGCCGAGAAAATGGCAGCCTTCGAATCTGCCGGTATCGGCGTCATGAAGCGGCCGGCGGAAGTGGTGGAGTTGCTCAAGCAGCAACTCGTGTAGGCGCCGACCAACGATTCCTTGGGAGACACTGTTCGTGGCACATCTGACGTTGACGATTCTCAAGCCCGATGCGGTGGCGGCGGGCAAAGCCGGGGCCATCCTGGGCCACCTCGAAGAGGCGGGGTTCTCGGTCCGGGCCGCCCGGCTGCTGCGGCTGAGCCAGGCCGAGGCTGAGGCTTTCTACGAGGTCCACCGAGGTCGCCCGTTCTATGATGAACTGGTGGAATTCATGACCAGCGGCCCTTGCATGCCCATGGTGCTCGAGCGGGACGACGCGGTCGCACACCTGCGTACGACCATCGGTGCCACCGACCCGGCGGATGCTGCCGAGGGGACCGTCCGCAAACTGTATGCGGAGTCCAAAGGTCGGAACGCGATCCATGCCTCGGATAGCGACGAGAGTGCGGCCCGGGAGGTCGGCTTTTTCTTCGCCGAGGGAGAACTGCGGGGTCTCTGGGGCTAGCGGGTAGCGCTTGACGTAAGTTGGCACTCCCAATAGATTTAGCGGCTATGCTGTTAGTGGATCTACGCCAGCTTCGAGAGGGACCCGTCGAGACCAGTGGGTCACTTCCCGTGGGAGATGAGGCGTTTCGGGGGCTCGAATTCGAGCTGGCCGATCCGGTGGAGGTCGAGGGCCGGCTGCAGGTTACCGGGGACGGCGAGTACTACTGGCACGCGACCATCCGGGGACGGGTCCGGGGGGAGTGTCGCCGGTGTCTGGCCGACGTCTTCGTGCCGGTAGATACCGAGATCAGGGTGCTGTTCAGTCACAACCCTGACTCGGACGATCCTGGGATCTACCCCTTGGCCGGCCGGGCGACACAGGTCGACCTCGGTGAAGCTGTTCGTGAGGAACTGGCGTTGGCGGTGCCGAACTTTCTATTGTGCCGCGAAGGATGTGCCGGGTTGTGTCCCCAGTGCGGTACCAATCTTAATGCTGGGCCGTGTGCCTGTTCGGGCCCGGCCGTAACGGTTTGAGGACGAGTCATGGCTGTACCTAAGAGACGGACGTCAAAGTCACGCAAGCGGCTCCGCCGCACACACCACAAGGCGGCGGGGATGAAGACCCAGCCGTGTCCGCGGTGCAGTGAGCCGAAGCTGCCCCACCGGGTGTGCGGCACGTGCGGGTACTATCGCGGTAAGAAGCTGATCGAGGTCGAGGATAGCTGAGGGTGATTCGCGTCGCCTTGGACGCCATGGGTGGAGACCGCGCGCCCGAAGTCGAGCTCGAGGGCGTCGCGCGTGCCCTGGAGACATTGCCGGAGCACGTGGTCATCCAGCTGGTGGGTCAGCCCGACGCCATTGAGGCCGAGCTCGCCAAGCACTCAAACATCGACACCTCCCGGGTCGAGATCCATGAGGCCACCGAAGTCATTGGCATGGCCGAGAAGCCCCTCGCCGCCATCCGCAAGAAGCCGAACTCGAGTATCGTGCTCGGCTTGACCATGCAGAAGCAGGGAAAATCGGATGCCTTCGTCTCTGCGGGCAACACCGGGGCCATCCTTGCCGCGTCGACCCTGCTGCTGCGGTTGCATCAAGGAGTCGAGCGCGCCACGGTCGCCACGCCATTTCCAACTGCGGACCTCCCGGTCCTGGTCCTGGATGGTGGCGCGAACGTCGATTGCTCGCCCCGGGAACTGCAAAGCTTCGCCTACCTCGGGACCGTGTACATGCGGGATATCCTCAACATCGCCCGACCAGTGGTGGGGCTCCTCAACATCGGGGAGGAAGACGAGAAGGGGAATATGGTCTCCAAGGAGGCCAATCGCCTGCTTCACGAAAGCAGTGGCCTCAACTATATCGGCAACATCGAAGGCCGCGACATAATCGCCGGCCACTCCAAGTTCGGACGGGTCGACGTGGCCGTGTGCGACGGATTCGTCGGAAACATCGTGCTCAAGTTCTATGAGTCCGTTGCCCGCCTCGTCCTGCAGTTGGTCAAGTCGAAGGCTCCGGACATCCTCCGGCGGGACGACGTCAAGGAGGTGTTTCGGGCCCTCGACTATTCGGAGACCGGCGGGGCCCCGCTGCTCGGAATCAAGGGAGTCTCGATCATCTGTCACGGCTCCTCCAGCGCCCGTGCCATCCAGGTCGCTCTGGGGGTTGCAGTGCAGGCCGTCGAAACAGGCCTGAGCGACCACATCGCCGCCGAGTTCGAAAACCGAGAGGCGGTATCCCAGGCATGACGAGGCCCCCCATTGCCCGCATCGCAGGGCTGGGTGTGGGTATCCCCCCCGGTGTGCGTACCAACGCCGATTGGGAGCGGGAACTCGATACCTCCGATGATTGGATAGTCGAGCGTACCGGCATTCGTGAGCGACGCTGGGCGACTCCCGACCAAGGGGTGGCAGATCTGTCCAAGATTGCGGCCGATGCCGCCCTGGCGCAGGCGGGCCTCGAGCCGAAGGACCTGGACGGCATCGTGCTGGGTACCGCCTCCCCCGACCGGCTGCTGCCCTCCACCGCATGCGATCTCCAGGCTATTCTCGGCGCCGAAAACGCCGTGGCCTTCGATGTTTGCGCGGCATGTCCCGGATGGCTGTACAGCCTCACCGTGGCCGAAGGACTGATCGCCGCGGGACAGGGAGACCACTTCCTCGTCGTCGGCGCTGAGAAGCTCAGCACCATCACCGATTTCAGCGACCGGTCTACCGCCATTCTGTTCGGGGACGGAGCCGGCGCCACGGTGCTGAGCCGCTACAACGGAGAAAAAAACGCCGTACTCTCGACCTTTATCCGGTCGGACGGACGGCTCGGCGAACTGCTGTACCGCCCCGGTGGCGGGGCCGTCGACCCGATCAGCCACGCGGTGGTCGACGATAGATCGCACTTTATCAAGATGGCCGGCCGCGAGGTGTTCAAAGCGGCGGTGCGCGCCATGTCCCAAGCCAGTGACGAAGCTCTAAAGCGGGCCGGCGTGCAGGCCGAAGAGATTGACCTGATGGTACCGCACCAAGCCAACATCCGGATCATCGAGGCAACCGCAAAGCATGCCGGTATGCCTATGGACAAGGTGATGGTCAACATCGATCGCTACGGCAATACCTCCGCCGCTTCGATCCCGCTGGCCCTGGCGCAGGCGGTCGAGGAAGGCCGGCTCGAGCCGGGCATGTTGGTTCTCCTGGTCACGTTCGGCGCAGGATTCACGTGGGGGAGTGCGGTCGTCCGGTGGTAACCGTCCTGCTTTGCCCGGGCCAAGGGGCCCAGAAAGTGGGGATGGGCAAGGATTTGGCAGAGCGCTTTCCCGTCGCGCGCGAGACGTTCGAAGCGATCGACGACGCGTTGGGCGCGCCGCTGTCACGCACCATGTGGGAGGGGCCGGAAGAAGAACTGGTCCGAACCTACAATACGCAGCCAGCCATTCTGGCCCACTCAGCGGCGGTCTACGCGGTGGTCAAGGACCACCTCGGCACTGTGGTTGGAGGAGCGGGGCACAGTTTGGGAGAGTACAGCGCCTACGTGATGGCTGGGGCATTGTCGGCGACCGACGCCGCTCGCCTGGTGCGGCGCCGGGGCGAGTTGATGTACGAAGCTGGACAGGCCAAGCCGGGAACGATGGCGGCGGTCCTGAGTCTGACCACCAACGAAGTGGAAGCCGCCTGCGCGGTGGCGAGCGGGGACGGGGGTGTGGTGGTGGCCGCCAACCTCAACGCCCCTGACCAGACCGTGATCTCGGGCGATCCCGAAGCCGTCGCCGCCGCCGCCGACGACTGCAAGGCTCGCGGTGCCCGGCGCGTCTTGCCGCTCAAGGTCAGTGGCGCCTTTCACTCGCCCTTGATGGAGGCCGCCGTGCCAGGCTTGACGGAGGCCCTGGCCGGTGCGAGGTTCGGCGAGCCGAGCTTTCCGGTGATCGCCAACGCGAGCGCCGAGCCAGTGTCGACCAGGGTGGATGCCGTCCGGTTGTTGCGGCAACAACTGACGGCACCGGTACGATGGGTGGAGTGCATGGAAACCGCCGCCAGACTCGGAACTGAAGTACGATTTGTCGAACTGGGGCCGGGAAGTGTACTCTCCGGACTCCTGAAGCGAATTCTGTCCTCGCCCACGAGCATTGCTGTGGGCACGGCCGACCAAGTGGAGCAGTTCCTGACATGACCGTGTCGATCGATCTGAGCGGGAAAGTGGCTCTGGTGACCGGGAGTACGCGAGGCATCGGCCGGGCCGTGGCCGGCACCTTGTCCCGGGCGGGAGCGAAGATCGGCGTGATGAGCCGGAACGTCGAGCAGGCGCGGGCGGTAGCGGCCGAACTGGGCGACGCGTACGGGGTCGGCTGCGACGTGGCGGATCAGGCACAGGTCGAAGCGGCGGTTGCCGAAATCACTACGGAACTTGGGCCGATCGACATCCTGGTGAATAACGCCGGCTTCACTCGGGACAACATTCTGCTGCGGTTGAGTGAGGAGGATTGGAACGCCGTGCTGGCAACGAACCTGACGGGCACCTTCCATATGACCAAGGCCGTGGTCAGGGGGATGATGAAACGCCGTTACGGCCGGATCATCAACATCACCAGCGTCATCGCCCTGGCCGGCAACAAGGGGCAGGCGAACTACGCCGCCAGCAAGGCCGGGCTGATCGGGTTTACCAAATCGGTGGCCAAGGAGTATGCCAGCCGCAACATCCTGGTCAATTGCATCGCCCCCGGATTCATCGGGACGGACCTGACGAGCGGCTTGCCCCCCGAAGCGCGGGAGGCGTTATTAGGTGGGGTCCCGTTGGGCCGTTTGGGACAGCCCGACGACGTAGCCGGGGCGGTGTTGTTCCTGGCTTCTGATTATGCAGCATACGTAACCGGCCATGTATTGGTCGTTGATGGTGGGATGGTCATGTAGGGCCGACTCTAAACTCAGTTGAAGGTGACACCAACAATGGCGGACGCAATGGAAGAGAAAGTCAAAGACATCATCGTCGAGGAGCTCGGGGTCGAGCGTGACAAGCTCACGAACGAAGCCAGCTTCATGGATGATCTCGGCGCCGACAGCCTCGATACCGTCGAGCTGGTCATGGCCTTCGAGAAGGAGTTCGACATCGACATCCCCGATGAGGAAGCCGAAAAGCTTCGCACGGTAGGCGATGCGCTGAATTATCTCCACGAAAAAACCGGGAAGTAGGTTGGCCCGCCGGGTAGTCGTGACCGGGCTGGGAACCATCAGCCCGGTCGGCAATACCGTGGAGGAGGCTTGGGCTGCGCTCCTCCGGGGCCAGTCGGGCGCGGGCCCAATCACCAAGTTCGATGCATCCAACCTGAAGGTGCGGTTCGCCTGCGAGGTCAAGGACTTCGATGCGCAGGCCTACATCTCCAGGAAGGAAGCACGGCGCTACGACAAGTTCGTCCAGTACGCCATCGGTGCCGCCCAGCAGGCTGTGGAACATGCCGGGCTGGGAGATGGCTTCCCTGACGCCGATCGGACCGGTGTGATCATCGGCAGCGGCATCGGGGGCATGGAGACGTACGAGAACAACTGTACCGCCTACGTCCTCAAGGGCCCGGACCGCGTCTCGCCGTTCTTCGTTCCCATGTTCATCTCGGATATGGCGGCGGGCCTGGTCTCCATGCGCTTCGGGCTCAAGGGTCCGAATTTCTGTACGGTATCGGCCTGTGCCTCGTCGGCCAATGCCATTGGCGAGTCCTACGACCTGATCCGACGCGGGGCCGCCGACTGCATGGTAACCGGTGGCTCGGAGGCGGCCATCACCGGCCTGACCGTGACGGCCTTCGCCAACATGAGGGCGCTGTCGTTCCGGAACGACGATCCGGTCACCGCCAGCCGCCCGTTCGACTTGGGCCGGGACGGCTTCGTCCTGGCCGACGGCAGTGCCATCATCGTGCTCGAGAGCCTCGAACACGCGCGGGCCAGGGGCGCCACGATCCTCGGGGAAGTCATCGGCTACGGCCTGAGCGGCGACGCGTATCACATCACCTCGCCGCCACCCGGCGGCGAAGGGGCGGCCCGGGCGATCCAGGAGTGCCTCAAGGATGGCAACATCGACCCGGCCGACGTCGGGTATATCAACGCCCACGGGACCTCGACCCTGGTCGGGGACGTTGCCGAAACGCGCGCCGTCAAAACGGTGTTCGGCGATCATGCCCGCGACCTGATTTTCGGTTCCACCAAGTCGATGACCGGCCACCTGCTCGGTGGGGCAGGGGCGTTCGAGTTCATGGTGGCCCTGCTGACCGTCACGCATGGGAAAATTCCCCCGACCATCAATCAGATCACCGCCGATCCCGACTGCGACCTCGACAGCGCCCCAGGCGCCGTGGTGGAGCGGGACGTCACGGTGGCGCTCTCCAATTCCTTTGGGTTCGGGGGGCACAACGTCACGCTGGCCACTACGGCGTTTCGGGAGTAGGACCGTCTGAGCAAGGCCGACATCCCGCCCGCGGCTCAAGCGGCGACTCGGCCCTGTCGCTAAAGCGATTCTACAGCCCCCACTGTCCATTTCGGACCGCCCGACCGCCCGTCCGCCCTACCGCCTTACCTGCCAGCCAGGTAACTTCCGGCACCACTTGACGTTGACAGTTCTACCGCGGAGCTGGATGCATGGCCACACTCGACCCAGCGGCCCTGGGCGACGAAGCGCTAAACCCCATCGCGCGGAAAGTGCTCGACGCAAACCGGCTCGACGCCGACGATGCTCGAGTGCTGTTCCGGACCAACGACCTGCTCGGGTTGGGCGCCATCGCGGACTACGCCAATCAGGTCAAGAACGGCGACCGGGTATTCTTCTCGGCCAACCAGCACATCAATCCGACTAACGTCTGCATCCTGCGCAACACCTGCTCCTTCTGCTCCTTCGCCAGGATTCCCAAGGAGGATGGGGCCTACACCCGTAGCCTCGAAGAAGTATTCGCCGAGGCCGACCAGGCCACGGGCGGCCCGACGCGCGAGTTCCATATCGTCGGTGGCCTCCACCCGAAACTCCGATTGAGCTACTACACGGACATGATTCGCGGGCTCAAGGAGCGCCACCCCGAGGTACACGTCAAGGCGCTGACCGCGGTGGAGATCGCACACCTGGCCCGGATCGAGAAATCGTCCATCGCCGAAGTGCTCCGTGCGCTGCAGGCGGCTGGCCTCACCAGCCTGCCCGGTGGCGGCGCCGAGGTGTTCGGCCCCGCCGTTCGGGTTACCATCGCGGAGCGCAAACTGTCGGGGGCGGAATGGATCGAGGTGCACCGCACGGCTCACGGCATGGGTATCCCCTCGAACTGTACCATGCTGTATGGTCACGTGGAGACCACCGACGACCGGATCGCCCATCTGACGATGTTGCGTGACCTGCAGGACGACAGCGGCGGCTTCCTGACCTACATCCCCTTGGCGTATCATCCGGACCACAACGAATTGGGCAAGGAACTGGGCCGGGAGGGGAGCGCAACTACGGGCTACGACGACCTGCGCAACATCGCGGTGGGGCGCCTGTTCCTGGACAACATCCCGCATGTAAAAACGCACTGGCCGATGGTGACGCCGTTCCTGTCGCAGATCGCGCTCAGCTTCGGGTGTGACGACGTCGAAGGAACGGTGGTCTACGAACGTGTGTATCACGAAGCCGGCGCCCACACTGACATGCACATGCCGTATCACGATTTGGTGGAGTTGATACGGGGTGCGGGGCGCCGGCCGGTGGAGCGAGACAGCCTGTACCAGGAAATCCGCGACAATTTTGACCCGGTAGAAATCGGTGAGGGATCTGTGGTAGGGGCGGGGGCGCCATGAAACTGGGACGCATCCCGTGGATCAACTGTTACCCGATCTACGGCGCCATCGACCGAGGGTTACGTCCCCTGGATGCCCAGACGGTGACCGGGACGGCGGCGCAGTTGAACGACCTGCTGTCCGCGGGAGCTCTGGACGTCAGCGTGGTGTCGGCGGTGGAATACGCCCGACACGCCGCCCACTATCACCTGCTGCCAGACCTGGCAATCAGTTGTGACGGTCCGGTACACAGCGTGGCTTTGTTCTCCAAGCGCCCCATGAACGAACTCGACGGGGCCACGGTTCTCCGCACGACGTCCTCCCGCACGTCGGTCCTGCTGCTCGAACTGTTGTGCCGCCACCGTTGGGGCGTCGCGCCGCGGTTCACCAGCGTGCAGGCGGAGCCCGACGACCTGCCGGCGTTGGAGTCGCTGGACCACGACGCGGTCCTGGTGATCGGCGACGCTGCCCTCCTGCTACAGCAATCGGGGACCTATCCCTACGCCGCTGACCTGGGCCGCGAGTGGAAAGAATGGACCGGGCTGCCGTTCGTATTCGCGGTTTGGGCCGCGCGCCGACAAGCCCCCGGAGACCAGGTCCGGCGGGTGCACCGGCAGTTGCTGGATTCTCGCGCCTGGGGACTCGAACATCTGCAACCGTTGGCTGACACCGCCGCGGCGAACACCGGGATTGACCAGGCCACCTGCCGGGCCTACCTCGGCGATCTCGACTACGCTCTTTCCGACCGCCACCTGACCGGGCTGACCACGTTCTTCCGCCGTCTGGCCCACGACCGGCTCGTGCCGGACGCTACCCTCTCCTTCATCAGCGCCGCGTAACCATGCCTGATATCGATCGCCATTCCGCCGAGTTCGAGAAGTATCTGGAGCTGTACGAGCGAGCCAGCCTGTTGGAGCTGGGGAGCCTGGCCGACGCCGTGCGCCGGCGACACCATCCGGACGGGATCGTGACGTACATCATCGACCGGAACATCAACTACACCAACGTCTGTGTGACGGACTGCAAATTCTGCGCATTCTATCGCCGACCCAAAGACAACGAAGGCTACGTGCTGAGCTTCGAGGAGATCGGTGCCAAGATCGACGAATGCAAGGCCATCGGGGGTGTACAGATCCTGCTCCAGGGGGGGCACAATCCCTACATCCCGTTCGAGTGGTACCTGGATTTGATGCGCTACATCAAGGAGCACCACCCGATCCATATCCATGGTTTCTCGCCGTCCGAGGTGGTGTTCTTTAGCGGCCGGTTCGGCATTCCCATGCCAGAGGTCGTGCGCCGGCTCAATGACGCCGGGCTCGACAGCATTCCCGGCGGCGGTGGGGAGATCCTGGTCGACGACATCCGCCAGCTGGTGGCCAAGAAGAAGGCCATGACTGATGACTGGCTGGGCGTTCAGGAGGAGGCCCACCGGCAGGGCATGAAGACATCGGTCACCATGATGTATGGGCTGGGGGAATCAGACGCCGACCGGATCGAGCATCTGCTGCGCATTCGTGAGTCGCAGCGCCGAACAGGGGCATTCACCGCGTTCATCTGCTGGCCGCTCCAGCCCGACGGGACCGAGATGGCGCACATGCCCAAGACCGACGCGGTGACCTACCTTCGCACGCTGGCTATGGGACGTATCATCTGCGACGACATTCCCAACGTGCAGTCCTCGTGGGTTACCATGGGCCTGAAGGTGGGGCAAGTGGCCCTCCGTTTCGGCGCCAACGACTTCGGCAGCCTCATGATGGAGGAAAACGTGGTCTCGGCCGCGGGAACAACCTTCCGTGCGACGATAGAGGAGATGGAACACTGTATCGTCGATGCCGGGTTCGAGGCGCGCCGGCGACGGCAGGACTACTCCCTCATCGAAGAACCGGCAGCCGCGTGAACAGCGGCGGGCAGCGGCGGGCAGCGGAGGGCAGCGGAGGGCTGGGGGGCGCCTTCCAGTATTCCTCCGCCCCCCGCCGCCCACCGCTGCCCTCCGCCGCCCTCCGCTGACATGATCCGTATCGGTGTTGGCTACGACTCGCACCGCTTCGCCGAGGGGCGGCCACTTGTTCTCGGCGGCCAGACGATTCCACACGACCGGGGACTGGTGGGACACTCCGATGCCGACGCCGTCGCTCATGCGCTAACCGACGCCATCCTCGGCGCGGCGGCGGCCGGCGACATCGGGAAGCTTTTCCCCGACACCGATCCCCAATGGAAAGACGCGGACTCCATCGAGTTGCTGCGAACGTCGCACGCCCATGTAAACGCCATGGGGTTCCACTTCGTCCAGGCCGACATCACCGTCGTGCTCGAACGCCCCAAGCTGGCTGCCTACACCGAAGCGATGGCTCGGTGCCTGGCCGGTGCGCTTTCGACCGGGAGAGAGGCTATCTCCGTCAAAGCCAAGACGAACGAAGGCATGGGGTGGATCGGCCGGGGTGAGGGGGTGGCCGTCATGGCCGTTGCCACCTTGGAGGCCCGATAATCGAAGGGTTGCTGGACTGGATCGCCACCATGCCGTCCGGCGCGGTGTATCTCGCGATCGGAGTGTTGGCGGCCGTCGAGAACATCCTTCCGCTGCTCCCGGCCGACACGGCGGTCGCGCTCGGCGCGTTCATGTCCAACCGCGGGTTGACCAGCCCGCTGGGCGTCTTTGTCGTCACCTGGGTGGCCAACTGCGGTGGGGCCACGGTGGTGTACACCGCGACCTGGAAGTACGGGAGGGGCTTTACCGAGGGGCCCATCGGGCGTCGTCTGCTCTCCCCGCGATCCATCGCAACCATTGAACGGGAGTATGCCCGTTTCGGAACGGCGGGCATCTTTCTGAGCCGGTTCCTTCCCGGGGTGCGAGCCGTGGTGCCCGCCTTCGCTGGGTTGGTCCACCTGAGCCCGGCCCGAGCCCTGACCCCCATCTTCCTCGCCTCGGCCATCTGGTATGGGACCATCACCGCCTTGGCCGCAAAGCTCGGGGCAGAGTGGAGTACCGTCGCTCGCTGGATTTCCAACGTGAACCGCTCGCTCGGCCTGTTTGCCGTGGCCCTGGTGGTCGTCGTTGCAGTGGTAATCTTGCGGCGGCGAGGCGAGCGGCGCCGCAAAGCGGGTCTCAAGCTCCGTCGGGCGCTGGAGGAGGAAGCGGCCCATCCTCACATGGAGCGCGATCCCGCGCTGCGGAACGCCGCCGCGTTGGTGCTCGAACTCGTCTTTGCAGATGAGGAACTCGGAGAGGAAGAGCGGCAACTGGTGGAAGCCCATTTGATCGAGCGCTGGGATCTCGAACGACCCAGCGGCGCTTCTCCGGCCGAACTCGCCGCGCAAGCCGACCAGCTCACTGGTGACTACACCATCGAAGACCGGGCGCGACTACTGCACCGGATGTGGCGCGCCGCCCTCAGGGATGGTCCCCCCAACAAGCACCAGCAACGGCTGCTGGGGCGTGCGGCGGCCCTATTGGCGGTGTCCGCGGAAGAGGCGGAGCGTGTCGCCCGGGAATCGTGGTCCGGCATTCGGGTTCGGGCCGAGGGCACATGACGGGGCTGGCCGAAAAACAGCGGGCCGAGTTGGACCGGGCCTTCTGGATCGAGCCGTTCCAGGACTACCTCTCACTCGAGGCGGGCCACAGCCTCAACACCGTCGACAGTTACACCCGTGACATCAGGCGGTTGGCCCAGTTTGCGTGGTCCCAGGGCGTCCACGACCCAGCAGGGGCATCCAGCGAGCTGTTACGCGACTTTGTGTTCGAACTCAAGGACCTGGGGCTCAGCGCGGCCACCATCCGGCGGCAGATCTCGGCTGCCAGGACCTACTACGCCTTTCTCGTCGGGGAAGGGAAGCTGGAGGAAGATCCCACCGAGCGATTGCAGCCTCCGCGGCCGGGGCGCAGCCTGCCTGATACCCTCTCCGTGGCTGAGATGCAGTCTCTGCTCGAGGCGCCGAAGATCGAGGACCGCCTCGGCTGGCGGGATCGTGCGCTACTGGATTTGGGGTACGGAGCCGGCCTCAGGGTGTCGGAACTCTGCGGGCTCAAGATCCCCGACCTGATCCTGACCGAGGGCCTCGTCCGAGCCTTCGGCAAGGGCAGCAAGGAGCGCCTCGTCCCGATCGGCCGGAACGTCGTCGGGACGATATCGGTTTACCTCCACTCGTTGCGACCCGAACTCGATCGGGGCCGGACCGAGGGGCGGGTGCTCTTGAACGCGCGGGGACGACCGCTGTCCCGGGTCGGAGCCTGGGGTATCGTCAAGCGGGCTGCAGAGCGGGCCCGGATCTCCAAGCGGGTCTCGCCGCACACCCTGAGACACAGCTTCGCTACCCATCTGCTGGAGGGTGGCGCCGATCTCCGAGCGGTGCAGGAGATGCTGGGCCACGCCGACCTGTCCACGACCCAGATCTACACCCACGTGGACCGGGAGTATCTGCGCGACGTGCACCGGCGCTTCCACCCCCGGGGGTGACATGCCGTCACTCGATATCAGGAGACGGCTGCTGGTTTTCCTGGGTGCCTTCATGCTGCCGCTCTCGGTGGCCGCGGGCCAGAACGAGGGGCTGGAGCGGCCCGCGACCGAAGACGCTCAGGCGAGCGGGGCAAAGGGAGTCGCCCACGGCGGGGCTTATCTCGACCTGGGATATGCCTTCAGTAACAATCGGCCGCCAACCACCTGTGGCGCAGCAAGTCCACAACTGCGACCGTCGATCGGTTAGCGTTCAACAGCGGCACGCTCGAGGTCTACCGGAAACCTGACCTGGCATCACGGTGGGTTTCGTGGGGGATTGCAGGCGGGCAAGGACGTCGAAAATCTCGTCACCGACAACGCAAGTTTGAACGACGCGCTCAAGTACCTCTACTACACCTACGTGACCTACCTCGCTCCCGTGGGCGGAGAGGCCCTGGCCCTCGCCGGCGGCCTCATCCCCGGCCACCTGGGATACGAGAGCTTCCATGCCATCGACAATCCGACTTACACCCGCATCTACGGGGTCGACAACGTTCCCTATTTCCCATGGGGCGTCATCGCCAAGTATCCCTACGATGGGGCGGTGAGTGCTGGAGTGATGGTGGCCAGCGGTTGGGACTACCTGTCTTCGCCCAACAGCGTCCCGAGCTACGGGGGTCGTCTGCATTGGGATGTAAACGAGAGCGCTTGGTTGCGGGGGAACGTGTTTTACGGCCCTGAGCAACAGGAGACGGCATTGGACTTCTGGCGGCTGGCCGTGGAAGGGATTGGCGAAATCGACTTCGGCGATTTCGGGTTGGTGGGCAACCTGGGGTGGGGCAACGAGAAACAGGCGATGGTGTCCGGCAACCCGCGGTATCAGTGGTCCTGGGGGGCGGTGTGGCTCAACTGGCAGCCCCGGGGTGGGCCCTGGTCGGTGGGCCTCCGGCCCGAGTTCTTCCGCGACGAGGACGGGTTGCTGACGTCCGCCCGTCAGACCATCACCGCCCTCACCGCCGCGGTTCGCTATGAAATCACGACTCGGCGACAGCTACTCCAAGTCAGAGCCGAGTACCGGTTCGACCATTCCACGGGGCCCCAAGGTCGGGTTCTACCGGGGCGCCGGCAACATGTTGGTTCCCGACCAGCAGCTCTTCATGCTGGCGGTGAATTGGCGCTTCGATACTTGAGCGGGGGGGTGTGCTTGACCGGGCGACCGTGGGGCGGTCTCCCGCGATGCGTAACTTGGATCTGCTCGTGGCCCGCCGGTAGCTCTCCTGCTCACTCCACACGGCCCCAGGTCGCTCAAGTGGTACAGGCCTTGCCTTGAATAAGGAATAGGTCATGAATCGGGAGCCTTCTCTGACAAGTCTTTCACACAGGGCTCCCGCGATGTCCCCGG
>JAZFYL010000062.1:0-4243 GCA_036443495.1 Gemmatimonadales bacterium | reverse complement strand
GAAGCCGACCGGCTGGTAGCGATCTTCACGACCGACTTGGGCGAAACCGATCGGAGCCCCAGTTCACCGGCCAACGTGCTCGACTGGCGACGGGACAACCGCACGGTCGAGCAGCTCACCGCGGCGCATCCCTGGAGCGCCACGCTCTTGGCCGAGGAACCGCGCAAGCTCGATGGGCTGCGGGCGACCTGGTCACTGTTCGACTTGCTCAGGGCCGATCCGATGTTGGGCCGGACGTGGCACACCGCCGACTCACTGGGCGCCGAGGTTCGTGTCGTCGTCTTGGGACATGCCTTGTGGCGGCGCGAGTTTGGGGGCGACAGCGCGATCGTCGGCCGGACTGTTCGCCTGGACGGCGACCCGCACGAGGTGCTGGGGGTGATGCCCGCCGACTTCGGGTTCCCACCGTTTTGGGCCAGCGAGGCGGAATTCTGGGTACCGCTCGACTTCGGTGCGGACCCGTCCCGTCGTGCCCAGTTCGTGCGGGTGTTCGGGAGGATGCGACCCGGCATCGAGGTCGCCCAAGTCCGGAGTGATTTTTCCCTCATGACGCAGCGCCTTGCCGAGGAGTATCCCGACGACCTCGGTGGACTCGGTGTCCATGTCGAGCCACTACACGAACCGGTGGTGAGCCAGGCGCGACCCGTCTTGCTGGGACTCTTCGGCGCTACCGTACTGCTCCTGCTGGTCGCCGTGGCGAACGTGGCCAACCTGATGCTGGCACGCGCCATGGCTCGCGATCGCGATCGTGCCGTTCGTCGCGCCCTGGGGGCGCCGCGCCGCCGCCTGATGACACACGAGCTGGCGCAATCGATGTTGCTGGGTGGCGTAGCCGGAGTCCTCGGCCTCACCCTGGCGGCCGTGGCGCTTCGTGCCATCGGTGCCATGGCGTTGCTCGACTTGCCGCGCGCCGCGGAACTCGAGATTAACGGGGTGGTGATTGCCGTATCGCTGGCCGCTGGCCTGTCCATCGGCCTCGTATTCGGGTTGTTCGCCGCGCTGCGCGATGCCTCGGGCTCGACGTTGCTTCGGGCCGGTGCGGGCCAGACGGCCGGTGGGGGGGGCCGGCCGAGTCCGTGACGTCCTGGTGGTGGCGGAGGTAGCGCTGGCCGTCGTGTTGTTGGCGGGGGCGGGCCTCACCGTCAGGAGCCTCCAGCGCCAAACCCAAATCGATCCAGGTCTGGTGCCCGAAGGCGTACTCACCCTCACGATCGAAATGGGCGGAACATCTCTGTTTCCACCTGACGCCGCCGCCCCATTCTCGGGCGATACGTTGACCGGGGTCGAGCGCCAGATGTCGTTCTTCCGCCAGATCGTGGATCGCTCGAGGGCCCTACCGGGGGTTGTCACGGCCGGTATCACGAGCCACCTCCCCCTGGCCGGTGATGTCTGGTCGACCTCGGTGTCGCGCGCCGACCAACCGCCACCGCCATCCGAAGACCGCTTGTCGGCGGTAACGCGCATCATCTCACCCGACTACCTCCGAACCGCCGGAATGACGCTGATGGCTGGCCGGTCATTTGTGGATTGGGGCGAGGACGACGGCGATGAGGTGATCATCAACCGCGCCTTGGCGAACACGTTGTGGCCCGGCATCGACGCGGTGGGGCAGCGACTCCGGTTGGGTAGTGATTGGGACGATCCCACTCCCGTGGTGGTCGGCGTGGTGGGCGACGTGAAACAGGGCACGCTGGTGGATGGGGTGAAGCCGGAGTTCTACCGTCCTTACGGGCAGAACCCGTTCCCCTGGAATCAACAAACGAGTCTCGCGATCCGGACCTCGGGCCGGCCTACGGCGGTGGCAAGCGCGGTGAGGGCGATGATCCGGGAATTGGAATCGGCGGCGCCGGTAACGGACATCCGTACCATGACGGCTATCGTCGAGGAACAGTTGTTCGCCGCTCGGGCGGTAACGTCGCTGGTAGCCGTCTTCGCCGCGTTCGCCGCGTTGGTATCGGGCCTGGGGCTGTTCGGTGTGATCAACTACCTGGTGGGGCAGAGGCGCCGGGAGTTCGGCATCCGAATGGCCTTGGGGTCGAGTCCGGCATCGGTCGTCCGGCTGGTGGTGGGTCGCGGGTTCGTGTTGATACTGGCGGGCGTGGTGATCGGTGGTGTTATCACGGCGGCCGGCGCCGGGCTGGTGAGTGGTTTGCTCTATGAGGTGCAGGGCCGCGACCCGGTCGCGTTCGCCGGTGCCAGCCTGGGGTTGCTGCTCGTGGGATTGCTGGCGGTTTGTTTGCCTGCGAGGAAGGCCGCGGCGGCGGATCCAACGGAGTGCCTACGGGCGGAGTAGGAAGCCAGAAGCTCGAGGGTGCTGTGGGCAATGAGCTATGAGCTATGGGCTTGTACTGCTACGGCGCACCGCTCACCGCACTTCTGACCGCCCGACCGCCTGACCGCCAGGCCGCCGAATCACTTCCTCCACCTCTTGTCGTGCCTCCACCTGCCGGTCTACCTGTTCCCCTATGTCCTTGGCCTTCTGGAGGTAGAGGGTCAGGTCTTCCACCGTGCCCACCCCGGCGCGCAGCTTGAGCATGGCCAGGCGCAGGTTTTCCAGCGCGGCCATGGTCTGGCCGAGTCGCTCACCGGTGGCGCCTCGGGCGCGGAGCGCTTCGGCTCGGTCCTCCAGCCGACCGACGATGTCCGGCATGTCCCGAACCTGGCGCCTGGCGTCCTGGGGCAGGGCCTCATAGGCCGCCATGGTCGAGCGCCCCAGGACCAGTTCGGTGGCGTCGGAGGAGGGTAGGGCATGACGCTCCGGCGGCGTGAGTCCGATCCCCGACATCCTGAAGAACCATCGTCCCAGGCCACCCGCCCAAAGCCGGTGCCAGAGATTGTCGAGCTTCCGGATCCATTTGCGCTGTTTGATGACGTCCGCTTCCTCCTCCTGCACCTTGGCCTCGGCCAACAGCGCCTCGCGGATGTCATCGAAGGCGTACCCTTCGCGCAGCAGCCGCCGGGCCACGACGACCAGCTGGAAGACGAGGATGGCGCCGATGATCCCCGGTCCGCCGTTGAACGACACCCCACCGCCGGCGCCGACCGTCACCCCCTGGTCGGCCAGCAGGATCGCCAACAACACCATGGTGGTGACCTGCGCGTTGCGGACGAAGCTCCGAACGAGTGGCGGCGCGCGGAAATCACGACCGCGGACCTCGCCGATCGCCCGGGCAACGTCATCGCCGGTCTGCAGCCGGTCGGCTGGGGCTTTCGCCAGGCAGCTCTCGATGACCTCGGCGAATCGATCGGGGACTTCGGGCCGGGCCACCACGATTTGAGGTGCGGGCTCGGTGACCTGCTTGGCCAGGATCGCCTGGACGTTACCGGCATCGAACGGTGGCCGTCCGGTGAGCGCGTAGAACATCGTGGCGCTCAGTGAGTAAAGGTCGCTGCGGGCGTCGACGGTTTCGCCGCAGGCTTGTTCGGGGCTCATGTAGCGTGCGGTACCGATCACTTCCCCGCCGCTGTCGGTGTCGCGTTTCCCCAGCGCGATGCCGAAGTCGGTGAGCAGGGAGCGGTCGGTACCGCTCTCGATCATGATGTTGTCGGGCTTGATATCCCGGTGGATCACCCCACGCTGGTGCGCGTAGGCCAGTGCCCACGCGACATCCTGCATCACCTTCATGCCGAACCGGGGGGAGAGCGGCCCCGTCCGCGCAACCCGCTCGCCCAACGTTTCGCCGTCCACGTACCCCATGACGAAAAACACGAGCTCGTCGTGTTCTTCCACCGCGTGGATGGGGACGATGTTGGGATGGGACAGGCCGGCCGCAGTCCGCGCCTCCTTGAGAAAGCGGCGCCGATACTCCGGGTTGGCAGCCAGCGCGGACGGCAGGAGCTTGATGGCTACCAGCCGGTCGAGGGCCACGTCGCGGGCCAGGAGGACCACGCCCATCCCGCCCCGTCCCAGCTCACGCTCGACAGAGTAGCGGCCCGCCAGGTGTTCCTGCAGGGCCAGGAATTCGGTGCTCATCGGTGCTGTCATCGCCGCAATGTACGTAGAAAGCCCGGGGGACGTTTCAATGTGGGCCGACGGGCGGTATGGCGGTCGGGCGGACAGGCGGTCGGCGTAGGGCGGAAAACAGAAATTGGACAACGGAAATGAGAGAAGCCAGAGGCCAGGTACCGGAGGCCAAGCTGGTGCCTGCTTTCAGTTTCCTGGCATCTGGCTTCTGGCCTCCGTCGGTAGTGTATCATTCGGCTCCAGGCTCCTAGCTCCCAGCTCCATTTGAGGCCCTCAGAT
>JAZFYL010000061.1:0-30564 GCA_036443495.1 Gemmatimonadales bacterium | reverse complement strand
TTCCTGGCACCGCGTCTCGTCGAAGCCGGGTTCACCCATCTCACCCTGGCCAACAACCACGCCAACGACTTGGGCCCAGAGGGCCGGGTGGCTACCGCTACCGGGCTGCAGGAGGTCGGGCTTCAGGTAGTCGGTCCGCTCGGCATGATCGCCGTCGATACGCTGTGGCGGGCCGACAGTATCACCGTGGTCGGACTCATCGGTTTCACCACCTATCCGCACTCCTACAACCTGCTGGACATCGAGCGGAGCGTGGCGGTGGTGGATTCGATCCGACCACTGGTGGACCTGCTGTTGGTGACATTCCACGGCGGAGACGAGGGCTCCGACGCCATACACACAGGGGACGGGCCCGAGTTCCTGGGCCGGGAGCCCCGCGGTGATTTGCGCCTCTGGAGCCGGCGGGTGATCGACGCGGGGGCGGACGCCGTGGTGGGACACGGACCGCACGTGCTGCGAGGTATCGAGTTCTATCGCGGGCGACTCATCGCCTATTCATTGGGGAACTTCGTGACGTACCGCGGGTTCAACCTGAGCGGCCCCCTGGGCGTTACCGTCGTGCTGCAATTGACGGTTGGCCCAGGCGGCGGCTTTGTCGACGGCCGGATCATCCCGCTCATCCAACCACCCCGGGCGGGCCCGCAACCCGACCCCACCGGTCAAGCGGTCGATCTGGTCGCCCGGGTTTCGCGAGAGGATTTTGGATCGAGCGCCGCCCTGCTCGATGCTAGCGGCCGAATCAGCCGCCCGCCCAGCCCCTAGGGGCTGGTGAGTCCGGAGCATTGACTTGGAGTGAAGAATCCGACCGGACGAAAACTGATCAGCTCTCAGGCGATCTGCCTTGCGGTCACGGCGTCCGCTCGCGCTCCCCCTCCCCACCCGTGGTGTCTACCCCGACCGAATCCTCGACGAGTACCGGCGCCAGCCGCTGATTGCGCGCCAGCTGATACTCGTGTTCCCTCCGCTCCCGCAGCTTGCGGACGTTCTCCTTGAACTCTTCCTTCGTATCCGCAATCCACGCCGAGTAGTAAATGTCGCGGCGGACGTCCATCATCCACGCCCACTCGCGGTCTCGGAAGTAGTTGCCGCGGTCCCGGGGTAGCGGCAGCAGGGCCAGGACCGCGGCCGGGATCTTGAGCCCCGCGAAGTAGATCCAACTCTGATCTATGCCGAAGTCGAGACCGGCAATATCCGTAGTCCAGGAAGGGAGTTGCTGCAAGTCGGCGCCCGGCTCGCTCGCGACCGAATCGAGGTACCCCTGCACGATGGCGGTGACGGCGCTGTCGATCAGTTCGGGATCGAGCACTCCACCACCCCCACCACCCGTGCCGTCACCGCCTCCGGCGCCGTTACCCGACCCGACACTTCCCAACGAGACGAGATATTGCAGTCGCTCGGCGATCTCCTCCGGAGTCAGCGGCAGCGGCGGAACCCACAGGTGGCCGCTCTGATAGGTGGGGCGGAGTTCACCCGCAGCGAGGACCCCGTCAAAGCCTCCGGACCCTACCCCACCCGGCACCACGCCCCCCCGGAGTTCCGGCGAGAACACGGCCGCGCCGGCCCGGCGGATGACTTCCGGTTCCACCTCGAACCTGGGTGGCAGGGAGCGCGCCGGCGGCTTCCGGCGCTCGACATACTCGACGGGTGCCTCCAGCGGTCGGTCAGTTGGCGCCAAGACGATGAGCTGGGTGTCGTGAGAACCGGTCTCCGGTTGGCGCCACCACATGACCAGCACGAGAATGCCGGCCACATGGGCCAGGGTGCTGAGCGCAACCGCCACCGGCCTGCGGCGATGCCGAGGCCCCAAGAGGTCAAACGGATACTTCATGGGCGAGAGGGTGCCCCGGCAAGTTCTGCAGGCGTTCGGCTAGGCGGATCTCATTCATGTTCTAGGAAGACACCGGAAGACCGGCTTCGGGTTCCGTCAGATCAGCAAACTGCTCGCCGAGTTCATGGTGGGCGAAGAAATCTTCGCACCGTGACAGGACATCTGTCCAGCGGCCGGTCACCCGCTCCGCCGGTGGCAGACTGGCCAACATCAGCGGCCCATACCGCTTACGAGTGACCCTGGGGTCGAGCAATACCACGACGCCCACGTCCCGGCGTGACCGGATGAGCCGTCCAAATCCCTGCTTCAACTTGAGCGCCGCATGCGGCAGCAGGTAATGCATGAAGCCGTCTTGCTCCTGTTCCGCCAAACGCTCCAGCCTCGCCGCGGTGACGGGTTCGTTGGGCACCTTGAACGGGAGCTTCGTCAGCACCAACGCGCGCAACGCCTGGCCCGGCACGTCGACCCCCTCCCAGAACGAATCGGTCCCCAGGAGGATGCCGTTGCCGACCTCGCGGAATCGCTTCAGTAGAGCCTCCCGCGGCGCCTCACCCTGGACCAGCAGAGGCCAGCGGGTTCCCAGGGTCCCGCGCAGCTCGGCCGCCGCCCGCCGCAGGGCAGCGTGGCTGGTAAACAAAACGAACATGCCACCGCCGGAGGCGTGGGCCAGGTCGACTACCACCCGGCAAACCGCCGCGTCGTGCGCCGGTTCATCCTCGCGCGGATCAGGGACGTCCTCAGGAATGCCGAACAGGCACTGTTCCCCGTAGTCGAACGGCGACGGGAAGATTTCCCGCACAGTGACTCGTGACGGCTCTTCGTTCAACCCCAAACGTGATTCCAGAAAACCGAAATCGCCACTGGCCGCCAGAGTGGCACTGGTCAACGCGACGGTTTCGACCCGATCGAAAATCAGCTCCCGCAGGACCGGTGCGAGATCCAGCGGCACGGCGGAGAGTCGCACATGGGCACCGCGCTTTCCGGCTCGCTCCATCCACCGCACCGTCGGAGGCCCTCCGGCGGCAGGTCGGAGGGTGCGATTCAGACCATCGGTGATGGTTTCCAGACGCCGGATGACGCCGCGCAGTTCCTGGAGGAGCAGTTGGCGTCGTTCACTCGATTCGGCGTCGATGAGCCGGTCGGCGATGGTCTCGATATGATCCCGTACCTGGCGGAAAGCGCCGATCGTCCCGTCGAGATCGACCGTGAGGCCCTGTTCCCAGATCGGTTCGCCGGTGAACTCATCGGTAAGCCGCAGCGTCCCGCCCCGGACCTCCTCCAGACGGTCGAACAACCGCTGGAACAACCGATCGGACGCTTGGCGTGCCGTGGTGAGGGACGGCTGGAGGCGTTCCCGCAGGAGGTCCAGACTGGCGCGGCTCAGCAAGTCGTCCTGGAGGACTAGCTCCTGCGCCAGGGTCGGGACCAGGCCACGTCCGTTTCGTTCGAAACGGGACAACAGCCGGCCGACCCCGCGGCTGGTCACGTGTATGCCGAGGTGGCCCGCCGCCACGTCTTCGAGGTGGTGTGCCTCATCGAGGATCAGCCGGCGGTACGGCGGCAACACCGCAGCCTCCAGCCAATTGTCCTGTGCCTGTCGGACGGCGAGGTCGGCGGCCAGCAGATGGTGGTTCACCACGACTACGTCGGCTTCCGCCGCGCGGCGCCGGGCCCGAAACAGAAAGCACCGGTCGAAATGAGAACACTTGAGCCGGGTGCAGAGGTCCGACTCGGCACTCACCTCGTCCCACACCTCGGTCGAGGGGGCAACCGGCAAATCACTGAGGGAGCCGTCGCCGGTACCGGCGGCCCACTCGACCAGCGACAACAGTTCGTCGTGTCGTTCCGGTTCGAGCAATGTCTGTTGGCCCGTCGCCGCCTGCTCCAGGCGTGCCAGGCAAAGGTAGTTGCGCCAACCCTTGAGCATCGCGAAGCGCGGCGTGTAGTCTCCGTCCGAGAGCGCGTCCCGCAACAGCGGCAGGTCCTTGCCCACCAACTGCTCCTGCAGATTGATGGTATTGGTACTGACGATGGTGCGCTCACCGTTCTGTCTGGCCCACGCCAACGCGGGCACGAGATAGGCGAAGGACTTGCCCACGCCCGTTCCGGCCTCGAGCACCTGCACCCCGCCGTCGTTGTATGCGTCGGCGATGTAGGCGCTCATGTCGCGCTGGCTGGGCCGGTCCTCGTATTGGCCCATGACTCTGCTGATGGGTCCATCCTCCCCGAACGTGTCGACGATCGCGTACGGGTCGAGGGGCTCGAGTTCACGGTCACGGGGCACTTCGGTGACGACATAGAGCCTGTCGGCGGTGTTGTCGATGATGCCGAAGCCGATGCCGTCGTCGTGTAACCGGGCGGCGATGTTGAGGTCGGCCGCCGAGGGTTCCAGGGGACCGTCGGGGTGGTTGTGCAGCAGCATCTCCCCGCGGTCGGCGATACCGGGCAGCGCCAGCACCATGTCGGGGGTTCCGCGAGCCACGGGCCGGGCGGCGGAGATGATCCCGTCGGCATCCACCGACGCTACGAAACAGACTTCCCGACCCCCTGCGTGGCGGATCTCGCTCGCCAGGAAGTCCCTGACTTCGGGGTGGATTCGGTCGGAAGGGAATGATGGGGTGGGGGCCATGCCGGAAGGTAATGGAGCTAGGCACTAGGAGGGCTAAAGGGCTAAGAGGGCTAGTCCAGTCCCCCTCATTCACGTTTTCAGTTCTTTCTTCTTCGCCGCCGGGAACAGGACGTTGTTGAGGATCAGCCGGTAGCCCGGCGAATGGGGGTGCAGGGACAGGTCGGTCGGAGCGTCCCCGATCTGGTGCTGCGGGTCCTCCGGGTCGTGCCCGCCGAAGAAAGTCCAGGTGCCGTCCCCAGCCTCACCATGGAGGTACTTCACCCAGCGCGAGCCGGGCTCGTCAGCCAGGATGGTCACGCCCGGTTTGACGGTGTGGCGGTTGAACGAAGTGGTGAGTCCATAGAAATCGGGAATCACTTCGCGATGGTTCTGCACCAGCATGGTTGCGACGGGATCGATCTTGGCGCTGAAGCTGAACAAGGTGAACGATCCGAGGGACTGGCGCCGCGCCGGCGCGTTGACCTGGTGGCCGTCGATATCCGAAAATTGAGGCACCGTGGGGCTCAGTACCAACTCGGCATCGCGAAACGCCAACGAGCGACTCCAATCCATCTTGGTGCTCGCGTTGGGATCCATGGGGTCACCGTCCGCGTAGTTGGCGGCGAGATCGACGCTCGCCCCCGCCAAGGCCAAATCGAGCGTCTCGGTCGCCGTGCACATCGCGAACAGAAAGCCCCCATCCAGCACAAAGGAACGAATCCGCTCCGCCACCGCCCGCTTGAGAGAAGGAACTTCGGGATAGCCCATCGACCGCGCCATCGACTCGTTCAACGACACCATTCTGTTGAGCCAGGCGCTGCCTGAGTAGTTGAGGAAGAACTTCGAGTATTGTCCGGTAAAGTCCTCGTGATGCAGGTGCAGCCAGTCGTAATCCGCCAGGCCGGTACCGAGCACTTCACCGTCCCAGATCGATTTGAAGTCGATGCCGGCGTACTGCAGCGCCATGGTCACCGCATCATCCCACGGGGCCGCATCGGGCGGTGCATACACCGCGACGTCAGGCGCCTTCTCCAGCGGCACCGCTTCCATGTTCCCCGCCGCCACCTCGGCACGAATGCCCAGCAACGCGCCCTCGTCCACCGCTTCCACCCTCACGCCGGAAAGCTGCGCGTCGCGCGCAGTGGCATCGTCGCCGGGGACGAGGAACGCGCCATCGCGATAGTTCAGAAACCACTCGCAGCGGTCACCGCGTCCGAGCACCCGGAACGTCACGCCGTAGGCCTTCAGGTGATCGGTTTGGGTGTCGTCCATCGGAATCAGCAACCACGGGCTGGCCGGGGCGGGCCAGCGGGTCAGCCGGGCCAGCGGTTCGGCCGCGGCCAGCGCCAGACTGGAATGCTTCAGGAAGTCGCGACGCTTCATATCCGTGGCACCCCCCCGCGCGCCTGATCCAACAACCGGCGTGCCTGAGGGACCATGGCACTGTCC
Organism: Gemmatimonadales bacterium; assembly: GCA_036443495.1. Taxonomy (GTDB): domain Bacteria; phylum Gemmatimonadota; class Gemmatimonadetes; order Gemmatimonadales; family GWC2-71-9; genus N074bin45. The sequence goes on along the minus strand of JAZFYL010000061.1, from coordinate 24,679 downwards.
CCATACGTCAGAATCAGGTGCTCCAGGGTCTCGACCGCTTCCTGGTTGCGTCCCAAGCCGATGAGCAACCGCGCCAGTTCCAACTCGGCGGCCGGTGCCGTGGCGGGTGCACCCCCAGCCGCTGACAAACCGAACCACAGTTCCGCCGACACCGGGTCGTTCGTGGCCGCCGCCACCTTGCCGATCAGCAGATACAACTCCGCACCGCCATCCTGGTTGGGCAATCGTTCGGCCAGGTTTGCCAACAGCGTCACGGCCGCCGCGCTGTCACCAAGGTGGAGGGTCAGCAACCCCTCGCCGAGGGCCGCAACCGTGTCGGACTCGATGGACTGCAATAGAGCGAGCAAGCTGGTCCGCGCGGCGGCTTCTTCCCGGGTGCCCGCGTAGGGACCGGCCACCTGGAACCGCTCGATGGTTCCCTTGATGTCTCCGTGGAACAGGGCGATGTAGCCGGACACGGCGAATCCATCGACGGTACTGTCCGTGGCGACGAGCTGTGCGGCCCGGTCGAGCTCGCGCTGGTAGATCCAGCCCCAGGCAATGGCGCGGCGCAGCACGAGTCGATCCTCACCGCCGACGCTTTCCTGAAACTCTTCCAGACGCCGCTCGGCTTCGTCAATGCGTCCCTCGGCCACCAGCACTTCGATCAGCGTCGCGGTAGCGCCGGCCACCAGATCCGTCGGGGCGCTGGGGTCGCTCGCCAGGGCCGCCAGCATGCGGCGGGCGGATTCCTGGTCCCCGGCCTCGCCATAGGCACGGGCGGCTTCGAGCCTCATCCGCGCCGCCTGGGGACCGGTCGACCGTCGAGCCATGTCTTCAAACGCCAGCCCCTGGACCATCCGGACTTCTGAACCGGGTTGGCTTCGCAACGGCTCGAGAAACAGCCTGATGGCCTGGATGGCCTGGACGGGATTGTCTTCCAGCGTTCCGGCGAACAGCCGGTAGCCTCGAACCGGGTCACCCCAACGGGCCAGCAGCTCGGCCTCGATCCTCGTCGCCATCACCAGGGTATCGCTCCGGAGTTGATCGAGGACCTCGTCCCGATACTGTTCCGGCGTCTGGCTCAGGCTGCTGAGGGCGGAGGCGCGATAGCCGGGCAAGCGGTGCGCGGCCAATGCCCACTCCCGGGCAGCGGCCGCGTAGTTGCCCCCGGCCGTGGCCAGCAGGGCAAGTTCGGCTGCCAGGGCGGACGGCTCTCCCAGAGCCTCCCGCCCGGCCAGGTAGGCCCGGCGCGCACCATCCCGATCCTGACCCCGCAGGAGCGAGCGGCCCCATTCGCGATAGGGGGTTTCCTCATCCGGACGCATCGACGCCCACCGCCGCACCATAGCTTCGAGGCTGTCGGGTTCATCGAGCGAGGCCCAGGCACGGACCCCAATAGCGTAGATCGCTGAGGTGGTCGAATCGGTCTGCAACGCCTGGCGCACCAGGGGAATGATCTCGTCGGTCCGCCCCAGCGGGAGAAGCGACCGCTCCAATCCCAGCAGCCCGGTGATGTCTCCGGGATTCTCCTCGAGGACTCGGCGGTACGCCTCGACCGCTTGTGCGTAACTGCCGCGCCGCTCCAGATCGAACGCGCGGGCAACACCGAGCCGTTGGGCATGGGCCGGCCAGGCGCAGGCAACGAGGAGAAAGACCAGCCCGAAGCGAGTGACGAGGGAAGTTCGACGCATGCTAGGGGCTTCGGGCGTCCGTCAGCCGGCGGAAATATTCGACCACCAGGCGGCGCTCCTCGGGGGAGAAACGTTGCAACTCCTCCCAGGAGGGAAGGCGGATCTGGTCGTCGGCGTCCCCTAGTTGGGCGCGCAGCGCGGGCGGCAGCCTGACACTGTCGGTTTGCGGGGTCCGGCTCTGCCGCTCTTTTTCTTCGTCTTCTTCCTGGCCTTGCAGGGTCCGGCCCTGATCCAGGAGACGACGGAACAGCCGCTCCTGTCGCGTCACCGTCTCGCGATCCAGACGGCCCGCCTCCAGGCGCCGGGCGAGTTCCCGGGCCTCTTCGGCCAAGGGCCCGGCCTGCGGCATATCGCCCTGCGCCCGCATGCGTTCGAGTTCTTCGGCCAGGCGGCGCTGGCTTTCACTGAGCGCCATCAGTTGTTCCCGCATTCCCGATTGCCCGATCATCGGCAACAACGAACCGGCTTGTTGGCTCAACTGGCCTTGTTGTTGGGCCAACTGAATCATCTGTTCCATCGCCTCGGTCATCCCGGAGCCTGATCCGGAACCGGACACGTCGCCCCGGGCGCGAAGCATCAGATAGGCCGCCGCGTTCAGCGCATCGCCCCCCTGCCCCGCCCGCTCTCCCGCCTCGCGTTGGTTGGGTGTGCCCGTGGAAAGTGCCTCGCGAGAGAGTTTCATCTGGCGCTGCGCGGTCGCGAGGGCGGTGGCGATCTCGGGAGGCACCAGGGCATTCTCACCCGAGAGCTGCTGCATACGTTCCACCAGTTTCTGTACGCCTTCTTCCACGGCTGCCTGTTCGGCTCGTTGCCGCGCCGGAGAGGCTCCCGTGCGAGCCGATCGCTCCACCTTCAACTGCTGTTCCAGGAGCCGGCTGGCCTCCGCCAGCCCCAGATCGAGCGCCTCGATGACTTGCTGGCGCCATTGCTCCTGCATGTCCGATCGCTGCTGCTGGAGCTGGTCACTCAACGGCTGCAGCTGCTGCAAGGCCTGCTGGCCCTGTTGCTTGGCGCCGCTCATATCCCCCATGCGGGCGAGGTCGGCGGCGTTTTGCATTTGTTGCGCGGCGTCAGCCGCCTGTTGCGCGGCCTGCTGCATGGCTTGCTGCATCGCCTCGCTGTCGAGCTGCTCCCCCAGGCGGGCGAGGGCTGCGGCCATGCTGTCGGCCCGCTGGGCCAAGCTCTCCTCCAATGACGCGGCGGCCGCCGAGTCGGCCTCGGTTACTTCTTCCGTCCAGCGTTCCTGGTCCTGTGCCAGGTCCGACGCCTCTTCGGCCAGGTTGGCCATCTCTCCTTCTAGGGCGGCGCGTCGGAACAACTCTCTGCTGCGCTCCAGCGCCTCACGCAGTTCCCGCTGCGCAGCAGCCAGGTCCTGCAGGGCCTCCCTAGTTCGCTCGGCATTGAGTTCCTGCAAGGCCTGTTGCAGTTCATCCAACTTGGCGCGCAATTCCGGCGACAGCGCGCGCCGCAGTTGCTCGCGAATCTCCGACAGCTGGGCCTGCCACTCGGGGTCATCGAGTCCGGCGTCGCGCGCGCCCTGTTGCAGCGCCTCCATCGCGTCCTGCAGCGCCTGCGCTTCCCGCATCAGTTCCTGCTGAGCCCTGGCGGCGGCTTCGGCCCGCTCCGCATCTTCGAACGACAAGGTCTGCTCGCGTTGACCGGGGCCTTCGTTCTCGCTTCGCTGCCGCTCGCGCGAAAGGTCTTCGGTCTGCCGCTGCAATTGGCGGATCTTCTCGGCCAGGCTGTCGAGTCGGCTACCGACAGCCTCGGAGGCCGCACGCGCCGCCGCGCGGACCTCACTCATCGTCGGCAGCCGCAATACATATTCCGGAGAGGTGCCCACCTGCGACTGGGGCGCGTTGTCCCACGCCTCGACCAGGTAACGCACGGTATCGCCCGGCAGCAGGCCCAACCCGTTCAGATCGAACTGATGGGTCAGAATCGCCCGGTCGGGTTGCTCGCCGGGCAGGGGGATGGGCTGGGTCGGGAGCGTGTCCTCCAGGCCGATCCTGCTGATCCGCCTGGCCCGCAGGCGAATGCGTTGCAAGCCGTAGTCGTCGTGCGCATCGATTACCAGGATTAGCATGAGACTCAGGGGTGCCAGCGTATCGAATCCGGGCACCGGGATGTCGACCTGGGGTACCCCGTCCGGTACCAGCCGTATGGGGATCGCCACCGTATCGCCGGCCAACGCGCCGCCGGACAGGGTAGCGATCCGCAGGCGGTATACGCCCGAGGCTTTCGGCCGCAGCACACCCTGGAACCCCGCCCCGTCCACCTCCATCGGGATGGTCTGTTGGTCGAAGGTCCAGGCGACGCGCTCGAGATCGGTGGTGGCTGCTCCACGGACTTCGAGACGGGTGCCGACCGGCAGTAGCAGAGTGTCGCCGCTTACCGGGAGGGGTTCGTCCTGCAGCCGCAGGTAGCGAGGATAGCGGGCCATCAATTCCAACGACCCCAAGAAGGCGGGGAGCCGCACCCGAACCATGATCGTGTCGGAACCCCTACTGCCACTGGTGATTCGGGCGAAGAGGTCGTTGTAGAGTGGCCCTGTGGCGATCGTGGCCTGGCCCAACGCGTCAAGCGCAACGTCTTCGGGCCTCCACGATTCTCCCGGCGCCCGGGTCCACAGCTTCGCGTGCCGGCGGCCGATGGCCTCGACATCGAAGACGATGGAATCGCCGCGATTGACGACCGATTCGCTGACGCGAATGCGTACCGGGGCGGTGGTCGCTTCCCAGGCATCGCGCGGGTGCCACAGCGCCGCGGCCGGACCGTCGAACGGACCCGCCGTGAGAAGCGTGAGCAGGCCCATGCCCATGAGGAAGCCACTCGAGGTCGCGCGACGGACCAACCGCTGCCGCAACGGCAACAGCGCCGTCGCCCCGTCCCGCTCGAGCGATTCCGCTTCGGCCCGATCGGCCGCAAGCACCAGTTGAGCACTGGTCCCTTCCGCCGTGGGACCGAGCAGCGACAGCAGCTGACCGCGACGCCATTCCGCCTGCTCTTCCAGATGTCGCGCCAGCCAAACATCGGACAGGGCGCCACGCGCCCGCCAGGCACGCCAGGTGCCAACGGACAGAATGGCTACCACGACGAGCCAAGCGACGAAAATCCAATACGGCGGGTTGAACCAGCCCAAGCCGGCCGCCCAGGCTGCTACCCCTAGCGCGAGCGTCACCGCTCCCACCCCGGTTGCCGAGAACGACACCCCTCGCAAACCCCGCAACGGCATGCCCAGCAGGTGCAGCGCGGCCCTGGTCGAGCGTGGGATCATCCGCCGTATCCCACCGCGTAGGCGAACAGGTTTACCCCCATGCGCAGCGCCTCCTCCCGGTTGTCGGGGGGATCGTCATGCACTTCGGGATCCTCCCAACCGTCGCCCAGGTCGCTTTCGTAAGAATAGAAAACGGCCAGCCGTCCATTGAGAAAAATACCGAATCCCTGCGCCGGGTTCCCGTCGTGTTCGTGAATTTTGGGCAGTCCTTGGGGCATGTCGTAGACGATATGGTATATCGGGTGAGACAGCGGGACTTCCTGCAGGGGGTTGTCCGGAAAAAGCCGCTCGAATTCGCGGCGAATCGATTCGTCCATGCCGTAGTTGTCGTCGGCATGCAGGAACCCGCCTTGCCGGAGGTATCGTCGCAGCGTCACCAGGTCCTGCTCGGCGAATCGGACATTGCCGTGCCCCGTGAGGTAGAGATAGGGCGAAGTCCACAAGTCGGGGTCGTCGAGGGTGACCACTTGTTCCCGGTCTGATACGCGCAGTTTGGTCCTCTCCCCGATGGCGCGCAGCAGGTTGGGCAGGCTCGAAGGATTGGCGTACCAGTCTCCCCCGCCCTCGTAGTGCAGCCGGGCGATCGACAATGTCGGCTCGACTCTCGACGACGTCTGCCAACCCGTGACCGACAAGAGGGCCACTACCCCGATTGCCCATCGCGGTACCCTCAGCTTCATGACAACCTCGTAACCAGGCGATACCCCTCATTACGGGAGATTCCGTGAGATTCCGTCAACTGCCGGACGATCTCCTTCGTGGTAAGGCCCTGGGCGGCGAGGTCGGCGGCCACCCTGGCGACCTCGTCCCGGTCCGGCTCGGCCTTCGGTTGTGGAGCGCCGGCAACGACCACGGTCACCTCACCCTTGACGCCGGACTCGGCGTAATACGCCAGCAGCTCGGCCAGCGAACCCAGGCGGATTTCCTCGTGCAACTTGGTCAGTTCCCGAGCCACAGTCGCTCGACGGTCCTCCCCGAGTGCCGTCGAGAGATCAGCCAGCAGCGACTCGAGTCGATTGGGGGATTCGTACAGCACCACCGTCCAGGGACTCTCGGCGACGGTCTGGATGAGTTTCCGTCGAGCCGTGCCTTTGCGGGGCAGAAAACCCAAAAAGAGGTAGCGGTCCGCCGGCAGCCCCGAGGCGGACAGGGCGGCCACGACGGCTGACGGCCCCGGTACCGGCACGACGGTGAGGCCGCGCTCCTTGGCCAGCGCCACCAGCGTGGTGCCGGGATCGCTCACACCGGGTGTCCCGGCGTCAGTGACGAACCCCACGTCGGTTCCCTGCTCCAGCAAGGCGAGAATCCGCCCGGCCTTCTCGACCTCGGCGAAGGCGGGAAGGCTGATGAGCCGGGGCGACGCGTCCAGGTGGTTGAGGAGACGCCGCGTCCTGCGGGTATCCTCCGCCGCGACGACCGCCACCGAGCACAGGACCTCGGAGGCGCGTGCCGATAGGTCGCCGAGATTCCCCAAGGGGGTCGCCACGACGAAGAGTGTGCCGCTCATGAATGGAAAGTGTGGGAAACCACGGATAGGGGGAACCCGTGGAGTGAAACCGAGGGCCGCCCGTCAAGCGGCCCTGGTCCACCAGGGTGCTACATGTTCGCGTCGATCTTGCTCTGGAAAGCGTCCTTCGGCTGCGCCCCGACGACGGTATCTACGTGCTTCCCGTCCTTGAAGAACAGAACACTGGGAATCGACCGCACGTTGAACTGCATCGTGATTTGCGGGTTCGAGTCGACGTCGAGCTTGGTCACTTTGACTTTGCCGTCGTACTCACCGGCGAGGTCCTCCAGGATGGGGGCGACGGCCCGGCAGGGCCCACACCAGGCAGCCCAGAAATCCACCAACACCAGGGAGTCGGCCTGCTCGACCTCACTGGCAAAGGATGCGTCGGTAACCTCGGTGATTACACCGTTTGCTGCACTCATGATTATCATCTCCATGCTGGTCCGAGGGGCCTGTGCCCGGCTCGGCATTTGTATTATCAGTGGCGGCGGCGCCGCCGTCTCGCATCGAATGTTATCCGAGGAGGGTTCGTGTCGGATCGCCCCCGCATCGCCCACATCGGTCTGGCCGTGACCGACATCGACACGGCCCTGGCGTTCTATCGCGACGTTCTCGGCATCGACCCGGGGCCGGAGGACTCAACCGATGGCGCCCGCATCGTCTCGCTGCCGTTCGGGGACACCGAACTCGAACTCCTCGAACCCCAAGTCCCCGGGAGCCCCATAGCTAAATTCATCGAAAAACGGGGCCCGGGTATTCATCATGTATGCTACTCCGTTCCGGACCTCGACGGCGCCCTTCAGGCCTGCCGCGAAAATGGCTACCGGCTCGTGGACGAGAGGCCCCGTCCGGGAGCAGGAGGGCGACGGGTCGCCTTCGTGCATCCCAAGTCGACCAACGGTACACTCATCGAACTGACCGAGTGAGTAACGGCCGCCCCGGGGCTCAAGTTCCCAGTCAGCCCTGGGTACAGGGCGCCGCGGGACTCCCCACGGCCGTGAGGTCGATCTCCTGAATGACCCAGCGGCCGCTCCGGGTCCGCACCGCGGTCACGGCAACGGACTTGACACAATCGGCCCGGGTCATCACGACACCCATGGATTGGGCCGACTGGGTGGCATCGACCGGGACGCTGGCCACCACCCGGAAACTGAACCCCCGGAGGTAGATCTGCATGACCTCGATCCGTTTGGGATAATCCGGCGGATCCCCGGTCTCCGCGGCAGACCCCTTGGAGGTCCCCCAAAACTCCGCCATCTTGGGGAGATTGCTGTCGGCCACCGCGGCCATGAACTCGTGGAGCGCGTACTCCGGATTGGGACTCGGTGCTGTCGTTTGGACCCTCGTGCTCGGACCGCCGCACGCCGCCAGTAACGCGGCTCCCACCAACCAGCGCTTGATCACATGCCCCTCGCTCTAAAAAGAAGTGACGGGACGAATTTAACAGGGCACCGACAGGGCGAGCAATGACGAAGACGCGGTTGTACATCAACGTGGATCACGTGGCGACGGTGCGAGAGGCGCGTCGCACGGACGAACCGGACCCGGCGGAAGCGGCGCTCGTGGCGGAAGCGTCCGGCGCCGACGGGATCACCGTGCACCTGCGCGAGGATCGGCGCCACATCCAGGACGACGACGTATTGCGGCTCGCCGAGCGTATCGGTACGGTGCTGAATCTGGAACTGTCGCACGCGTCGGAGATTCTCGAGGTGGCTTGCCGGGTGAAACCGTACCAGGCCACCCTGGTGCCGGAACGGCGCGAGGAAATCACGACCGAAGGCGGTTTGGACATCCGGGGCCATCTTACCCCGGTGCGCAGCGCCGTGGTGCGGCTCCAGGATGCCGGCATCCGGGTGAGTGTGTTCATCGACCCCGAAGCCGACCAGATCGATGCCGCCGCGGAGCTGGGGATTCCGGCCATCGAACTCCATACGGGCCGCTACGCCAATGCGTGGCGCGACGATCCGGGGACTTTGCAGGAGCTGGTGGCCGCGGCCGATCACGCCCGATCCCTGGGCCTGGCGGTCCACGCGGGCCACGGCCTCACCTACCGGAATGTGGTATCCGTGGCACGCATCGAGGCGATCGAAGAATTGAATATCGGGCACAGTATCGTCAGCCGGGCCGTCATGGTAGGGATTGGCGCGGCGGTTGCAGAGATGGCCAGCCTGGTGAAAGGCGGCGGGTAGCTGGCGGTTGGCTGGTAGCCAGTGGCGGGTGGCGGGTGGCCACCTGGTGCCTGCTACCTGCTATTATTGCACAACGACCGATTGAGGACCCCATGAGCAGTTCACTCGGGCCGAGCGATTTTTTCGCCCTCGAGGCCGGCGAGTACCTCGAGCGTTTGGGCACCATCGTGGAGAACCCCGATGGGCCCAAGCGGGATGAGTTCGTGCGTTTTGCCCGGGCTCTTCGGGGATCGGCCCTCATGGCCAACCAGACGGACTTTGCCAGCGCGGCCGCTGGACTAGAGGCCATCGCCCGAGCCTACCGTGACGGCACTCTCAAGTGGAGTGCCGGTACGAAGGAATCGGCCGCCCAAGGCGTCGAGGACCTCAAGCTCCTCCTGCGCCAAGCCGGCGCCTGGAGCCAGGAGCAATCGCACAGGGCCGACCGCCTGGCACGGGACCTGGAGCGGGTGGCGGGGCAAGCCGTCCCCACGACCCAGCGCCGTGCTGCCGACGGGAGGGCCTTGAACACGGGCGTCCGAGCCTTCATTGCGCGCGAAGGCGCACTGATCGCGTCGGCGTTGGAGCGGGCCGGACGGACCCTGGCTGCGGAACCCACCAATACCGAAGTGGTCCATAACGTAGTCAGGCGGATGCAGGCGCTTCGGGGCCTGGCCGAGCTGACGGATCTCTCCCCGTTGCCGGAGATGTTGGATGGGCTCGAGTTGGCCTCCAGTACGCTGACCCGGACGCCCGCCCCGCCACCGGAGGTGGCGGAGATCTTCCATTCCGCCGCAATCGCGATGACCAGAGCTTCGCGCGACGTCGCCGACCAGGGCCGTCCCGACCCGGACACCGAAGAGGCACAGCGATTCAGCACTCTGCTGATCGGTGCGTTCGCTCTCGAGGAAGACGTCGTGGACATCGGGACCCTGGCGCCGGACCACGAAGAGTCCATCGCCACCCCGGGCTCCCCTCCGGTCGCCGTGGGCTCCCTGGCGGCGGTCGACCTGGTGAGCCAGGGAGAACACCTGACGGCCATGGCCGACACGCTGTCCTCCGCCTCCTCGCGGGTGGAGCGGGAGCTCAGGCTGTACATCGTCATCGACACCTTGCTGGCACTCGACCGGAAAGCCGGCGCCGAGGTAAGTGGCGCGTTCTCCGTGTTTGCGTTCGCCGCCCGACGTCAACTCGCCGACGTCGACTCTACCGAGGGCGTCGCGGCTTTCGGGCAACACCTGCGCGAAGCTGGCGACCTCATGCGGACGGGTCCCGCCGCCGGCGGGCAGGCGACGGTGTCCCGGCTGCGGTCGCTGTCCGAGCGGCTGGAGGAGGGTCAAGCGGTACCGGCCCCGGCGGCGGCCCCCGTCGTGGAGACTCCGAAACCGGCAGCAGTCACCGCCGACCCGGAGAAGACGATCGCCGATGACGAGGTCATCGTTTCGATTGCCGATTTGGCTCCGAACGAGCCGGACGTTCAGCCACTTGCCCCCGCGGTCCCCCCGGCAGCACCGGTCGGGATATTGGGAGATCCCGGCGGCATCGTCGATCAACCCGGCCTGGCGGGGAGCCTGGCCACCTATTACCGGTTGCGCCAGAAGAGTGACTCGGCAGGAGCGCCCTCGCTCGATGGGCTGCTGGGTGGGACTCCGGCCCCCGAGGCCGCACGTCCAGCTGATACAGTCGTAGAGATCGACACGCTGCTCTACCGCGGCGCCTCAGCGCAGAAACGTGCCCGGGCGCTGGGGACGCAAATCAATGAGAGTCTGGCCCACCCGAAAGTCCTCGAAGGCCTGCGCCCCCTGCTCGAGGAACTCATCGATCTCCTCCCGCTCGCCGCCGAGCCGGTCGTCGGTTGAACGAAGCGAGCGAGACGCAGACTCCGCTTCCCGATCCCACGCCGCCCCCGCCCCCCTCCGGCGGGCACGGCAAACGCATCTGGGCAACACTGGCTGCCCTCACGGTGTCGGTCACCTTGCTGGCGTGGGCGCTCAAGGACGTCGAGTTTCACGCCTTCGTGAACAACCTCCGCAACGCCAGGCTGGGTCCCATCCTACTGGGAGTGGCGCTGGCCACTTCGCTCTTCCCCCTGCGGGTGTTTCGCTGGAGCCTGCTGCTCCGCCGGCCCGACGGCGAACGGCTCAGCTGGCGCGCGATGTGGCATTCCATCGCCATGGGGTTCATGGCCAACAACCTCCTACCCTTCCGGATAGGCGAGGTCGTCAGGACCGTCGCGGTCAGCCGCCTGGGCCGCGTCAGCTTCGGAGCGGCATTCTCGAGCATCGCGGTGGAACGCATCTTCGACGGCCTGGCGTTGGTATTCCTGCTCACGGTAGCATTGTTCCTCACGGACATACCCGAGGGAGCGGCTGTCAGCGCGGACGCCTTCACCCGAGCCGCCACGATCGGCGGCATCCTGAGCGGCGGGGCACTCGTGGCAGCCGTGCTGGTAGTGGTGTTCCCGCGTCCTGCGGAACGCCTCATCGAACTCCTGATCCGTAACGACCGATGGTCCTCGCGTTTGGTGGGCATCCTGGAAGATCTGCGGCACGGCATGCAGGCGCTACGATCGCCGGCCCGGGTGTTGGGCGTGGTGTTGTGGTCGGTGACCCTCTGGCTGATCAACGGGGCGTCGTTCTACGTGATGTTCTGGGCGTTCGACATCCCCATCAACTTCGCCGGGGCGCTCCTCATGCAGGGGGTGTTGGCGCTGGGGATCGCCGCGCCTTCCGCGCCCGGCTATGTGGGCGTGTTCGAAGCGGCCATCAAGCTGGTTCTGGTGAACCTGTACGGGTTGAACACCGATCAGGTGGTCGCCTACGCGCTCACCTATCACATCACCACCTTCATTCCCATCACGCTGCTGGGCCTGTGGTCGGTGGCAAAGACCGGTGTGGGCCTCACGGAAATGCGCCGGGCCGTCGCCGCTCATGAGTGACAGCCCGGTGTCGGTCGCGGCGTGCGCCAAACTGAACCTGTTCTTGAGAGTCCTTGCCCGGGAAGCCTCAGGCTACCACTGCATCGAGACGCTGTTCTGCTTGATCGACCTCTCCGACGACCTCACCGCCGTCAGATCCGACACGCCGGGCGTCACAATGAACGTCAGCGGCGCGGAAACCGGGCCGCCGGAGGACAACCTGGCGGTGCGGGCGGCAGAGATGGTGCTCACCTCCACCGGGAACCGCTTTGGGGTTTCCTTGAAGCTGACCAAGCGTATTCCGGTGCAAGCGGGCCTCGGGGGCGGGTCGAGCAACGCAGCTGCCGCGCTCCGCGCCGTCAACGAACTGGCCGGGCATGCCGTCCCGACCCACGAGTTGTTGCAGTTCGCCGCCCGGTTGGGAAGCGACGTGCCGTTTTTCCTCAGCGGAGCCAGGCTGGCGTTGGGTTGGGGTCATGGAGAGCGATTGCTCCGCCTGCCGCCCCTGGAGCCTCGCGCCGGGCTCCTGGTGGTGCCGGACACCACGGTGGCCACGGCTGAGGCCTACCGCTGGATCGACGCCGCCGGCCCCACCAGAGGGCTGCAGCGCGGGTCGGTGGCCATGACCCCCGACACCCTGGCGAGTTGGAGCGACATCGCCCGTTTGGCGGGCAACGACTTCGAGGCGCCCGTCTTCGGGCATCACGAGCACATCCGGGCCGGCTTCGAGGCCCTGGTCTCAACGAGCCCCCTGATGTGCCGTCTAAGCGGTTCCGGATCGGCCCTGTTCGCGGTCTATCGCAACCCCGCGGACCGGGATACCGCCCAGGAAATGCTGGGCCCCAAGCACGGCCGGCTCATCCCATTCGAGACCGTCTCCTGACCCGTTCCGTTTGGATGCTAAACCGGGTACGTTGCCCACCTTGCTCTGCCCCGTCGTCTAAGGGCAAGACACCAGATTTTGGATCTGGTTATCGTGGTTCGAATCCACGCGGGGCAATCGTTTTGGCCCACCTCGTCCGGTTGACTCACCCATAAATCACCAAGTATCTTTCGCGGCTGTACTATGGCGAACTACATGCAAACCACCAGCCACCTTCTGCTCCTCTCGGGATCGGCCAACCGGACCCTGTCCGAGGAGGTCGCCGAGCACCTGGGCCAGCCCCTCTGCAAGGTGACGCTGAAGCGTTTTGCGGACGGGGAGATTTTCGTCAAGATCGACGAGAACGTTCGTGGCCGGGACGTTTACATCATCCAGCCGACCAACCCTCCGGCGGAGAATGTGCTGGAGCTGTTGTTGCTGATCGACGCGGCCAAGCGGGCCAGCGCAGCACGAGTCACGGCGGTGATTCCCTACTTTGGGTACGCGCGCCAGGACCGGAAGGACCAGCCGCGAGTGGCGATCAGTGCCAAGCTCATGGCGAACATGATTTCGACCGCGGGCGCCGACCGAGTGTTGGCGATGGACTTCCACCAACATCAGTTGCAGGGTTTTTTCGACCTGCCGGTGGATCACCTGTACGCCGCGCCGGTGTTCACCAGCCACTACCGGCAGAAGAGGATGAAGGATCTGGTCGTGGTGGCAGCGGACGTTGGGGGGGCCAAGATGGCCCGCGGCTTCGCCAAGCGGCTGAACGGGACACTCGCCATCATCGACAAGCGGCGTCCGTCGGCCAACATCGCCGAAGTCGTGAACGTCGTGGGGGATGTCGCGGGCCGCGATTGCCTAATCCCCGACGACATGATCGACACCGGCGGAACGATGTGTCAGGCCATCCACGCGCTAAAGCGGTTGGGTGCGCGAGACATTTACGCTTGTGCCAGCCACCCGCTCTTGTCGGGGCCGGCGGTAGAACGCCTGCGGGAGGCACCATTGAAGGAACTGGCGGTGACCAACAGCATCATAGTACCACCGGACCACCGGTTCCCGACCCTGAAGGTCTTGTCGATCGCTCCGCTGTTGGCCAAGGCGATCGCGCACACGCACAACGATGAATCGGTAAGCTCGCTGTTCGAGTGACAGCGATTGTCTGAAAGAAGAAGGGCGGCAAATATGACTAATACGGCAACTCTCACCGCGGATTCCCGCCAGGACTCGGGCAAGGGCGTCGCCCGTTCCCTGCGACGGACCGGCAAGGTCCCGGCGGTCATCTACGGCCGCGGACGCGACCCTGAACCCATCGTGGTCGACCATGACCTCCTGAGTCGCCTGATCGCCACGATCAGTTCGAGCACGCCGATCGAGGTGACCGTCGACGGCCGGAAGCCGGTCACGGCGTTGATCCGGGAGCTCCAGCGGAACCCCATCCGTCCCGAGGATATCATCCACATCGATTTCTACGAGATCCACGCCGGCGAAGAGATCCACCTCTCGGTGCCGATCCGCCTCGAAGGCATACCCGACGGGGTCCGCAACTTCGGCGGGGTGCTCGACCAGACGATGCGCGACATCGAGATCAAGGTCCTGCCGCGCAACATTCCGGATCATATCGAAATCGAGGTAACCGAACTCGGCATCGGTCAGGCGCTCTACGTGCGGGACGTCGAAGTCCCCAACGCGGAAATTCTGGCCGACCCCGGCCAGGTCATCTGCTCGGTCATCGCGCCGCGCACGGTCGAGGAGCCCACCACCGAGGAAGTGGTGGAGGAGGAGGCCGCCGAACCAGAGGTGATCGGGAAGGCCCCGGACGAGCAGGAAGAGACCGACGAAGAGAGCTGAGCGCTGCGCACTATCGTGGGACTGGGCAACCCCGGGCCGGAGTACGCACCGACCCGGCACAACGCCGGCTTTCGTTTGGTCGACTCAATCAGAGAGGCGTGGGCGTTCCCGCCGTTCGCCAAGGAAGGGCGGGCCCGCGTTTCGGTTGGTCGGAGGCACGACCAAGACGTCCGCCTGATCAAGCCGCACACGTACATGAATCGCAGTGGCGCGGCGGTGACACCCTACCGATCTGACCCGGATTTCGACCCGAGCCGCGACCTGCTGGTCCTGGTGGACGACGTCGCGGTTCCGCTGGGCCGGTTCCGGCTCCGGGCCCAAGGGAGTGCCGGCGGTCACAACGGGTTGCGCAGCATCGAAGGGGCCCTCATGAGCCCCGTGTACCCACGGTTGCGCATAGGGGTGGGCCCACGACCGGAAGACTGGGACGACCTGGCCGATTTCGTCCTGGACGCTTTCGAGCCCGAAGAAACAACAATGTTTGAAGCCGCCATGGCCCCCATGGTCGAGGCGGTAGACTGCTGGCTGGTCGAGGGAATCGACACGGCCATGAACCGCTTCAATCGATCGCTAGAGGAGATGTAATGGAGCTACTGCAACTGGCGCAGTTGGCCGTCGGTGCCGGCGTGGTAGGATTGCTGGTCGCGTTCGGGATCTACGCCTGGCTCAGGCGTCAACCCGATGGATCCGACCTGATGCAGGAACTGGCCCGAGCCATCGAGGTCGGCGCCATGGCGTTCCTGCGACGGGAATACATGGTGCTGTTCCCCTTCCTGTTCATCGTTGCGGCCCTGCTCGGCTGGGCCATCGGGCCGAGTACGGCCGTGGCCTATGTCGTCGGGGGCCTGTGCTCCATTGCCGCGGGGTTCTTCGGCATGAAGTCGGCGACCGCGGCCAACGTGCGGACGTCGGAGGCGGCGCGCGACTCAGGCCAGGCCAAGGCTCTGCGAATCGCCTTCAATGGGGGCGCTGTCATGGGACTGTCGGTCGCGTCGTTGGGCCTCCTGGGCGTGGGCCTGGTCGCGTTCGTCATGCTGCGCGGCGGGGCCGCTGACGCCGCCCTGACCTTTGCGAAGACGGTATCAGGCTTCGCCATGGGGGCGAGTTCCATTGCGCTGTTCGCCCGCGTGGGCGGCGGCATCTACACCAAGGCCGCCGACGTCGGGGCGGACCTGGTCGGCAAGGTCGAGGCCGGCATCCCCGAGGACGACCCGCGCAACCCGGCGACCATCGCCGACAACGTGGGCGACAACGTCGGCGACGTCGCCGGCATGGGCGCCGACATCTTCGAGAGCTACGTCGGGGCCGTCATCGCGACCATCGCGCTGGGCGCCACGAGCCCCATTATTCCGGACGGCTACCGAGTCATCGCCATCGGCCTACCGCTGGCCCTGATCGTGGCCGGCCTGCTGGCATCGCTGGTCGGCATCGCGTCGATGAAAGTGTTGGAGAGAGGCTCGCCCGAGAATGCGCTGCGGATGACCACCTTCATCGCGGCGGGCCTCTTCCTCGCGGCCGCCTGGTGGCTGGTCTCGGCGATGCCCCTCAACATGGCAGGCAAGTCGGTCATGGGCCCCTTCTGGGCCATCCTCTCCGGCACCGTGGCCGGGATCCTGATCGGGCTCGTCACCGAGTACTACACAGCCGGCAAGCCCATCCGTGACATCGCCAAGGCCTCCGAGACCGGACCGGCCACCAACATCATCGCCGGGCTCGCGCTCGGCCTCAAGTCGGCCTTCATTCCCGTCATCTTCATCACACTCGCCATCTACGTATCGTACTCGATGTCGGGCCTATACGGCATCGCCATCGCGGCGGTGGGCATGCTGGCCACCGTGGGCGTGACGATGACCGTCGACGCTTACGGCCCCGTGGCCGATAACGCCGGCGGCATCAGCGAAATGGCCGGCCTGGGACCAGAGGTTCGCAAGATCACCGACGGCCTCGACGCGCTGGGCAACACCACCGCCGCGATCGGCAAGGGTTTCGCCATCGGTTCCGCCGCGCTGACCGCGCTGGCGCTGTTCTCGGCCTTCGCCACCGCGGTGACACCTCCGGGGGAGGTGTTGTCGCTCAACATCGTGGACCCGATGGTGGTGATCGGCCTGTTCCTCGGCGGCACCCTGCCCTTCCTGATCGGGTCGATGACCATGACCGCCGTCGGCCGAGCCGCGGGCGACATGGTGGAAGAGGTGCGCCGCCAGTTCCGTGAAATCAGCGGTCTCATGGAAGGCACCGCCAAGCCCGACAGCGCGCGGTGCGTGGACATCGCCACACGCGGAGCGCTGCGCGAGATGATCCTGCCCGGCGTCACGGCCGTGATCGCGCCGGTGCTGGTCGGCCGGTTCCTGGGGATCCAGGCGCTGGGCGGCCTGCTGGCCGGCGCGACGCTCGTGGGCGTGCTGATGGCGCTGTTCATGGCCAACGCCGGTGGAGCCTGGGACAACGCCAAGAAGTACATCGAAGCCGGTGCGCACGGCGGAAAGGGGTCGGACCCCCACAAGGCCGCCGTCGTCGGCGACACCGTGGGCGATCCCTTCAAGGACACGTCGGGTCCCGCGATGAACATCCTGATCAAGCTGATATCGGTGGTGTCGCTGGTCCTGGCGCCGTGGTTCATGTCGATGGGCTAGGAAAGAGGGGAGTGGGGAGTTACTCCCTACTCCCTACTCCCTGTTTTCATGCTTCGTCTCGGTATCGTCGGACTCCCCAACGTCGGCAAGTCGACCTTGTTCAACGCCCTCACTTCGGCGGGGGCGCTGGTCGCCAACTACCCCTTTGCCACCATCGAGCCGAATGCGGGCGTGGTGACGGTTCCGGACGACCGGCTCGCCGCCATCGCCCGGTTCGTCAATCCGCAGCGGGTCCTGCCTGCGACGATCGAGTTTCTCGACATCGCCGGCCTGGTCAAGGGCGCCAGCCAGGGAGAGGGACTGGGGAACCAGTTTCTGGCCAACATCCGTGAGGTCGATGCGATCGTCCACGTGGTCCGCTGCTTCGAGGACGACAACATCCAGCACGTTTCGAGTTCGATCGATCCGGTGCGCGACCGCGAGATCGTCAACATCGAACTCGGTCTGGCCGACCTGGCCACCGTGGAGCGCCGGGAATTCAAGGCGGCTAAATTGGCCCGCGGCGACGACGCCCAGGCCAGGATCGAGTTGCCGCTCCTGGCGCGACTGCTGGAGGCGTTGTCCGCCGGCCAGCCGGCGCGGGCCGTGACCCCGACCGGCGAAGAGCAGGCCGCCTACAAGTCCGTCAACCTGCTCACATCCAAGCCGATTCTGTACGCCGCCAACGTGTCGGAAGACGACATCGCCGAGGGCAACGCCCATGTCGAGCGCCTGCAGGCAGCACTCGACGCCGAGGGAGAGCCGGCCGAGATAGTCGTTTTCTCAGCCCAGGTGGAAGCCGAATTGGCGGAACTGCCTGAGGACGAGCGGCGAGAGTTCCTGGAATCGTTGGGTGTGGAAGAGTCGGGACTCGACCGGCTAGCCCACGCCGCCTATCACCTGCTCGGGCTCCATAGCTACTTCACTGCCAGCGAGAAAGAAGTGCGCGCTTGGACCATCCATCAGGGCGACCTGGCTCCGGCCGCGGCCGGGGTCATCCATTCCGATTTCGAGAAGGGCTTCATCCGCGCGGAGACTGCCGCGTATCAGGATTTCGTCGATGCCGGGGGATGGAAGGGCGCCCGGGAACGCGGACTGGTCCGATCAGAGGGTAAGGAATACCAGGTACGGGACGGCGACGTGATACTGTTCCGCTTCAACGTCTGACCAACGACACCGCATAGCTAACTTCAGGTCCCGCCTCGTGTTGCGCCCGCAACCGAGGCGGGTCGCTTTACGGAACGGCCCTGGAGGCGTATACCTATGGTAGCGCCTCGTGGCCGGGGCCCACTACGCAGACACATGATCGACGATTCCTCCTCCTCCCGTCGCACCGCGGGCCCACCACGGGCCCGGCGGCGCAGGACGTCGGACAGCGCCGACCCCACCTCGGGGGACCTGTCCCGAACGTCGGCCGCTGCCTGGGCGATGTTCCCGGATGACGTCTTCGAGACCGACCTCGATGAACGCATCATCTTCGCCAACCATGGACTGATGAACCGGTCGCCTGAGGAGTTGGTGGGCAACGCCCTGTCCGGGTTCCTGCCGGTCGAGCACCGCCGGGCGTTCCGGGAAACCTGCATCCTCGCCCAAAAAACCGGTCAGGAACATTCGTGCGAGGCCGGCGCCGTTCACGGACCGCCCTGGTGGCTGTATCGTGTCATCCCCCTGGTCGGTGCCGATAAGAAACCCGAACGGCTGCTGGTCGTGCGCACCAACATCACCGCACAGAAGCAGGATGCCGAGCATGCCATCGAGGAAGCGAACCGCTACCGCCTGGCATTCGATTCCGCCAAGGCGGGCATGGCGGTCACATCGGTCGACGGCCATTTCCTCCTCGTCAACCAGGCCCTATGCGACATGCTCGGCTACACGATGGCGGAACTGCTGGAGACGGACATCTACGGCGTCACCCATCCCGACGACCTGGCCGAAAGCGCAACCCAGGCACGCAACCTCCTCATGGGGAAGGCGGATAGCGTAGTCGTCGAGAAGCGCTACTTCCACAAGAACGGCAACGTCGTCTGGTGCCGCGTTTGCGCCGCCGCCGCAACGGACGAAGAAGGCACCACCCAGTACTTCGTGACTCAGGTACAGGACATCAGTAACGTGCGGCTCGACGAAGGCAGCCGGCAGCGCCACGAACGCCAGGCGCTCGAGAAAGGCCGGCTCGACTCACTGCAAGATGTAGCGGGGAACGTCGCGGAAGAACTCGATCCGCTGCTCCACGAATTGCTCGATTTCGCGACCGAACTCGGCGACAGGGTCGGACCGGGACACGCCGCAGAACCGATAATCGAGAGCTTGCGAGAGGCCGTCGAGCAGCGCGCGGGCTTCGTGCGGCAACTGCTCACCCTGTCGCGACGCCAGGCGCTCGAACCCACGTCGGTGGACCTGAACAAGTTCCTGGCCGAGTTCGCCCACGACCTGCCCGGAACCATCGGCGAGCGGGTGGAACTTCGTATCACGCTGGCCCATGACCTGCCCCGGGTCAAATGCGACCCTTTCCAGATCGAGGCGGCGCTGTCGAGCCTGATCGGTAACGCTATCGAAGCCATGCCCTCCGGCGGCGAATTGATTCTCGAGACGGGGGCTATCCGATTGGGACAGGCGCATTGCAGGGAGAATCCCGGGTCGAAACCCGGCGATTACGTGCAGATCACCGTCTCCGACACCGGTACCGGGATGGATCTCGAAACCCAGCGCCGGGTCCTCGATCCATTTTTTACGACCAAACCCCGTCGCCACCATCGCGGCCTGGGGCTCTCCACGGCCTCCGCCATCGCGCAGCAACACGGCGGAAGCGTCACCATCTACAGCGAAGTCGGCCGGGGGACCTCGTGCCGGCTGTTTCTGCCGATCGAGGAATCCCGGCGCGACACGCCTATGCCTCCCACGGCAAAGCCGGTAGGGCGAGAGACCATTCTGCTCGCCGAAGACGAGGAGGCGTTGAGCAGCGTGGCCCGCCGCATTCTCGAGCGGCTGGGGTACCACGTGTTGACCGCTGTCGACGGCGCCGAGGCGCTTCACATGTTCGTCGCCGGCCGGGATAATATCGACCTGGTGTTGTTGGATATGACCATGCCCCGGATGGGTGGGGTCGAGGCGTTCGATCGCATCCGGGCCATCGACCGCGAGGTGCCCATCGCGTTCATGACCGGTTACTCCGCCGAGATGGCGCTGGAGTCCTTCTCGCAGTCTGGGGCGGTGCTGATACCCAAGCCCTACGGAATGGACGAACTGGGAGAGACGGTCAGGGAGATGCTGGACGCTCGCTACAACAACCCGGAGGAAGCCGAGTAGCTTCCGGAATACTCAATCGAGCAACGCCGGTTCTGTCGAGCCCGACAGGGTGGCGTGCCAATCCTCCGACAATTTGGGACAATCCGCCAGACGGGCCGCCTGATCGGGGTAGGCCTTCCGCCCGCGCATGACCCGTTCGGCCTCTTTCACCGTCCACTGCGGGTAGGGCCGGCCCAGGAGGGTCAGCTCCATGCCTGCCTCCAGCCAACCCTCGTGCAGCACCCGGTAATACCAACCGAAGGCCTGACGCTCGAGGACACGCTTGACCATATCGTGCACCCGGAAGTGGCGCGCCAGAGTCTGACAGGGGACCCGGGGCTGGGATACCTCCAGACGAACATCTCCCGCCTGGAATACGTCGCCGACGCAGATAGTGTGTTCGTTCACCCCATCGAGGGTCAGGTTCTCACCGAAGGATCCGAATCCCAGGTCGGGTAAATCGAGGTCGCTGCGCCAGCTGGGATAATGTCCGGCCGAGTAGCCCAGAAGCGCCTTGTCCGCCCCGCCATGGTGCCTCCGGTCCACCTGGGTGTCCGCCGAGAGCCCTTCCCCATTGATCCACATCTTACCCACCACGGGTTTTTTTTCGATGGCCGAGGTCCAGGGACGCTCGATGGGGTCCTCGGCGCCTTCGACACCGTAGGAACGGGGCTGGCCGACCTGGATGGAGACGATCCGCATTGAAGGTGAGCTCCTCGCCAACTGCTCAGGTGTGGTTTAGGCGCGGGCAGCGAGGGCGGTGAGCATCGGCAGACTAACCGCCCACCGTCCACCATCCTACGCACGCCTCACAACCCATTATAACACAACATCTTAGCCGACCCAACCGGCGCTGCCTTACTGGACCCCGATTCCCTTCCCATCCGGCGCCCAACCGCCTATCTTACCGGCACTTACACAATATCCTCCTCGACTCGGCACCAGAGTCGGGGCAACCAGACCGAAGGAAGGTGTTATGACACGTCAGTACGAGGCGGTGTATATCTTCGATTCCGCCCTCGACGAACCGGCCGTGACGGAGCGATTGGAACGCTTCCACACGCTGCTGGCACAGCCGACCGACGACGCCCCCGATTGCGATCACTGGGGCAAGCGGACCCTCGCCTACCCCATCAAGAACCACGAATCCGGCTACTACGTCATTGCCAAGTTCGAGTCCGCGGTCGAGGCGCTGCCGGAGTACGAGCGGGCAGTGAAGCTGGACGAAAGCGTCCTGCGTTTTCTCATCGTGCTGAATGACGGCCCGCAGCCGGTGGCGCCCCGCGAAGAGAGCCCGGCGGGTGGAGGAGGCAAATCATGAGGCGGCGCAACAAGTCTTGCATGATCTGTGAATCCGGGGTCCGGGTCGTCGACTACAAAGACGAAAAGACGCTGAGCCGCTACACTACCGAGCGGGGCAAGATCTTGCCGGCCCGGTTGTCGGGCACGTGCAGCCGCCACCAGCGCCAGCTGGGCACGGCCATAAAACGCGCCCGTGAGTTGGCACTCCTGCCCTACATCAAGGGGCATGGCGGCTGACCAACGGCGCGGTCCCTCCCGAACGAAGCAGACTGACGACGGGAATCCTGCTGGCGCTGGCGGGCTACGTCATCATGGCATGGCCCGAGGTGGTCGTTTTCGCGCTGGGACCACTCGGAGCACTGCTGCTGATCTCCCGCCCCGACTCCGGCCGCGAGCGGTGGTGGCTGTTCATGATTGCCGCCTGGGCTGGGCTGTGGCTCATCCAACCTGGCGGGGTCGCCACCCAGGTGATTAGGGCCGGAGGCGTTCTGGTGACCGGCGCGTTCGTGGTCCGGGTGCTGTGGCGGCCCGACGGGTTGCAGCGCAACATCACCGCCGCCATGATCGCCGGCGGAATCGGAACGGTCTGGTGGGCGTGGATTCTGGGGCTATCCTGGAGGGAGATCGAATTCTCCCTGAGCCGGGCAACCTGGGAAACGTATCGGGCCATGAAGCAGGGGCTGCTCCTGCTCGACGGCACGGACACGCCGGAGGAGGCCGCTCGAGGGATCGAGTTGGCGGTCCGATTCTTCCCGGCCCTGACGACCTTGGCCGCCATTCTGGGGCTGCTGCTCGCCTGGTCGTTGTACCAGCGCGTGGCGACAAACCCGGTAGGAAAACCGGCCGGGCGGTTCCGGGAGTTTCGTGGCAGCGATCACATGGTGTGGGGCCTGATCGTGCCGCTCGGGGTGCTGATCAGCCCGGCCGGAGCGGCATGGGACGGGTGGGCCGCCAACCTCCTGCTGGTGTTCGCGGTGCTGTACGGCGCCAGGGGGGCCGCGGTCCTGCTCTCGTTCCTGCGGGGGAGTTCTCGCCTGTTGGTGGGGATCCTTACGGTCGCCGGCTTGCTGATATTGCCCATTGCCGGGAGCGGGCTAGTGTTGTTTGGTGTTGCTGATATGTGGATCGATTTTCGGCGCCGCATGGTGCCGTCCGGACGTGAACGAGGTGAACTACGATGATTGAAGTGATTCTGCGTGAGGATGTACAGTCGTTGGGGAATGCGGGAGATCTGGTGCGCGTGAAGCCCGGCTACGCCCGCAATTATCTCCTCCCCAAGGGAATCGCGTACGAGGCCACGGCCGGTAACAAGAAGCGCATCGAGGCGGAGAGCAAGGCGCGAACCGTCCGCTTGGAAGCCGAGCGGGCCGGGGCCGAGGCACAGGCAAGCACCTTGAA
The DNA here is from genome assembly GCA_036443495.1 of Gemmatimonadales bacterium. Lineage (GTDB taxonomy): Bacteria > Gemmatimonadota > Gemmatimonadetes > Gemmatimonadales > GWC2-71-9 > N074bin45. The sequence goes on along the minus strand of JAZFYL010000061.1, from coordinate 1,821 downwards.
GGAGGTCACCGTCACGCTGGCGCGGAAAGCCGGCGATGGCGACCGTCTGTTCGGGTCGATCACGTCGCAAGACATCGCCGAGGCGCTCGAGGCGGCGGGACACAGCGTGGACAAACGCAAGATCGACCTGGAAACGCCCATCAAGAGCCTGGGTGACCACCAAGTGCACATCAAGCTGCACCCGGACGTAGTCGCCGGCATCCGGGTCACGGTCATTCCCGAGGTAACGGGCAGCGGATGACAGCGGTTGGCATCGCCTATCTCGACGGTCCCCGACTGGCGCGGTCGCTTTACGCGGCGTCTGACTGGGTAGCCGCCGGACGTCAGGAGATCAACCGCATCAACGTATTCCCGGTCCCCGACGGCGATACCGGCACCAACTTCAGCCTGACCCTCCGCACCGTCGCTTCCGGAGACGGCCCGCGCCATGGCTCGGGCTGCGGTCATGGGTGCCCGGGGCAACTCAGGAATGATGCTGGCCCACTTCCTCATGGGGTTTTCGGAATCGCTGGGCGACAAGACCAGCGCCACGGCGACGGAGGTAGCCGGGGCGATCAGCCACGGCGCCGGCAAGCTATACAGCGCCATAGACGACCCGCGTGAAGGGACCATCCTGACGGTAGCCCGTGAAGCAGCGGAGGTCGCCACACAGGCGGCTATCGATTCCCCCGACATCACCCTGTTCGTCAAGCGGCTCCACGAAGGTGCCGAGAAGTCACTGGAGCGCACCCCGGAGCTCCTGGCCGTCCTCAAGGAAGCCGGGGTGGTGGATGCCGGCGGCCTGGGCTTCGTGCGGATGTTCGAAGGGATCGTCCGCATCATCGAAGGAGACCCGATCCTCGCCGTCGAGGTCGATTTCGAAGCCGAGTTGATTCCCGCCGCGGACATGGAAGTGGCGCCGGAGCAAGATTTCCAGTATTGCACCGAAGCGCTGGTCGAGGGAAACGACATTCCGGCGGCCAACGCGGTCCGCGCAGCCCTCCGGCACTTCGGTGGTTCCTTAGTAGTGGCTGTGACCCCGGACCTCCTCAAAGTCCACATCCACACCGACACCCCCGAGACGGTGTTCACCTTCGTCGAGCGTTGGGGCACTGTCCTCTCCACCAAGGCCGAGGACATGCGGGCCCAACACCGGCAGCTCTCCCACGAGACCCGCGCGGTGGCAGTCGTGGCCGACAGTTCGGCCGATCTGTCCGATGCCCTGCTCGACAAGCATGGCATCACCCTGGTGCCGCTGCAGGTCATGTTCGGAGACGAGACCTTTCTCGACCGGGTGGAGCTGACCCCGGAGGACTTTTACCGCAGGCTGCGCGAGGCCAAGGAGCTCCCGACCACCTCCCAACCGGCGCCGGCCGAGTTCGTTCGCGCCTTCCGGGACGCCCGGAACGAAGCCGACGAGGTGGTGGCCGTGGTGGTGTCCAAGGGCCTCTCGGGCACGTACCAATCGGCACTGGCGGCGGTGAAGGCCTCCGGGATAACGGGAGTACACGTGGTCGACAGTCGCTCGGCGTCGCTGGGGCTTGGCATGCTGGCTCTCAGGGCGGCGGAGCTGGCCGAAGCCGGTTGGAGCGCCGGGCCCATCGCCGCCGAACTCGAGCGTGTAGTAACTCAATCGGGAACATTGGTTACTGTCGACAGGTTTGATAACTTGTTGAGGTCGGGTCGCGTGAGTCGCGGAAAGGCGTGGCTGGGCAGCATGCTCGACGTGAAGCCCATCCTGGAGCTGGACCAGGCGGGCAAGGTGGTACCGCTGGATCGGGTGCGGGGCAGCAAGAACCTGGTGCCGCGGGTGTTGGCCATTCTGGAACAACGGCTCACCCC
>JAZFYL010000060.1:0-6834 GCA_036443495.1 Gemmatimonadales bacterium | reverse complement strand
GAGCCAAGCATGTCCAATTTCACAGCCTACCTGAGCCACGTTGGCACGGCGCCGGAGAAATTCTTCAAGTCTACCATGTTCCAGAGCGAGCGCCTGCTGCTCGGGCTCAACTGTCTGGATCCAGGGCAGACCCAAATGGTCCATACGCATGTGGACCAGGACAAGTTCTACTTCGTGGTGGAGGGCGAGGGGGAGTTCGTGGTGGGCGAGGAGACACGGTGCTGCAGCGCGGGCCACGCCATCTGGGCTCCGGCCGACGTGCCGCACGGGGTGAGAAACAATGGTAGTGAGCGATTGGTCGTGTTGGTGGGGATTGCGCCCGGCCCGTAGAAGCCAACAAGTTGCCGAGGAGCCAATAGCCGACAGCCTCTTTCACGCCAGACCATCCGACCGCTTGCGCCCGAAGCCCGGTTGGCAGACAATGCATGGAGTACACCATAAGAGGACCGCCCATGACCACCCCCGCCCGCTCGTCCCTCAGCCAAAAGACGTTGGCCGGGAAATACTACACCAGTCCCGAGATGTACGATCGAGAGACCGAGAGAATCTTTCGCAAGCGCTGGCTGTACGTGGGGCGGACATCACGGTTGTCGGAACCGGGCGCCTACCTGCTCTTCGCGGTCGACACTGACAGCGTCATCATCCTGCTGGACCGCAACCACCAGTTCCACGCTTTCCATAATGTCTGCCGCCACCGCGGCACCCAGCTCTGCTCGGAAGAAACGGGGAAGCTCTCCCAGACGATTCAGTGTAGCTACCACGCCTGGACCTACGCCCTGGACGGGTCCCTCATCGGCGCGCCCAACATGGACCAGGTGGACGGGTTCGACAAGGCGGACTACCCCTTGCTCCCCGTGGCGGTGGCGGTGTGGGAAGGCGGTCTGTTCGTCAATCTCGACCCCAGCCCGGAGCCGTTCGAGGGGGCCTTTGCCCCATTGCTGGGCAAGTTCGGCCAGTGGGACCTGGCCGACCTGGCCATCGCCCATGAGATCGTCTACGACATCCAGGCCAACTGGAAACTGGTGGTACAGAACTACTCCGAGTGCTACCACTGCCCCAGCCTGCACCCGGCTCTCAACCGGCTCACACCGTATCGCGGCAGCACCAACGACCTGGAAGAGGGCCCGTTCCTGGGCGGCCCCATGAAGCTGGCCCAGGACGGCGGCAGCATGACGATGTCGGGCCGCACCTGTGCGCCCACTCTGGGACAGGTGAGCGGTGAAGATCAGAACCTCGTCTACTACTACACCATCTTCCCCAACATGCTGTTGAGCCTGCACCCCGATTACGTGCTGGTGCACCGGATCATGCCCCTGGCCCCCGACCGCACGCGCATAGTGTGCGACTGGCTGTTCCATCCCGACGCCATGGCCCAACCGGGGTTCGACCCCAAGGACGCCGTGCAGTTCTGGAACATGACCAACAAGCAGGACTGGGAGGTGAGCGAATTGTCGCAGAAGGGGATCTCGTCACCCGCCTACCGGCCCGGGCCCTACTCAGATCTGGAAAGCATGATCGCAACGTGGGATAGACAGTATCTGGCGGTGCTCGAGGGGACGTAGCTGGCGGGGAGTAGGGAGTGGGGAGTGGGTGAGCCGTGCGCCGTGCGCCGTGCGCGGGAGAACGGAGCCGGAAGCCGGGAAGAAATCAGAAAATGGAAAACAGCGCCAGAACTCCATACCTGTTTGCCGTTCTCAGGTTTCTTTTCTCAGACCGCCGGACCGCCGGACCGCCCGTCCTTCAATAGTTGAGGGCCTCGCGATCCGACCCCGCGTCGAGACGAAGACGGTCCGGGCCCGCGATGTCTATGAAGATGTTCAGGTTCTTGGTCTCACGAGACGCCGCGGAGGGGGAGATGATCGCGACATAACCCTCTGCCCTTGCCCAGTCAGCGATCGCCAGACACAGGGCCAGATCCACGGGATCATCCCCGCGCAAGCGCTTGGTCGGAATCGTTTCGCTCAGCGCCAGCTTGCGCGCAACCCTGGCACGGACAGACCGTGAGGTGAGATCCAACACACCTGACACGCGGACTCGAATGCTCGCCACGTCCCGGGGAGCATCATCCTCGGGCCGGAGATTCAACGCTTCGAGGTAACGGAAGTATTCCGCCCGGCACCCGTCTGCAGACAACGATGTGTAGAGGCACCCGTACTCACCCGCCCGATTCCACCGACCCGAAGCTCGAAGGATGTAGCCTACGTTCAACGGATGCCCGTTGCGCGGCACGTAACGCCACACTCGGCCGACGTAACTAGCGGTGCGATCCGTGAGCAACTCCGGCCAGGACCTCTAGCACCGTTTCGATTTCACCGCTGGTCAGTGCGAAGAATGGAGTGCGCCCGCCCAGTGCCGGACTGGGTGTGTGGATCCAGCGAAGCTTGCCGTCGTCTGTGCGGAACGCGCCATCCAGCAAGTACCGGAGCTGGTTCAGGTATTCGAGGTACCTCCGATGCTCCGGGCGAGGGGCCGCCTGCCCCTTCTTCCAGCGTTGGACTGTCTTGCGGTCCACGCCGCCCATTGCTCCGGCGATCTCTCTAGTGGAAAGCGACAGTTCTTCCTCCGCCCAGGCAACCGTCTGCCCGGCGAACGCCGCCTCGAACCTGTCTCGCGTGCCCATTATTACACCCCCTATAATGTCGCATTATAAGGGGCAGGGAATGTCCAGTCAAGAGTCCCACAGACCGCCATACCGCCCTTTGTGATCTACACCACAGTCCGGCGCGGCTGCACCCATTAGGATAGTCTTTCTGACAGGTAAACCGCCCCCACTGAGCGGAGGCAGGTTCCATGACCACTTTCCAGGCCTGCATCAAACCCCTGTACCGTAAACGCTTTCCGCAGTTCAAGGCGGATACGTGGTACGAAGTCGAGCCGGCCCGGCCCGAGTCCAAGACCCGCGGAGCCGATCTATTCGGCAACAGGGTCGTCCGACTAAAAACTGGAGAAGAGCATACGTCGGTGAGGGTGGAGTACTTCGATATTCGGCCGAATCCCGAGCGCATGGAACAGAAGGCGTTGTAGGAGTGCGTAGTGCGTAGGAACAGGTACCAGAAGCCAGATACCAGAAGCCAGTTGAACTCCGACCTCGGCATCTGGCATCTGGCTTCTAGCCTCTTTGACTACCGTTTCAGAATTCCCAGATACTCCTTCCAAGGCCCGACGGCCGAGTCGTACTGCTTGGCCAGGACGCGGACGATCTGGGCGATGTGAGTCAGGTCGTGCACCACCCACGTCGACAGCAACTCTGATAGCACGACGTCCCCCAAAGCGGGGTGGGTGCCCGGCAATCGGTACTCGGCCGGCCCCAGATTCATGCCCCTAAGGGCGGCGAGATTCTCGCGCCTGAGTCCCGCGAATTCCTCCAACAACGATTCCATCGTCCGACCTTCGAGCCGGCTGCGAAAGGCGGTCCGGTCCACGGAGTCGAACGGCCGGTCCTTGCCGTGCTCCAGAATGATCCTGACCCGCACCAGCCAATCACTGCCTTCCAGGTCGGTCAGGTGGGCCATGACGTCCCACGGAGTCCAACTGTCGGGCCCTTCGTCAGCGGTAAGCCAATCAGGGGAGAGGCCGGCGAGGAGTGACTCGAGCGTACCGGGGGTGCGTTCTAGGAGCTCAACGCCTTTCTCGATCTCGTATTCCATGGTGGTGCTCTTGTAGTTCGAGTCGGAAAACGGAAAATGGTGGACAGAAGCCACGGGGCCAGAAGCCTGAAGTCGGCAATCAGAAGTACATCACAAATCAACAATCAACAACCAACAATCACCAATGTGAAAGCTGTGGGCCTTGCGGACCCGTGCACCGGACCTCAGGTTATGCCCCGGCGGGATATCCTCGAGGTTCGACCACCGGAGGCCCACTCCGCCCTATCACAAACAGTAGCATAGGAGACCAAAATGCGTCGCATACTGTGCATCGGTTCCGTATTCGCCTTCCTGAGTGTCGCGACTGTGGCTCAAGCGCAGGAGGCTGCCATACAAGGCGCCTGGGTCCTCTCAAGTACGGCGGACTCCGCCGGGAACGTGAACGAGGCGCCCCTCCCGGGGTTGTTCGTGTTTACCGGCACCCACTACAGCATGATGTACGCCATTGGGGACGGCCCCCGGGAAGGATACGCGGGCGATGACCAGACCGATGAAGAGCGCCTGGCCGCCTATGATACCTTCATCGCCAACACGGGCCGCTACGCGGTCGACGGCGACCAGCTCACCTTCCGGGCATATGTCGCCAAGGATCCCAACTACATGGGGGAATGGCCGGAGAACGCCACGACCGTCACGATTCACATCGACGGCGGCACGCTGCAGTGGACGTGGGGCGCCGAGTTTGACCCGGCTATCGGACAGGTCTTCACCTTCAGCCGGGTCGAGGGTCAACCGGCACCGTGGGATCAAGACTAGGAGCTTGTGGCTATGAGCGATGAGCTGTGGGCTTTCGATGAGAGAGCTCACGGCTCACCGCCCATAGCTCACAGCCACTCCAACCGCCCTACTCCTCCCGCAGCGCCTTCAACGGATCGATGTTGCACGCCCGGAAGGCAGGCACGAACGACGCCACCATGCCGAGCGCCACGACGCCGAGCCCGACCAGCGCGAAGGTCGCCGGATCGGTGTGGCTCACGTCGTACAGGATGGCCCCCATGAAGCGGCCGGCACCGAGCATGACGACCGCGCCCGTGGCCACGCCGGCCAGCGTGAGGCCCAGCCCTTCCCGCAGGTTGAGCATCACCACCTCGTTGGTCTGGGCCCCCAGTGCCACGCGGATGCCCATCTCCCGCGTCCGGAGCGCCACCAGATACGACACCGTACCGTAGACGCCCACCACCGTCAGCACGATGGCCACCACGCCCAGCGCACTCATCAACAACAGCGCAAAGCGATAGGAATCCATCGACGCGGCCACGTAGTCTTCCATCGGGCGCACCACGTCGATCACCCGCCCTGTGCCGACGTCTCCCGTCGCCAGCCGGAGCGCCGGCAGGATGTCGGCCATCTCGCGCTCGGTCCGGACCACCATGCTGAAGTTGCCGAAGGCTACGTCGGTGTAGGGCAGATAGATCTGCGGCCGCCCGGGTTCGTCCACCGCGCCGATGCGGGCGTGACCCACGACGCCGATCACCTGAAAACGTCGCGCCTGATTATTGAAGCTGCTCCACTCGACCCACTTGCCCAGCGGGTCTTCCCCGGGCCAGGTGCGCTCGGCCAGCAGCTGATCGACCATCATCACCGGCAGCGGTCCATCGTTGTCCCCGGCGGTGATCTCTCGGCCGGCCAGGATCGGGATCCGCATCGTCTCGAAGTACCCCGGCAAGACCCAACGGAAATCGGCGTTCTGCTCGCCGACCTGGCCGTCGGCCTTGAAACTCAGGAGGTTGTTCCGCCCATCCAACGGCACGATGCTCACCCCGCCCGCGGAGGAGACGCCGGGGATCTCTTCCAGCCGCTCGGCCAACTGGCGGTAGACGTTGAACCGGGCCGGGAGATCGTTGAAGGGGAAACGGTTATTGTCGAGCCGGGCCCGGAAGGTGACGACGTTCTCCGGCTGATAGCCCAGGTCGGTCGATTGCAGGTTGATGAAGGTCCGCACCAGGAGGCCGGTCGCCGTCAGCAGCACGATCGAGAACGCCACCTGGAACACCACCAGCGACTGGCGCGCGCGCTTGCCCAAGGCGCCACCGATGCGGGCGCCATGGCGCAGGCTTTCATTCATTGTCTTGGGACTCGAAGCGTGCCAGGCCGGCAGGAGGCCGAACAGAAGCGTCGCCAGCATCGAGATCCCGACCGCGAACAGAAGCACCGTAGGGTCGAGCCCCACGCGATCGACCAGGGGGATGGTGCCCGGATCGATCAGCAGCAGCCCCTTGATGCCCCAATAGCCGATGACCGCCCCGACGACACCCGCGATGGCCGCCAGCACGAACGACTCCGTCAGCACCAGCCGCGCGATCTGGCTCCGCCCCGCGCCCAAGGCGTTATGCACCGCCAACTCGGCCTGACGCATCGAAGTCCGGGCCAGCAGCACGCTGGCCGCATTGCCGCACGCCACCAGAAACACCAAGCCCACCGCGCCGAACAGAATGAGAATCGCGGGCCGGATCTCCTGCACGATGTCGTCGTGCAGCGGCACCAAGTCGAAGCGCGGATTGGGCCCGTCGGCATCTGCTTCGGGGTGGTCCTGGATTACCCGGGCCATCATGACGTCGGCCTCGAGCTGCGCCTCCTTTAGGGTGACACCCGGTGCCAGTCGGCCGATCACCCTCATGAAGCGGTTGGACCACTGGGGCGGGACGCGGTTGGCGATCCAGGAGTCGATGGTGCCGTCCATGCGGGAAAGCGGCCCCAATTCCAAGCGGAATCCGCGCGGCAATACGCCGATGATCTGCGGCGCCGGCTGATTGGGCCCGCCCTCGCCCCGGAGGCTCCGGCCGATGACGTCCGGGTCGCCGCCAAAGTGACGATACCACATCTCATAGCTGATGACCGTCGAGCCGTTCTGGCCGAAGGGCACGCTCTCGTCCTCTTCGGTGAACAACCGCCCCAGCACCGGCTGCACGCCGAGCATAGGGAACATATTGGCCGAGACGAGGGCGGTCTCGAGGGGAACGGCCTCGTCGTTGATGACGGCGTAGGCGGTGAATGCGGCGCCGGTGCCGCTCACTTGAGACAGCATTTGACTCTCGTCCTGGAACAGCTCCAGCTCCCCAGTCGAAGCGGCCGGGAAGTTCTTGACATCGCCCGCGTCGAGGCGGAACATGACCAGCTGTTCCGAATCGGCGTGGGACAGGCCCGAGAGCAGGACCGCATTGACCACGCTGAAGATCGAGGTGGCGAC
>JAZFYL010000059.1:0-6661 GCA_036443495.1 Gemmatimonadales bacterium | reverse complement strand
CTCCCGGGCCTCTAGGTCGCCCATGGGGACCCGCCGCGGTGTGATATACCCCTTTTGCTCCAGGTAGTAGAGCTTGTGTCTTGGGATATCTATCTGCTCAAGAATCTCTGCGGTTCTCATGTTTCCCGTATGAGGGCGTGACGGCCCATGCATTCCCACCCCAAGGACCAGTCCGGTCAGAGCACCTTACAAAGGCAGTACCGAATTTGAGTCCATTTTTCTACGCTTCGCGCTTTAAAAAAAACTGGGCTTCCGTTAGCCCAGATCAGAACGGTCGCTCACTTGCCCCGCTCCCAACCCTCCATTTTGTGCATGGCCATGCCGGGTTCGCGCAGTGACCGAAAAATGGACACCCGTGCAGCGTTCGTCCCTCCCGACCACACGCCGGGTGGCCCCATGCTGGTTTCGCTGAATCCAGCTTTTTTTGGACATATACCGGGTGAGAGCCGGGCATGGTCATTCATTACAGTTCTCTCAAAACCTCTTGGTGCAATAAAGTGGCCAAGCTGCGGTGCACAACCTCGCGTCCCCTGGCCCCCTCAGCCCCAACCCATCCGGCTCAGCTGGGCAAAAAGCGCACGGTTATGCCACGAATATCATCGGCAGCATGAGGGGAAAGGATCAGAGCTTTGTTCTCGAGCGAGCCAGCGTCCCATCCCTTTTTTTCAACAAATTAGAGCGTGGGGACTCCTCTTGCGCACGGGGCCCCCGTACCCGATTTTTCCCCCATCCCTATGAGGTCGGCGATCGGACGCTCCCGTACTTCTCGTGGCTCTTGGCTGGCCGCGGAGGGCTGAATGCTGAGGGTAAGTGGAGTTAGAGAGCCGAGGGTCTTTTTCGAAGATACTGACTGATGATGACTGTATGCTTATCGCTAACTGCTGACAGCCGATTGAGTGCTGTTTGCTTCCGGCTGACTGCTGGTTGCTGACAGCTGCTCTCGTCGGTCGTCGGTCATCGGATTAATAGACTTCGCGCCAGTAGATCAGATGGATCCCTCGCGTGGCGCGGCCAAGGCCAAAGACCTCGACATTCCCGCTGGTCCCCTGTTTGACCGCGAGGTAGGCAATCCCCGAGGGGAAGGTCACATTCGAAATGCTCCACGTCCCCATGGTCCCCGAGCCGCCCGATGTCACCGCCGTGTACGGACTGCCCGTCACCTGGTTCCCGTTCTCGTCGTAGACATAGAGGGTGATGTCCGAGACGCCATCGGCTCGCCCGGTCACCGTCGTCCCCTCGAGGGTGTCGATCACCGGCCCGATGTTTTCCGATCCCGCCGACCCAGGCACGGTCCCTCCAGATGCCAGGCCATCAATTCGGATCCGGCCGCTCCCTCCATTGCCGCCGCCTGCCGTCCCTGTGCTGGTCCCGCCGGTCCCCCCGGCGGTGGTCACGGTCCCGCTGGCCGTCACATCGTCCGATTGCAGGAGAATGGCGCCGCCGCTGCCGCCACCCCCGCCCCCGCTGCCGTTGATGCCGTTTCCGCCCTTTCCACCCCCTGCGGTGATCGTGCCGGTGACGTTTATAGATCCGGTGGCGTAGATCAGGATCGCGCCGCCGCCGCCGCCGCCACCACCACCCCGATGGCCGGCGGGACCGTCCTGATCCGGAGCACCTCCCCCCCCGCCGGAGCCGCCGCTCAGGGCGACCAGCGCGGCGTTGGCGTTGACCAGACCACCTTGGCCGAAGTCGTCGGCGTCAGCCGCATTTTGGCCCCCGGTGGCAAATCCGCCGCCGCCGCCGCCGCCCGGACTGGCACTCATCGTCCCGCCACCGCCGCCACCCTTTCCAGCGGCCCCGCCATCGCCAAGGCCGCCGCTGCCCGCCGGATTCCCGGTGCCGCCGCCCCCGCCGGTGCCGCCGTCGTCGACCGCATCAGCCGCGCCGCCGCCCCCACCCGTGGCGCCACCCAGGGCCGCGCCGCCAGCCCCGCCTGTCGTGCCTGAGGCCGCGCTGCCCGCCGCACCGGTCCCATCGCCACCGGCGCCGCCGGTCCCAGTCCCCTTGCTGCCGCCGCCCCCGCCCCCGCTACGGCCCGCTCCGCCCGCCCCAGCTGTTGACGCCCCCCCGCCTGATTCGGTCCACTCCGCATGAAGCAAGGGAGCATCATTACAGGAACTACCGTCACACGATTCAGCCTCTCGCAAACTCCCGGAGGTACCGGTGACGATCACGACGAGTGCATTGCCACTGGACCATCCGCTGCGATTGACGATATCTTGAATGATAAGAGACAGGTCGGGGGTCTGGTGTTTCTCGCCGACATCATTCCACGCAGGAACATTACTCCACGCGACCGAATTGCCCGTCTTCGTTCTGCTGGTGATATTACTATTTCCCCCAAAGGTGGGCGCGTTATCGATGGCTTCACCCCAGAAAGTAAGGTTGGTAGTACCCGTCTGTTTAAAATCTGTTTCGAATTCAATGTACGCATTGGTGATGGTGGCTCCTTGCGGAATGGTCATATTTTGAAAGCGCATGCCGACTTCTTGATCCTCATCCGCGTCCGAGTCGTATATGAGTTCCAAGTCGCCGCTGGTCAGCTCCACAAAGCCGTTCGACAACCTTTCTTCTGCGTCATCGCTGCTGGCCGAGACCCTGCGATTAATCGTGCCACTGCCCCCGCCAGTTCCCTCTTTCACGCCGCCGCCGCCGCCGCCGCCGCCGCCGGGCCCACCGCCCCCTCCGTCACCCCCCGTAGAGTCGGCCCCCCCGTCCGTCCCATCCTGGCCGCTCACATCCAGCGTCCCGGCGATAGTCACATTCCCCTTCACCAGGATCACGGGGGGAAGATCGGTCGCGGTGCTGTATTGCAGGGTCCCTCCGGCGCCCACTGTCAGGCCGCCCAGGACCGACGTCCCGCCGGAAAAGCTCACTGTCCCGGAGGTGACGTTCGGATCGGCGGAGGGGAAGACAATATCGAAGGTCTGGCTGAGCGTCGTCCCATTGATGGTGATGGTGATCCCCGTGGTGGGGGGGGCGCCGGGCTTGACGAAGAACAGGGTGCTCACGACGCTGCCGTCCGAGGTCACCACCGCGCCCGCCGCGTCGGTTAGGATCGACGGCCCGACGATGATATCGCTGCTGCTCGTGGTCACGGTCGGGAACCCACAGATACCCCCCACGAACGTCACCGGCACGTGCATCCCCGGCGCGGCGGCATCAGGGGCAAAATAACTCACCGTGGTGGGGAGGATCGACTCCTCGGGCCCCGGCTCCTCGGACCCCACGGTATAAAACGTGGACGGCGAGTTTTGGTTGTTGTATGCGGTTGTAATCCAGTCGGCGGACCGGGCCACGCTCGAGATGCGGACCTCGTCGATTTTGCCGTCGACGTCCTGCCCGGCCGTGTCGTAGCCCGTGCCGATTGTTACGTCACTTGTAGCACCACCGGAGATCGCGGCTGTATAGGCCTGAGAGCCAATCAGAGCGCCATCCTGGTACAATCGAATTTGCACGCCATCGTAGGTTCCGACGAGCTGTGTCCAAGCACCGCCTATGCCCGAGTTGTTTACTTCAATGCAGGTCTCGGGGCTGGTGCCCCACTTTGGCGTGTTGACACAGAAGGTAGTATCGTTGTTAGAGCAGGTGGTGCCGTCGCCTTCAATCCACAACGCATAGCGGACCGAGGTCCCGGTGTTGTTCATAACGCCATCGCCCTTGCTAACCAGCCCGACGGCGTCGGTGGAGCACGTGTCGAGATTGTACCACGCCTCGACAGTAACCGTGGTGGACGGGTTAAGGGACGCGCTGGAGCTCACCTGGACGAAATCGTCCGTACCGTCGAGGTCGAAGCTGCCATTGGCAACGCCTGGAACCTGGTCAGCAGAGTCCATGCTAGCATCTGCGGTCCCGTGATTCGCGTAAGAAGTCGAGTCCTTGATGTCTCCTGGATTTCCGGGACCCGGATCTTCCTGTAGATGCCACACGCCGACATATCCGGTCCACACATCCGTGGAGTTTTCCTGCGAGCTCGTGGTGGCATGGCCGTAATACATGTAGAGGACGGTATCTACGGACGACGACAGATTGGGGACTTTCACCCACGCGACGAGTTCGCCCGTCGTGCCATCGAACTTCTCGATTTCGTGGCTCAGTTGGGTGACCCCGTCCGCGGCAGTAAACACGATATCGTCGCCATCATCCTGGGCGTCGGCCGCCAGGTCTGAGTCGGTCAGACTGATCAGGACGGGAAAGTTCGTCTGATCCGAGGGGACTTTGGTCGAATCAATCGTGATCTTTTTACGAAAGTTCCAGTCACAGGGGGCAAAGGTGACGGCCGCGCCAGAAACCGCCGGTGTTGCAGACACCTCCACGCCGGTGGCCGCGTAGTTGCCGTTGGTGTCCTTGGCGAAGATCCGGTAAAAGTATTGCGTGCCGTTCGTCAGCCCGGTGTCGGTGAACGAGGTGCTACTCAGGTTGTAGCGAACAGTACTGGTGCCAATCGTCGCACCCACCGCGGGCGAGGAGCCCTCGGTCGGAACATCGGTGATCGTAGCAGTGTTCCGCAAGACCACCACGTTGGCGAAATCCCCGCCCGGATTGGTCCAGCTCACGGTCACCTGCGTGTCCCCGGCGGAGGCGCTGGCTCCCGTCACATTGGCGGGCGAGAGGTTATCAATGGTGACGGTGGCGCTGCCCGTGTCGGTCCCGGCTTGGGTGTTGGTGCTGGTGAACGCGGTGATGGTCCCGGTCACGCTGTACGTGGAGCCAGCGGGCGCGGGCATATCGGTATGGATCTTGGGCGTGATCCGGACCTTGTAGGGGGTGATGGTGGTCGTCGCCGTGATGTTGGTGGAGAGGGTGACGGCCACCGTATCCCCGGCCGGGTTGGCGACTGACCCGTATACCGTCACCCCGTCGTTACTGGTGATCTCGACGAGACTGATCCCCCCGGAGGTCCCGGCCGCCAGCGTGACGGTCGCCGCGGTCACCGTATCATCGGGCCCGCTGTTGATTTGGAGCGTGAAGGTATCCAGCTCAGTGGCTGGATCGCCCGGAATAATCGGTGCATTCCCTGGGTCGGTGCCGTCCCCGATGGTGGTGGTGGGGCCGGCCGCGGCCGTGATGTCAGAAGTCGGGGTGGCTTCGATGGGGCTACCCGACGTCACCAAGGCCGAGGCGGGCACGGTCACTGTGATCGTCTCGTTCGCGGTGATGTCGTAGCCGGCCTGCGCGTCGAGCGTGACGGTGACCTGGGTGTCGCTCGTGCGCACGACACCCCCGACACCCTGCTTGTCGCGGACCTCGGTGTTCCAGCCGGCGGTCTCCGCCTGGGCCGAGTCGAGGCCATCGATGATGGCCTGGCGGATAGTATCGAACTCACCGGCACCGGCACCGGCCGGCACCCAGGTATCGCCGGTCAGCGTGATGATGATGGTCTTGCCGCCATTGGTGATATCGAGCTCGGTCGCCGAGGGCGTGATCGTGCCGGTGACGGCCGCCGATGGCCCTCCACCGGGTCGAATCGCAATGGTTCCCGCCACCCACTCGTCCGAGGCACTAATGGTGAACGTGCCGGGATTCTCAGCCGCCGCATTTAATTGCCGTTGCATTGTGCGTATCCAGACCCCAGACGATCCTGAATTAACCACCATCTGCGGGTTTGTATAATTGGTGGGGTCGGGGATCTCCCAATTCGCTGTTCCGGGCCTATCCACTCCAATGCCGACGAGCCAGAGCGTGTCTTCCGCTCCCCAAGAGACGGGGTCCAGATTAGGTGGGTCAGGGTTGGCAGACTTGGCACCAGATGGAGATGCACTTTCTGGATCTGTTGTGCTGTCGTGGCCTGTTATCCGATAACTCACGTGGGCTGAGGTATCACTGTGTACGCTGGTAACCCTGATTGTGGCGCCTTCGGTCCCATCCGCATTTCGGAATGCGGCTGACAAAACTGTATCATTCCCCTCGTGCTTGTAAAAAAGCTGCGTCCAACGATCCGTCGGCCAACTGATCGATGAGCAGACACTGTCTGTCCAATCGCAGCTATACATATCCAGAGCAAAGAACACAACGAGAAGATCGCCACTGACAATTCCAGTCGGTAAGCTTATGTCGTGGTCCGTGGTGTTTGATGTCTCTTCTGAAGTATTTGTTGTAACTACAGTTGGAAAGGCCGCCTGCGCCACTTGAATTGTCGGCGGGAAATTAAAACTTGTCGTGAACAGGTCGAATCCAATCTGCGGCCCGCCGAAGAAAAGCCACGAGAAAAGTAAAACAGAAATAAAGAGCCTTATTTTCATTTTTTTCAATTTCATAGCCTCATTTTCCCCGTAACTACAGACCACACCGATGGCACGGGTGGGCGGGCGCCACGTCAAGGTGTGATGTAAGCAATCTCCGTACCAGCTTTCTTAGCCGTAAACCTATTGAAATATAAGGCTTTCATTGTGGCACGGTGCCGATTTTTGGGCAGTTGCCCAGCGCAGCAAACGATGGCCTGGGCCCTGATGGGAGACGCCAACCCATCCTCCTCGTAGAACTCTGGACCCGTAGAACGCTGGACCGATTTTCTCGTCCTGCGGAAAGTGCTTGGTGGCTAATGCCCCTCCAACTAATTCTGCCTAAACACCGCGAGCTTCCCCAGGGGCACTGAGGGGTTGTAGGGGAGAGGCTCCCCTACGCCTGGGGGGTGCTCAGCGAGGCAACCGCCGAGCGCCGA
>JAZFYL010000058.1:0-2531 GCA_036443495.1 Gemmatimonadales bacterium | reverse complement strand
TCTACCGCCTGAACGCCTCAGGCGCATTCGAGGATCCATGGAAAAGATCATCAAAGCTGCCGTCAAGCGAGGAGCCTCCGACCTGCACATCAAGGCGGGCGATGTCTTCCGTGCTCGGGTCAATGGTGAGCTGGTGCCGCTCACGAAGGAGCGGCTGACACCGGCCCAGACACGCGCCATCGCGCTGAAACTCATCGCCAGCGAAGATGTCAGGCGGAGAATCGACCAACTCCAGGACTACGATTGTTCGTGGGGCATGCCCGGGGTTGGTCGATTCCGGGTGAATATCCTGCGGCAGCGGTCTTCTTTCATGGTGGTGATGCGCGTCATCCCCTTCGCGATCCCCAGTCTCGAGTCGCTGGGCGCCCCGGACGCGATTCTGCCGCTGGCCAACACGGATCAAGGATTGGTTCTCATCGCCGGTGCCGGCGGCAGCGGAAAGAGTTCCACCATCGCCGGCCTCATCGACCAGATCAATCGGAACCATCACCGGCACATCGTCACCATCGAGAGCCCAATCGAGTTTCTCCACCGGGATCTCAAGTCTTCGGTCACTCAGCGGGAAGTGGGAATCGATACGGGGAGTGTCGTCAAGGGCCTACAGGCGGCCCTCAGGCAGGATCCCGATGTCATAGTCATCAGCGACCTTCCCGACCCCGAGACGCTCGACACCGCCATCACGGCGGCCGAGACCGGACTGTTGGTCATCTCCTCCGTGCCGACGCCCGACGTCGTGACCACGATGGAACGCATTATCGCCATGATTCCGGCCGACGAACGCGACATCGGACGGGTCCGGCTGGCAGAGGTGTTGCGCGGCGTGGTGGCGCAGCAGTTGTTACCACGAGACGGCGGAGAAGGACGGGCACCGGCGTTCGAACTCCTCGTGGGCACCGACGCGGTTCGCGACATCATCAAGACCGGCGCTCTCGAGGAACTCCTGGCCGTCATGGAGGCCGACAAGGACAGTCAGGGAATGCAGTCCTTCGAGCAGGAGATCACCGGACTCCTCAGCGAGGGCGTCATCGATGCCAAAACGGCCGAGGCGGCCGGCGTGACGGCGGCACCCAAACGGCGCAATCGTCGGCGGAAACCGCGCACCCAAACCAAACGAAGTTCTTCCTGAGCTGACCAGGTTCGATTGGTCGACACTGCGCTGGTACACACCGCCGGTGACGGGGCCCAGGGCCTCGATTTCGCTACCGCCGTGGAGGTGGGACGGGCGCTGGCGCAGGAACGATAGCGGTCGTTTGACCGCCAATGGCTGCTGCCTTAGGTTGCAGTCGTCACGGCGGCTCCCTCCCGGGCGCCGCTTCTTTGTGCCGGCCTCTCCGGCGGCCCGCGCCCACGCGTCGGAGGGTGAGTTCCCGCATGTTTGGACCGAAAACCTACTGTGTGGTCATCGTCGGCGCCCAGTGGGGTGACGAGGGTAAGGGTAAGATCGTCGACGTCATCGCCGAGGAAGCCGACCTGGTCGTGCGGTACCAGGGTGGGGCCAACGCGGGACACACGGTCGTCACCGGCGACGCCGAATTCATCCTTCATCAGATCCCCTCGGGCATCCTGCACAAACGCACCGTATGCGTCATCGGCAACGGCGTGGTACTCGACCCCGAGACATTCTTCACCGAACTCGATCAGCTGGTGGAGCGGGGAATCGACATCACCTCCCGGGTGTTCGTGTCCGATCGCGCCCACCTGGTGATGCCCTACCACAAGCTGCTCGACACCGAACGAGACAAGAGCCAAAAAATTGGGACCACCGGCCGGGGCATCGGCCCGGCGTACGAGGACAAGACCGGGCGGCGCGGGCTCCGGGTTGGCGACCTACGCTACCCGGATAAGCTGCCGGAGTTGCTGCGTGAGCGGGTGGATCGCGTCAACCAGCTGCTCGACATGATGGGGTCGGAGGCACGGGCCTCACTCGATCAGACGGTGGCGCTCATCAAAGATCTGGCCCCCCGTATGCTTCCCCTTGCAACCGACACCGGACTCCTGGTGCACCAGGCTCTCGCCGACGGCAAGCAGGTACTCCTTGAAGGGGCCCAGGGCGCTCTCCTCGACGTGGACCATGGGACCTACCCATACGTCACCTCATCCAACACCACGGCGGGGGGCGCCGTGTCGGGAACCGGGATCGGTCCCACTGCGCTCGACGAAATCGTCGGCGTGGTCAAGGCCTACACCACCCGGGTGGGCAACGGTCCGTTGCCCACCGAGGCCGAGGGTGCCTCGGCCGACCAGCTCAGGGAACACGGCGACGAGTTCGGGGCCACCACTGGACGCCCGCGGCGTTGTGGCTGGTTCGACGCCACGGTGGCACGATACTCCGTACGGGTCAACGGCCTGACCGCCCTGGCGGTCACCAAGCTGGACGTCCTCGACCATTTTGCCGAGATCCCTATTGGGGTCGCCTACGATGTGGACGGGGAACGCTTGGAGGAAATGCCGGCCGACCTCGAAGTCCTGAACCGGGTTCAGCCGGAGTACGAAGTCCTCCCGGGGTGGCGGCAACCCACCACTGAGGCACG
>JAZFYL010000057.1:0-6355 GCA_036443495.1 Gemmatimonadales bacterium | reverse complement strand
GGGACGGGGGGGGACGGTTCAAGTCGCCGCTCGAATGGCCGATATTGCAGGAGAGGCCCTCACGGCCCGATCAGTGGGGTGTAGCTCAACTGGCAGAGCGTCCGGCTGTTAACCGGAAGGTTGCAGGTTCGATTCCTGCCGCCCCAGTTCCCAATACCACGAAGGTACGACCTTCGGTCGTGCTTACTTTACCGTTTAGGTTGGCCTCCACGAGGGTCAGCGGAAAATCAAGCCGATTCCGGCGCCAACGAGACCTCCGATGATCGGCGCAGAAACCGCCGCGACCCAATTGAGCGGTTCACTAGTGTTGTCACTCACTGTGTGAATGGCCACCACGGTGCCCCCGATGATCCCGCCGACGACCGCCCCGGTCACGACCGAATTGGTTCCCACACGGTAGGGATCGTCGGAACCGGTTGTAACCGTGTCCTGCGGTACAGCGACAGGTGTTTCCACGGCCAGACGGACGGCGGCATCGCTTGGTTGATAGGCCAGCGACGTCGTTTCCTGCGCCGCGGCGAGCGAAGGACCACAAAGCAGCACCAGCAACGCGCTTGACATGGACCCGACGCGCATGACGTTCTCCGGAAAGGGAATGGCCTCAGTCACGGTACGAGGCCCCGCCAGGAGCAGTTTCGGGCAAGCCCTCGTCTCCCACGAGAGTACCAGCCACAACCGACGTGGTCAACGAAAGAGCCCTTCCTCACCACGCACGGCGCACCCGCGCACATCCGTCGACGACCTAGCCGTCAGCGTCCGGGCAGACTCTGTCACAAGGTGACTTCCGTTCCCAGGCCATTGGCCCGTGCCCGGGCCAGCGCTTCACTGGCGGCGGCAATGTCCTGGACCGCCAGTCCCACGGACTTGAACAGGGTGATCTCTTCCGGCGACTCGCGCCCGACTGACCCGCCCGTGACTACCCGTCCCAACTCAGTCCACTGGTTGACCGCGGTTACCCCTTCCTGCGCGGCCGCCATCAAGTCGCCGGCTTCGGCTTCGGCGGCTTCGCGGGAGTCCACGAACACCCTGGCCCGTTGAATTGTCACGGGGTCGAGTTCCTGCATACTCAGGGTATAGCTGCCGATGGCGTTCACATGGGTTCCCTCGGCCAGAGTGCTGCCGTCCAGGACCGGCGTGTTCGATGTCGTCGCGGTGCACACGACCTGGGCGTCTCGGACCGCTTCGACCGCCGAGTCTGCCAAGACCAGCTTGGCCGAAACATGCGGCTGCAATTTCTCGATGAGCGCGCGCACACGGTCGACTGTGTGATCGTAGATCCTGATCTCCTTCAGGGACCGGACGATATCGAGGGCGAGGATCTGCGTCCGGGCTTGGGCCCCGGCTCCGATCACGGCGGCTTCGGACGCATGCTCGACCGCCAACAGGTCCGTCGCCGCCCCAGAAGCCGCGCCGGTCCGCCAAGCGGTAAGCGCTGTGCCGTCGATCAGGGCGTTCGGTTCACCCGTTGCTGGGTTGAGCAGGATGACCACCCCTTGAATGGCCGGTTTGAAACGCGCGCGATTTCCGGGAAAGATGGAAACCAGCTTGGCCCCCAGCCCATAATCGGGGAGGTAGCAGGGCATTACGAGGGTAGACGCTTCCACCTCGGGAATCGACAGAACCGTGCGAAGCGGAGTGTCGGCCCGCCCCGCCGAGAAGGCGGCGAAGGCCTGCTTCATCACCCGTACTGCGACCTCCATGGGGAGGGCGGCTCTGAGGTCGTCGGCGGACAGGCAAGTGATGTTCATCGATCCAAGTGACTCCCTGTGGAAGGTGCGTCAACTGAAAGTGCTTTTCACCACGAACCAAACATTGGCGGGACGTTCCGCCAGCCGTCGCACGTACCAGGGGTACCACGCCTCGCCGTAGCTGATCAACACCATGACCCTCAGATCGTCGGCCGTCAAACGTTGCTGGGCGCCCCTCTCGATCCCGTAGAGCATTTGGATCTGGTAGGCCTGGGAGGCCACTCCCCGGGCAACCGCCGACTGCCGGATGCGGTCGATCAGAGCCATGTCGTGTGTTGCGAAGGCAGGCCGCAGCTGTCCCCCGGGGTTCTCGACCTCGAGAAGGCGCTCCGCCAGAGCGAAATAGTTAGCATCGACATCGGCCTTGACGGGAAACGCCACATCGGCAGGCTCGGCGTAGGCACCCTTCACCAGCCGAATGCCGATCTTGCGTTCGACGAGCCGTTCGAGATCGTCGGCGGTGCGGTAGAGATACGCCTGCAGACAAACGCCAATACTCTCATAGCGATCTCTAATCCGGTGCACCAGAGCCAGGGTGTCATCGACATACCCGTTCTGCTCCATGTCCACCCAGATCACACTGTGCTTCTCCCGCGCCGAGCGAACGATCCGTTCCAGGTTCCCGTACGCCAGTTCGGGGTCGAGATCGAGACCGAGCTGTGTCAGCTTGACCGAGACCACGGCATCCAACCCGCTCTTGCTGATCGCATCCAACACGCCGAGATAGTGTTCGACGATCGCCTCCGCCGCCTCGCTGTCGGCGACATTTTCGCCCAGTTGGGTCAGGATCGCCCCCATGGACCGGCCGTTCAACGCTCGCGCCTCGGTGAGGGCCTCGGCGGCAGTCTCCCCCGGCATGAAGCGTTTCACAGCTCGACGGACGAACCAGAGGTTGGGGATGTTCCGTCGCATCCACCGGTTCTCCGAGCACCACAACAGCGCCGGTCGCATGAGGCTCATTGCCATCTCCTAGACGATGCCGCGGAGGAGCCCGCCGTCCACTTGCAACGTGGCCCCGGTGATGTAAGACGCCGCGTCCGACAGCAGGAACGCCGCCGCACGCCCGAACTCCTCGGGCTCCCCATAGCGACCCATGGGGATGGTCGCCAGCGACCGCTCATGCTGCTGTTCCGGAGTAATCCCCGCCCGCCTGGCGTTGGCCCGATCGAGTTTGCGGACACGAGCCGTGTCGATCCTTCCGGGAACCATGTGGTTGACCCGAATCCTCTCACCAGCGTATTGGCGGGCCAGATCCTTGGCAAGCGCCGCTACAGATGCCCGGGTCACGGTCGAGAGCGTCAGGTTCGGAATCGGTTCCTTGGTGGACGAGGAGGTAACGAAAACCATCGACCCTCCAGCCCTGCGCTCGAACTCCGGAATGACGGCACGCGCCACCCGGACGGCGCTCAACACGATCAGGTCGAACGCCGCACGCCAAGCCGCATCGTCGAATGCGGGGAAGTTCCCCGCCGGCGGGCCGCCGGCATTGGCCAAACAGGCGTCGATCCCTCCCCACAACTCAGCGGTGCCTTCCACCCATCTCTCGATCGCCTGTGGGGCGCTCACATCCACCGAATGAGCGACGACCTCCGCGCCGGTCGAAGCTGTCAGCCGGTTCGCCGCCTCCTCGATGGCCGCCGCGTCTCTGGCCATGATCGACACCCGGGCTCCCTCGCGAGCGACCGCCTCGGCCACCGCATAGCCCAACCCTCGACTGGCGCCCCCTACCAAAACCACTTTGTCCCGCAGTCCTAGATCCATGTTCCCTCCGGCCTGGACGCTGAATCGACTGTAGCGGACCCCTGGCTGTGCCAATCGCCGCGCTCACCCATCCGTTCGATAAGCCGACCGAGCCGCCGGGCGCCATGGCGCCAGTTGCGCCGGATGGCCTCGTGGCTCCCCTTGGAGTCGTGAGCCTCCAGGCACGAGATGATGGCCACGTGTTCCTCCAACTCGGCTTCCAGATGCTCGCGCACGTTGACCGCGTAGGTCAGGGCATACCGCTCCAACTGCGGCCGCAGCGAATCGTGCATCGCCATCACTCGCGGCCCTCCGCCCGCCACCACTATGGCTTGGTGGAAACTCCGGTCCCTGTCCAGGAAAGAGACCGGATCGGGCTCGTCCTGATTGCCGAGGTCGTCCCAGCTGGACATGACGTCCCGCAGGGTATGGATCAGCCTGGTGTGGGGATCAGGTTTGAGGCGGGCAGCCTCCGAGGCAGCCAGACCCTCGATTTCTCCGAGGAGCTCGCACAACTCGGTGGCGTCGCTCCGGGTGAGGGGCGCAACGATGAGACGTGCCTGACGCCCGATCCCCGGCGCAGTGGCCAGACCCTCCTGCCTCAATCGCTGGAGCGCCGGGCGGATGGCGCCGCGGCTGACGCCAAAGCGGCCGGCAAGATCGGCTTCCACAAGACGGGCGCCGGGAGACAGGCGTCCGGCCACGATGAGTTGACGAATGCGATGGTAGGCATTCTCGGACCGCCCTGCCCTCGGCGAGCTGGAGGTTGTCGGCGCTGGCATATTTGTATACTAATATGTATACAAATTACCTGCAAGCACTCCCGCTCACAGACGTAACAGCAAGCCGGACAGGTAGTTACCCATTCTCACGATGGTTGGTGCCTTGTCCCCGATACTACATGAACCAATCCGGGTGTCACCAAACGATCGCGGCTGACCAGGCCTCAGACCTCAGGCACAGTTGGTGCTTGAATCGTCGTCCGACCGCTCGACCAGCCCGGTATCCCATGAGATATGACCAAGCACACCACGAGGTTAGCACGATGGCACACACCATTACGAAACTGAACTTCGGCCGCTGGAGCCTTGGCTGGGCCCTTCCCGCCCTTCTTTGTCTCGGGACCGCCGCGGGTTGTGCCTCCGCCGGAAAGCGCTACGACCAGGGCATCGAGGCGGAACAGCGGGGACAGTACATCGAGGCCGCCAATCGGTACATCGACGCCCTGGAGAAGGATCGCAACCACGCCGAGGCTCGCACGAGCCTTCGCCAGGTCGCGCCCAAAGCCGTTGACCAGTACCTGGGCCGAGTCGAGCTGGCTCTGGCAAGTGGGCAGCCGACAGAGGCGGCGGAAGAGTACCGAGGCCTCGGCACGCTGGCCCGGGAGGCTGCCGGGGTGGGTGAGCCCCTGCCCTTGCCGGACGACTACCACTCGTCAAGACGATCCATCTTCGACGCCGCCATCGCCTATCTGATCGAACAGGGTGCCGCAGCCGAGGATGCCGGCCAGTGGTCGAGCGCCAAACGGGCGTACGACCGGGCCGACCGATATCACCCGGACCCCGAGCAGGCAGAGGTTCTGCTCGATGGCCTGATCAATACCCACTTGGGCTGGTGTGAGTCAGACATTTACGGGGGCCGCTACCGTTCCGCGGTACAACACGCGGACCAGGCGATCGCCATGTCGGGTGGCCCGGAAAGCCCCATCGGCCCACGCGCCTTGGAGCTTCGGGCAGAGGCAATCGATCTCGGTACCATCGTGGTCGCGATCACCCCGACTTGGCGCACCGATGATGCCGCCCGGTTCCTGAGCGGCGATTTCCTCGAAGCCTTGAACGACGATCTCGAACTGACCGGCTGGACCCAGCCTCCCCTGTTCATCGGCGTGGCGGACCCCCTCCTGGTTCGACATGAGCTGCGGGACCTCCGGCTGAGCAGGGCACTGCTGTCGGCCCCGGAGGCATCGCGCGTCGGCCGTGCCTTGGGAACCCCCTTCGTGGTGACGGCGTGGGTCGAGTTGTTCACCGTAACGGAGCGCGATGTCCGCCAGGAGGTGCGATCCGTTCAGGCGGGCAAGCTCGGTACCCGGCAGTACACGGTGCTGGATGGGACCTTGGACTATCGCGTCAGAATCAGTTACGCCATCGTGGATCCCTACCGTCAGCGCGCGGTTCGTGAGCGAACCGTCGAGTACCAGGAAAGCGGACCGTTCGAGCGGGCCGTCTATGCCGGCGATTGGACTCAACTCGAGCTTTCCCGCAACGAGCAGCGCTTGTTCGACCCGAATCGTATGCGGGACTTCGAATTGGCGGTGGAAGACCGTCTGGTGCATGAGACCTCGGCAGGGCTGGCCCGGAGAGTGTTCCGCGATCTCGGAGCGCAGGTGCCCTGACAGCGGGGGCAGCGAGGGCAGCGAGGGCAGCCCAAGAAATTTCACCATCAGAGCTGCTTCGGAAGTCCCAGCGGCATCGGGCCTGTTTGCCACTCGATACGGCACTCTAACTGATTTCTGATCGCTGTTTTCTGTTTTCTGGCCTCGGGCCTCTGGTTCTACCCTCTGGCCCCCAGCCCCTTGCTTGACCCTCACTGGCCCTGCCATTATCCTCACACGCGATCCCGAGTAGCTCAGTTGGTAGAGCAGGTGGCTGTTAACCACCGGGTCGGGGGTTCGAGTCCCTCCTCGGGAGCTTCGCAGGGCGAAGCCCTGCGCCCTCCCGAGGAGGGCATCAGCGCCAAGGCGCGCCTAGCGGGCGCGCCTCTTTGCGTCGAGTCCCCAAGACTCCTGGGCCCTCCCGAGGAGGGCATCAGCGCCAAGGTGCGCCTAGCGGGCGCGCCTCTTTGCGTCGAGTCCCCAAGAATCCTGGGCC
>JAZFYL010000056.1:0-2493 GCA_036443495.1 Gemmatimonadales bacterium | reverse complement strand
TTCGTGATGAGCACTACGAGATGTTCCGCCGGCTGCAATTGCCGGACTTGCAGCTCGACGCCTTGAAGCATTTCGACGTTCATGCCGCGCTGGAAACCGTAGAGGTCGAGGAGGGCGCGCGCGCCATAGGAGAAAACCCCAAATCCCTCAACCTGAGGGAGGAAACGGGAGCGACAGTGATCGCCGTCATTCGCGACGGAGTAGCTCTGTACACGCCGGACCCGGAGGCCCGTTTCCGGCCTGGCGACACGGTTGTGCTGATCGGCGATCGAGAGGCGCTTCGCCGGGGGGGGCAGGTTTTTCGAGCCGCAGCGTAGAGGAGACCGGCAGTTGGCGGACGCCCTGCGGGCTGCCGGGTACCCTGTGCGCTCCATCACGGCCCAAAAGGCTTCCTCGATATCTATTGAATGCGAAGCTTGAAGAATCCGCAGGAAGCCCACTACAGGAGCGTTCCATGAAGATAGGCCGGAGAGTACTTCACACAGGGATCGTGGCAGGCGGTCTCCTGTGGCTACACGCCGTCGCCACCCAAGACCTCCATGCCCAGTGGCTCCCCATCGGTTCCGTCACCGGCGGCACGACCGGTTCGGAAAACACCGCCACGTTCCAATTTAGCGCCGAAACGGCCGGGATACTCACCGTCGTCGTCCGTGCCACTGACGAGAGCGATTTGGTTCTGACGGTGACCGATGCCGATGGCCAGACCCTCCCCGACGGTCGGTCGGATCAGGACCTCGGCGGCGACGGCGGAGCCGAACAGTTTGCCGTGACGCTGCCCCGGGCGGGCATGTACCACGTGCGGGTCGAGCCCTTCGGTTCGGGCCTCGCTTCCTTCCGCATAGGCGCCTCCTGGCTCGGATTCCCCGATTTGGAAGAGCCGGCCGACCCAGACGGAACACCCAGCACGGCCCGCTCGGTCACCATTCAGCAGGACCCCATCATGGATACGCTCGACCCTACGAGCGGTGATCACTGGGACTGGTATGCCCTTCGCGCCGACCGTGCGGGGTTGCTCACCGTGGCGACCCGGGCTGACGAGGGAGACCTCGTACTGGAGACCTTCACCGACGGCAATTTCAGGGAGTCGGCTGAGCGCTCTGACCAGGACTTGCAGGACATGGCGGGCAACGAAGCCCTGACCCTCTCGGTCAGCCCGGGCCAGACGCTGTATTTCAGGGTCTCGATGTTCGGGACCCCGGATAGCCCGATTTCGTATCGCCTGTCCATCGGCTTCATACCCGACTGACTCGTGGGCCTGCGGGCGTATTTCCTAAATTAAGTGATTGAAGGACGACTCTCGATCCTTCCATCCCACCCCGGATGAGCCACGGAAAGCACGGACCCACGCAGCCGCACCCCGAAAGTTGTGTTCCTCCTCCTCCACCCCCCAAAAGGTGTCGGGGTGAAGGGGAGAAAGGTTTTGGGGGTTGGGTTGGGGTCCGTGAATTCCGTGGCCATCTCAATACGTCCTTCCCCGGAAATGCCGGATGAACCAAATTAGAAGACCGTGCTGGTTGCCTGCACGGGCCCGTTGTCCCAATCCTGGACGCTGGAGATGTTGGGCATTCCCCAGTCCTCACCGTTCCAGCCCTGGAACCCGGCCATCCTGAAGAGCCAAAGACCCGTGGCGCTGTCGCTGATCACGATGAGCCCGTCAGCGTTGCGCACGTCCACACCAAACGCCCCGTTCATCACGCTCGTCCCACGATAGTCCTCCGCCCGGCTCCCACCGTAGCCCGCCATGTGGGGGCCGTTGTAGGTGTAGAACCACCCCATCGTGATGGGATTGGTGGGATCTTCCATGGTGAAAACCTGGAGCCCGTCTTCATATGCCGACACAAAAACGTACGGCCAGCGGACCTCGTGGTTGTGTGACAGCGCTTCCCAGTCCGCGGTCCACGCGCCAACGGGCCTCCCGATGCGACGCTGGTTCCCACTCTGGCCCTCCCGCAAGTCGAAGATGCGAAGCGGTGCGTACTGGTACTCCGTCTCCGTCACGGCGTACTTCCCGTCGGGCGTGGGGGTGAACGTGTGACCCCGCTGGATCCCGGGCGCTCCGGTGATCGAGAAGAGAATCTCAGGCGTTTCGGGCGTAGTCACGTCGTACACGTGGTATCCGCCGTTGCCGGCACCGTAGAACTTGTCCTGACCCGTAGCGGGATCGTACGCCAGGTAGAAGTCGTGGTATCCCCCGGGCCCCATCGCCCCGGGAACCGGCACCTGGCCGATCTTGCCGTAGTCCGCGTCGCCGGCGAGGAACCGATCCATGTCGTAGATGTTCGCGTGGCTGCCCCGGACGGTGGTGAACAGCAACGCCCTGCCCGAGGATTGCTTGTACATGAAGATGTTGTGGAACCCCCCGGGCGCGTTCGGCGCCCGGATGCGGCCCACCTCGCGAACCTGGGACACGTCAGGCAAGCCCGTCACGTCGAACACCACGGCGCCCAAGTCTGCGTCGGCGCCGCCCTGGGCAAACTGCATCGACTGCACGTA
>JAZFYL010000055.1:0-2829 GCA_036443495.1 Gemmatimonadales bacterium | reverse complement strand
GCGTGACATAAGGTGCCCCCATTGAGTGCCCACGAGGCGCTCCCGTCCTTGGCGTCGATCCCGACGATCCCGGCGAAGATCGGGTCGGCGAAGACGAGCTCGCCGTCGATGACGGCTGGGGAGCTGCGTAGATTGCCCCAGGCGTCGAGCACCGAATCCGGGTCTGACGCTTCCCACTGGATGCTCCCGATGTATTTGTCCAAGGCCACCAGGGCGGGAGATGGATAGGAGGTGTCGCGGATGTATGGGACCACGATCAGGTCACCCACGACGGTGGGGGCGGCGAATACCCTGGCAGTGAGGGTATCGCCGGTGATCGAGTCGAAGGTGAGGCTCCGCCGCCACAACTCGTACCCGTCGAGGCTGAAGCCCCGGGCGTCACCGGCCTCGCCGACCACGTAGATGGCTTCGCCGTCGGTGGCGGCACCGCCCCGGATCGAGGTATCCAGCTGGGCTGTCCATTGTGCCTCGCCGGTCGTTACGTCCAGGGCATAGAGCACGCCGGCGGCGCTGCCGACGACGACAAGGTCATCGACGATCAGCGGGTTGGTGTAGATAGGCCCAACTGACGCCTCATCGGTAGGGAACACCCACGCGACGGAGCCGTCCGTGCGATTGAGCGCCCATACCACCCCCTCATCGGCGGTGGCGACTACGAGATCATCGGCGATGGCCACCCCGTTGACGTCGTTGCCAGCAGGGTGCCTCCAGACCGGGCTCCCGTCGTCGAGGCGAACGGCGTAAACGCCGTCTGCGGCGTCGGGTTGGCCGCGCACTGCGCCGGCGCTCCCCGTGTACACCATCTCGCCGGAGACCACTGGGCTATTGAGCCAACCCTGAATCCCGACGTAGGTGCCCCACGCGATGCGCGGAGTCTCGATACCCGTTGTCGCACCGCAACCCGTTCTTTCCCCCGTTCCCTGGAATGTCGTCCACGGTCCCACCGCACAGGTAACCAACACAGTTGCCTGGCGCTCTTCGACGATCGCCGTCATCAGCTCGGCGGCCACCGGGGCAGCTACGGTGCCCCCGGCACCACCCCCTTCGACGAAAACGGCGAACGCCAGCTCTTCGCGGTAGCCAACGAACCAGGCATGGGTTGGTGCGGGGTCTTCCTCGCCGAACTCGGCCGAGCCGGTCTTTCCGTGCACCGGTTCGCCGGCGACGCCTGCGGCCGTTCCGGTCCCATAGTCGACGACCGCTCGCATCATCTCCTGCAACGTCGCGATGTCGATGTCGAGTGATGTGCCCGACGCGGCCTGGTCACCCAGCAAGCTGGGTGGCAACCACTCACCCGTGGCCGCCGCGGCGGCCACTGTGGCCATGTGCAATGGACTGGCCAGGACGCGGGCCTGACCGATCGATGCCGCCCCCTGCTCAGTCACGCTCTCGGGAGCGGGGAATTGCCCACCGGCGACCGGCAACGGAAGCTCGTAGGTTGAGCCGAAGCCAAAACGCTCCGCAGCGGCCACCAGGTCGCCGGTGTTGAGATCGGCGCCGAGGGCGGCAAAGGTCGTGTTGCAGGAGTAGGCGAAAGCCTCGCGCAGTGAGATTCCGCCCAAGTTGGTCGCCCCGGCATTGTGGATGATACGGCTGCCGACGGTGACCTCCGCGGGACACGACACCGAGGTGTCAGGGTCCAAGCCAGCGTGGAGGAGCGCTGCGGCGGTCACGATCTTGAACGTCGATCCCGGTGGATAGCGGGCACCGAGGGCCCGGTTGAAGTCGGTCAAGGGACGGCTCCCAAGTCCCCGAATCTCGCCCGAGGCCGCGTCGAGGACGACTATGGCGCTAGGAGTTGGGGCGCCGTCGAGCGCCCGTTCGACGGCTCTTTGCACCGCCGGCTCAAGGGTCGTGGCGAGGTCCTGCGCGCTCCTCCCATCCGAGCGATACAGCACCTCAATCGGCGTGCCGAACTGATTGGTTAGCACGACCTCGACCACCGGCGATCCTGCCAAGTGGGCTTCGAAGGCACGTTCCAGGCCGGACAGGCCAACCTCGTCTCCGCGCTTATACGGGGGCCCGAGTTCATCGAGTCTTTCCGCGGTCACTTCTCCCACCCGTCCCAGCACATGTGAGGCAAAGCCTTGGTCCGGCGAGAGCCGGGCGGTGGCCTCGCGAAAGACGATGCCAGGGGTGGGTTGCAAGTGTGCCTTCAGGTCGCGAAACGTCGGTGGCCTGACCGTGGCTATCGGGAGAAACCAGTCCGACTGCACGCCGGGAGCATCGACCGCAGCGGCTACGCGGGCCGGGTCGACAGCAAGGTGCTCTTCGAGCACTGCAGCCACTGCGTCGATGTCCTCGATGCGTTCAGGGACAACGCCGACGGAAACCACCGGGCGATCGTCGGTGAGTGGCGTGCCGTCGACAGCCAGGATTCGGCCCCGTATCGGCCACACCAGCGTCGCCGAGATGGAATCTCTGGAACCCAGGGAGGGATGGAGCACGGTGGGAGACCAGTCCACGAACCAGCGACCCCCGTCTTCGACCAGATCGACATTGCTGGTGTAGCTCCATTCATCGCCGGTTGCGAACCGCAGGGTGGCGATGTATGACGCAAAGCCGACGCCACCGACCTGTTGAGCGGGCTGCGCGGTGAGCTCGACGGTTGCCTGGTCGAGCAGGTCGAACCACCAGTCGTGCCCACGGTGGATGACGAAGCTGGTTTCGGACAGCACCGGCAGCAGTGCGTCGAAGTCTCCTGCACCGAGGCCCTCAAGGTACGTATCAACCGCCGCGGCAGCCGAATCGGCGCCGACGGTCGCAGCATCCGGCTGCTCAACTGCATCATCGACAGCCGGGAACCCCCACGCGATCCACAGCCCGAGA
>JAZFYL010000054.1:0-4677 GCA_036443495.1 Gemmatimonadales bacterium | reverse complement strand
CCAAGAAGGCGTGGCGTTTCATCTTCCACGTGGAGAACCTGGCCGCCCTCGGGCAGGCCCACCATAGCCTGCCCCAGTTGGTCGACGAGTTGCTGTCGCAGAACGTGGGCAAGTACCGGAACCCGCTCGAGGACCGGTACGACGAGCTGACCGACCCGGCCGAGGACCCTGCGGTGGTAGAGCTAGCCGATCGTCTGCGCGGCGCCACATCGGATGGCCACCGAATATGGGTTGCGCCGGCTAACGGCCTCCAATTCGCGCTACGTCGATTGATGGTGGGTGCCGATCTCCAATGCCCGGTTCGGTATCTCACCGACGACTCGAAGGCCGATGCCGATGATCTGGTCATTGACGCCGCCCAGGCCGGGATCACCCTGCGCCTGTTCAAAGCCTTGCAGTTGGTGTCTTCTACCCAGTATGGCGAGAGCTACCCCCGCTTCGTTTGCTTCGATTTGGAGACGACCGACAAGGACCCCGCTACGTGCGGCATCGTCGAGATCGGCGCCGTCCGGGTGGAACGGGGACGGGTCGTGGACCGCTTCCGCGCCCTCGTCAATCCGGGTATGCCCGTCGCCGCCCAGGCTACCGAAGTGCATGGCTACACCGAGGCCGACCTGGCCGACCAGCCGTCCTTGCGAGAGGTGTGGCCCGCGTTTCGAGAGTTCGTCGGCAGCGACCTGCTCATAGCGCACAACGCCCACGGCTTCGACGTCCCGGTGCTCCGCCAGGCCGCAGCCGGCTGCCCCGGGATCGACGATCTCACCTTCTACGACACCCTTCCGCTGGCCCGGTCGCTCTTCTCCGAGAGTGCCAAGCTCACCGATCTGGCGGCTCGATTCGAGGTCTCGTTGCCGCGTGCCCACCACGCCCTGGACGACGCCGAGGCGCTGGCCGAGGTCGTTGGCCACCTGCATCGCGTCAAGGCCGACCGCGCACGCCGTTCCGCGTTGGTGAGCCTGCTCGACTACGTCGCCCTGGGGTTGGCGTTGGAGGATGTCGACCACACCGGTGAAGCGGCCACGGTGCTGGACATCGCCCGGCCAGCCGCGTTGGGTCGTTTCAGCGACGCCCTCGAATCCTACTCGGCCGAGCGCGATGCCTTGTTCAAGGACAGCGCCCCGCCGGTGGAGGAAATCATCGAACGGCTCGGCGGGTGGCAGCTCATGAACCGCATCCGCGCCTCGCGCACTGCCCGCGAGCGCTACCCCTCGGCGATGGGCCGCTTGCTGGGCTTGTTGGAATCCATCGAGGGCGATACCCTGATCGAGGCGATCGACCGGATGCTGGAGCGCGTGGCGCTGTCTACGTCCGAGGGCATCGAGGTCGACCCCAACCGCGTCAGCCTGTTGACGCTCCACAGCACCAAGGGACTGGAGTTCTCCCGCGTCTACATCGTGGGCGTCGAGGATTATCAGATCCCCGGTTACTACGCCATGGAGGAGAAGCGCCAGGACGAGATCCAGGAGTCCCGCCGGCTGTTGTACGTGGGCATGACCAGAGCCCGGGACCGGCTGGTGCTGACCCGGGTGGAGCACCGCGCGGGGAAGCCGGCCGGTGGGGGGATGTTTCTTGCCGAGATGGGGTTGGAGGCGGTGGCTGGTGGAAGGTAGACGGAGGACGGATGCTACACGACCGTCCACCGTCCACCGTCCGCCGTCTACCGCGGTCACTGGCCACCAGCCACCCGCCACCAGCCACAAATGTGCTTTCCGCCGCAGCGCTTTCGTCTCCCTCCCCATGACCCCCTACCGACAATTCAGCCTTCTGTTCCTCGGGCTGGCCCTCATGGCCGGCTGTGCCTCCGACGAATCCGGCGATCCGGCCGCGCCGTTGACTGTGACGCACCCGGTGCCTAACGGACAGTGGCCACCTACGGTGGGCGATCAATGGCCCTCGCTGGCTTCGGCCATCGAATTCCAGGGGTGTTTGGCCTATGGGGGCATCCCCATCCCGACTATCATCGACGTGCCGACATTCGTCGACGTCAGGGGAGCCTCATTCTTGGGTGCCGACGGGCAACCATATACCATGATCAACCCGGTCATGTTCAACGAGCACGACCAGTCACGCCAGTTCCTCTACTTCCACGAGTGCGCCCACCACCTCGTGCAGGACCCGGCCTTCATCGCGGTGGACGAATCGTTCGACCCGATCCTGGCAGAGTACGACGCCAACTGTCACGCGGCGAGCTATCTGTTGCGCAACGAACTGTACGACCGACGCGACATCGACTTCATCCTGTTGGTGTTGGCGAACAATCGTGGCCCCGATCGGCCGCCCTCCAGCGCCGAAGAGTTGGTGCAGTGTCTCCGGGGGCAAGGGCTGTACTGACGGTCTCCTCCCAGCGGGGCGCTATCTTCATGGCGTGACCGACTCGCCTCCTCCCAACCTGACCACCATCGACCGCCTGCCCAGCGTGCGCCATGCAGTGGTGTTCGAGTCCGCCCTCCTAGTCGTGGCGGTCGGGATCGGTTGGTTGGTATCTGTCAATCCGTTCGCCAACCTATACCTGACGGTTGAGGGTCTCATGGCCGGTATTGCCGGCACCGTCCCACCGGCGCTCGGGTTGTGGCTGCTGCACCAGTCGGACTCGGAGCGGATTCGCCGGTTCATCGAATTCATCCACGAGACGGTGGGCCCCATCTTCCGGCGGGCGACCATGGGCGAGGTCGTGGCGCTGGCGGTGATGGCGGGGGTGGCCGAGGAAGCGCTGTTCCGGGGACTGGTGCAGGAAGGGCTGATCGGGATCGTCGGCTGGCTGCCGGCCCTCCTTCTTAGCGGCTTGCTGTTCGGCCTGGTCCACTGGGTGACGCCGTTCTACGCCCTCCTCGCCACGATCATCGGACTCTACCTCGGCGGGCTGTACCTGGTGACGGGGAACCTGTTGGTGCCGATCGTCGTGCATGCTCTCTACGATGTCGTTGCGCTGAGGTATCTAATGAAAGGCGGTCGGGCGGTAGGGCGGTAGGGCGGTCAGGCGGTCGGGCGGTCAGGCGGTCGGACGGTCAGGCGGTCGGACGGTCAGGTGGTCAGAGGAGCGAAAATGGCAAATAGAAAACGGCGCCTGCGCGGTCGTCGGGCCGCTGTTTTCTGCTTTCTGTTTTCCGGTTTCTGCACCCCCCGGCCCCGAGTCGCTACCTCCAACCCGAAGGCGTATTCAAGCGGCGTCCACCCCATTATCTTGCCTCTGGCCCAACACTAGCCCCTCGACCCCCACTCGCACCCCGAGATGCCCTTGCCCAAGCGTAACTACGGCTTCGAGAAACGGCAGAAAGAACTGGCAAGACAGCGCAAGCGCGAGGAGAAGCGCCTGCGCCGCGCCGAAAAGAAGGCGCCTGACGAGCTTGCCCCGCCCGACGAGGCGGCAGATCCCGACTCCTCGGACCCGCCCGGGGAGCAGCCGTAGAGCCTCGAGGCCGCCATCAGGCCGCCTCCGGGAACAACACCGGGTTATCTTTAAAGATTCGCTTCCTACCAGCCTTCTGGTGCTCCTTCCCGGCGCCATTCCTGGCCTGGCACCGTGACCGGAGTTTTGCATGAGCGCGTTCAAACCGCAGCAGCGCCACCTCGCCATTGACGACCGGACCTTTCATTTTGTCTCCTATGAGGCCCAGCCGCCGAATGCCCGCCGCGGCGAGCTTGGCAGCCCTGCCATGTGGTTCTTGATGGTGGAGGGTCGCCGGTGCCCTGCCTTGGACTATGATCCGGAGCAGACCTTGACTGACGTGGACGTTGCGTTGGAGCAGTGGGTCCAGGCCAATGCGTTAGCCCCGGCCCCCGCGACGCCACCGAGCCGAACCAAGCGCAAGTCAAAGAAGACGTAGTGGGCTAGCACATGATGTCGGCAGCCCCTGGCCGGCGGTTTGTGCCCGAGCGCCAGGAAGCGGCTCAGAGGTAGGTGCGATGGAATGGCAGCGTGTCCGCAGAACTCAGCCGGACGATGTCGCGAGGGGAATTAGAGTCGTTCTGGGAGCCATCTTCTTGATGACGGGAGTCATGAAGCTTATTGTCCCCATGTGGTCCGTGGCTTGGGCGGGTCAACTGGCCGCCGCGAATATCCCGCTTCCGGAAATCAACCGATGGGTCGTTCCCTTTATCGAAATGGGAGTTGGGGTGGCACTGCTGGTCGGGTTCTATACACGAATTGCGACTCTGCTGGTGCTGAACATCATGGTCGTAGCCACGTACGTGCACGTCGTGGTGCATGACCCGGCGCTGTTCCCGCTGCAGCCGTCTCAGCCGATCATTCCGGCAGTGGTGATGATTCTCTCCGTCTACGTCCTGGTAAAGGGGGGTGGCTCGGGGAGCCTCGATCTGAGATCGACGGGGACGGCTGCTTCCTGACAAGAGATTGCTACTGACGCGCTGCCAAAGTGTCAGTACGGGCCACTCTTCTGACGGCTCGCGACCGTGGTAGGGTACCTGGCCGTGCAGCAGAATCGTAACGCCGTTATGCAGACACTCGAGTTCTCCGAAACGCCCCGCTAAGCCATGTCGAAACTATTGGCATTTGTCGGCGCCTTTGTCGGGGGCTGGTTGGGTTGGTGGCTCGGTGCCCCTGAAGAGGTCGATCAAAAAGGTGTCGACTTTTTCGAGACGAGAATCCGCCCGATGCTGGTCGAGCATTGCTACCGGTGCCACTCAGCCGCTGCCGCCCGCAAGGGAAAGCTGAAGGGG
>JAZFYL010000053.1:0-2613 GCA_036443495.1 Gemmatimonadales bacterium | reverse complement strand
CGTAGATGGCCGAGTCGAGACCGCCAACGTAGCCAAGGGTTGCGGGAGGCACGCTTGCCGGATCGCTAGCGCCGTTCGGGTCATACGCGAAACAATCGGCCGCGCAGGTCGCTGGCGGCGTCGCACCGGGTATGGCGCTAGCCAGCTTCACATCAATATCGTCCTCGTCAGGCGCAATCTGTTTAGTGAAATCTCGTGTCAGGACTTTACCGTCTTTATCCGTGAATTGATAGGTATACGTCCCGCTGGACGGCACGTAGCCCCCGCCCACGAAGGCCACCCAGCGCTCGATAGTGGTGCTGCCACTGTCCAGGCTGAGCCGGACCTTGCCGATCGCTGCCTGGGACCAGGTCTGGCCCAGGTTGAGGTCGGTAAAGGTCCAGAGGTAGGCGGGGGGATTCGGGAAAGCCGCGGTCCCGGGGTTCGTTATGTCCAGGGCAAAGTAGGCGTTGCCCCCCCGCCGCTCCCCGGTGACGAGGACCGTGTGCCATTCATTGGCAGCCTTCACGCCGTCGCTGTTCCCATCGAGCCAGACATCGGCCGCCTTGGGGGGCCCATCGACATAGTAGGTGTGCGTGCTCACCATGTCCTGAAGCTGTGGCAGCAGGTTCGGGGGGACGAAGGCCCATCGCTCCGCGCCAGTGCCGGTGTCATAATCGCTGCCCGTCCAGGTCCCGGCATGGAAGGCGTGCAGTACCCCGGCGTTGCTGCCCGCGTAGAGGACGCGGTCTCGGGTCGCGTAGCTGATCCGGAAGGTAGTAAACGAGGTGTCGATGGTTCGGTCGAGGTTGAGGTCCACATAGGAACTGGACGGAGGGCCGATCAGGACCGGCGAGGAATGGTAGATGTCCCCGAGCTTCCAGGCCGGGTTAGTTCCGTTGGTCCCCCTGACGTAGTCGATCAGCCAATTGCCGTCGTTGCTGTTCACCACGGCGTTACCGTCCAGGTCCTGGGTCACGTTCAGCGCGGTACGCACGGAGGCAATCTTGGCAAAGTCTTCCACCGTGGTCCCCGAGACGACCGTCTTGATGTCGCGGGCGCCGGAACTCGTCCCGTTCAGCACGGTGTGGGCCTCCCAGAGCGGGGTGGCAATAATATTGCCATTGGCATCAGTCTGGACGGTACCGTCACTCTGCAACGGATACGCGGTCAGTTGCCCGTACCAGAAGGGGTCGTCACTCGGGGTGAACGAGGCGAGGTAGAGTGCATTGCTGCTCCCTACCCGGGCTGCGGGGACGGCCGGGGACGCAACGGAGAGGGCCCCAGTCTGAATGGTGGTGAAGGCGCTCTGGACGGCGCTGGTCAGCCCGGCGGCCGTGTCGGGGAAGAAGGCGGTTCCGGTCCCCCCCGCAGCAGCCGTCGCGTCGAGCTCGCTCGGGTCGCCCCCGGAGAACCCGACGGCAAAGGTTTTGGCGTAGTACTCCGGTTCGGGGTCAAGGATATTGCTCGAGAGTAAATTCAGTTTCTCGAGTTGCGTCCCATTGCCGTAGGTGGCCGAGTCGAGCCCACCGACGTACCCGAGGGTTTCGGGAGGAACCTTGTCCGGGTCGTCGCCATTCGGATCATAGGCGTAACAGTCCGCCGGGCAGCTCGCCGGCGGCGAAGCACCGGGCACATCGCTGGGCAACTTGATATCGAGTTCGTCTACGCCACTGGCCAGCTTTTTCGTGAAGTCCCGCGTCAGGGTAATGTCGTCCTTATCCTCAAATTGATAGGTGTAGCTTTCGGGTATTGGGATCGTGTTGCCGAACCGATCCTTGAACCCTGGAGGCACCCCCAACCCATGTGCCTTGGGCGTGCCGCCGTTATAGAGCGACGCAGCGATCGTGTCGACATCGGTGAAGCCGTCTGACCTTCCGTCCGTGATAAGGATGATGAAGTTCTGGCGGCAGACCGCATCCGAGTCGGAGAACAGCTGCTCCGGCAGCCAGTAGTGCTCCACGTACTCCAGTGCCTCCGCGGTGGGGGTGTCGTTCAACGCGTACCCCCATCTCGTCTGAGCCGGTGGCGTTGTCAGCACCCCGCTCGTGTATTCGGCTGCCTGGCCCGAGCCGCACGCATTGGGATCGGGCGAGTACTCCGAGGGGGTAGCGCCGCATCCGCGTAGGCTGCCCACCACGATGTTGGGATCGGGCTCTCCCCAGAAGATCGGGTCGATAATGGCCTTTTTGATATCCGCATAGGGAGTGCCCATAGGCGCGATTGTCTCGAAGGAGTAGTCGATCTCGCCGCGCGGGTGGCCGTCATCACCGCCATCCCGCAAACCGGAGTCGCCGCCCGAGGTGTAATACATCAACCCGAGCCGGACACCCAGAGCCGCCTCGTCCGCAGCATCCACCTGACCGTCGCCATTGGCATCGAGGAGGTCCAGGACCACACTCAGGGCCACGTCGTTACGGGTGTTGGCGATGCCGTCGACGTCCAGGTCGGACACGTCCCTTGTCTGACTCCCGTCGCATTCCTTCTGGCCGTCCTCGCTTTCCACCTCGGTACATACTTTGGTCGTGTAGCTTACGCTGTACTTCCCACCATCGGTGCTGGTCATGCTGCCCGAGCCGTCCACCAGGATCAGCACGTTCGGCTTCAGGCTCAATGTGAAGAGGTCGTCCGTAT
>JAZFYL010000052.1:0-7878 GCA_036443495.1 Gemmatimonadales bacterium | reverse complement strand
TCTCACGCATGTGCTGCTTGTGGTGGGGGAGGTTACCCTAACCCACGCAACGGGACATGCCCAACTCGCGACGCGGGAGATGGTGGACGGTCGGTACCGGAAGTTCTACCGTGCCGGAATGGCTTTGACCGTTGCCGCGGTGGCCGCACCCTGGATCGGGTTGACCGCCGTACCACTGGCCTTGATCGGGTTGCTTGCCTACGAGCACGCCTACATCCAGGCCGGGCAGTCGGTCCCGCTTGCCTGAGGGAGAAACATGACGCTTGAGGAACTGAACACGCGCCTCGTGGCTGCCCGCGAGGAGGTCGAGAAGCGGGGCGAGACGTTCTACCCGGGAGCGAGCCGCATTCACCTGGCTTCGTTCCCGCCCAAGGAGCGCTGGGACGATTGGGTGGAACTCGACTCGCGAGCGTGGCCGGAACGAGTGGAGCGACGGTACATGCTGGTACCGACCACCTGCTTCAACTGCGAGTCGGGTTGTGGACTGCTGGCCTACATCGACCGGGACTCCCTGCAGATCCGGAAGTTCGAGGGCAATCCGGAACACCCAGGCTCCCGCGGCCGCAACTGTGCCAAGGGTCCGGCAACCCTGACACAGATCACCGATCCCGATCGCATCCTCTATCCCCTGAAGCGCGCCGGGGAACGTGGCGAGGGCAAGTGGGTCCAGGTGACCTGGGATGACGTGATGGAAGACCTCGCCGGCCGGATCCGTCGAGCCATCATCGAGCGGCGTCACAACGAGGTAATGTACCACGTGGGCCGTCCGGGTGAGGACGGTTTCACCGAGCGGATCCTGGCGGCCTGGGGCGTGGATGGCCACAACTCGCACACCAATGTCTGCTCCTCCAACGCCCGTGCCGGCTATCAATACTGGACTGGGATCGACAGGCCCAGTCCCGACTTCGCCAACGCCAAGGTGGTCCTCCTGGTGTCGGCTCACCTGGAAACGGGACACTATTTCAACCCGCACGCCCAACGCATCATGGAAGGCAAACAAGCCGGCGCCAAACTCATTGTGTTCGACACGCGGCTGTCCAACACCGCAACCCACGCCGACCACTGGGTGGCACCGTACCCCGGTTCCGAGGCAGCCATCTTCCTGGCAATCGCCAATTACCTGATCCAGGGAAAATTGTACGACCGGACCTTCGTCGAGCGCTGGTGGAATTGGCGGGAATACCTGACCGCCGTGCATCCAGATCTCGAACCGAGCTTCGAAACGTTCGAGCGGGTGCTCGAAAAGATCTACGACGCCTACACTTTCGAGTTCGCGTCCGCGGAATCCGGGATCGACGCGGCTATCCTCGAGGAAATCGCGGCCACGGTCGCGACTGCAGGTACGAAGCTCGCTACACACAACTGGCGGAGCGCCGCCGCGGGCAACGAGGGCGGCTGGCAGGTAGCGCGGACCCTGTTCCTGTTGAACGCGCTCATGGGTGCCGTCGCCACCGAAGGCGGGACCCACCTCAACGTCTGGAACAAGTTCGTCCCCAAGCCGATCTACACACCGCCCCATCCCAAGGTGTGGAACGACCTCACCTGGCCCGAGGAATATCCCCTGGCCATGAACGAGCTTTCGTTCCTCCTGCCGCATTTTCTCAAGGCTGGCCGCGGCAAGATCGACGTCTACTTCACCCGGGTGTACAACCCGGTGTGGACCAACCCCGACGGGTTCGCCTGGGTCGAGATGCTGACCGATGAATCTCTCGTCGGCCTGCACGTGGCGCTGACCCCGACGTGGAACGAGTCGGCCTACTTCGCCGACTACGTGCTTCCGATGGGCCACAGTCCCGAGCGTCACGATCTGACGTCGTACGAGACGCACGACGCACAGTGGATCGGATTCCGCCAGCCGGTGCTGCGCGCGTTGAAGGAAAGGCTGGGGACGCCCGTCAGCGATACCCGAGAGGTCAACCCGGGGGAGGTGTGGGAGGAAAACGAGTTCTGGATCGATCTCACCTGGCGTATCGACCCCGACGGAACTCTAGGTATCCGCCAGTACGTCGAGTCGAAACGGTCGCCCGGAACGAAGCTCGGCATCGATGAATACTACGCCCATGCCTTCGACCACTCCGTCCCGGGGCTCCCCGAGCGGGCCGCCGAGGAGGGCCTTACGCCGCTCGAGTACATGCGGCGTTACGGCGCGTTCGAAGTTGCCTCCGAGATCGGACCGGTGTACCAACGTCGCGTGCCGGATGAAGAACTCGACGATATCCGGGAAGACACCTTTGGCCGGGTATACACCAGCACACCCAAACCGGCCAGTCCCAACATCGCGCCCCACGCTGAGCCCGAGCCCGATGACGAGGGACGGCGGCCGGTCGGCGTCCGCGTCGATGGGTCGGTCTTGCGGGGATTCCCGACTCCCAGCGGGCGGCTCGAGTTCTACTCGCCTACGCTCGCCGACTGGGGATGGGGCGAGTATGCCTTGCCGACCTACATCAAGAGCCATATCCACCCCGATTATCTCGATTCCGACCAAAAGGTGCTCATATCGACCTTCCGGTTACCGATCCACATCCACACCCGGAGCGCAAACGCCAAGTGGCTGACTGAGATCGCGCACACCAATCCGCTGTGGCTCCACCCCACCAACGCCGCCGAAATCGGGGCCCGGACCGGCGACCTCGTGCGGGTCGAAACGGAGATCGGCTACTTCGTGGTCAAGGCGTGGGTGACGGAGGGCATCCGCCCAGACGTGGTGGCGTGCAGTCACCACATGGGGCGCTGGAAGTTGGTCGACAATCACCCCGGTCCCATGACCGCCACCGTGGACCTCGATCACGCCGATTCGACATGGAACCTTCGCCGGACGCGCGACACCG
The DNA here is from genome assembly GCA_036443495.1 of Gemmatimonadales bacterium. GTDB lineage: Bacteria > Gemmatimonadota > Gemmatimonadetes > Gemmatimonadales > GWC2-71-9 > N074bin45. The sequence continues at coordinate 5,050 of JAZFYL010000052.1, read as the reverse complement.
GTTCGTATGCATCCGACGACCCCGATACTCAGCGCATCTGGTGGACGGACGTAGGCGTCCACCAGAACCTCACGTTTCCCGTCCATCCGGACCCTGTTTCGGGACAGCACTGCTGGCACCAGGCGGTGCGCATCCGGATGGCAGAACCATCGGATGCCTACGGCGACGTCTTCGTCGATAGCGACAAATCGCATGCGGTATACCACGCCTGGCTGGCCAAGGCGCGCGGGGCCGTGCGCCATTCGCCGGACGGGACCCGGCGGCCGTACTGGCTGCTCCGCCCCCTGAAGCCGCCCAAAGACGTGTTCCGCCTGCCGGACCCGCCGCGAGCCGTCCGAGCCGGAACCGACTGAACCATGGAGCTGTTCCGAGCGCTGGCCGTGCTGGCCGAATCCCCCGGGCCGGAAACCGAGCAGTTGGTCCGGACGCTGGGGATCGAGCCGGCTCCACGTCCGGAAGACTACACGGAGCTGTTTCTCCTCCAGACCTACCCCTATGCCTCGGTCTATCTCGGCGAGGAGGGCATGCTGGGTGGGGAGGCACGGGACCGGATCGCGGGATTTTGGCGTGCCATCGGAGCAACTCCACCCACCGAGCCCGACCATCTTGCCGTGATGCTGGCGCTGTACGCGGAACTGCGAGAACTCGAGCGGGCGGAGCCGGCTCCGGAGCGTCTGGCAGCGCGTGTAAGGGCCCGGCAGACATTCCTTTGGGAGCACCTGCTCAGTTGGCTGCCGGCCTACCTCGACAAGGTCCTGGAAATCGCACCTCCGACCTATAGGGCCTGGGCCCGACTGCTCCAGGACTCCCTTCTGGGCGAGGCCCGGGAGGCCCCCTATCAACCGGATGCCCCGCGATGGCTCGTCGATGCGCCGGGCGTCCCCGATCCCGATCTGGAGGACGCGACGACCGTGCTTTCGGGGCTACTGTCACCGCTCAGAAGCGGGATGATTCTGACCCGCGCGGACCTCGTACGGGCGGCTGAAGCGCTGGGCCTTGGCTTGCGGTCCGGCGAGCGGCGGTTCATGCTGGAAGCGCTCATGGGTCAGGATCCCGCTGCTACGTTGAACTGGTTGCGGCACGAAGCGCTGGCGTGGTCCAGCCGGCACGAAGCCCGGGAGGTGGACCTGCCGGCCCTGGGTCGCGTCTGGGCCGGTAGAGCCCGTGCCACGGCCGAGTCGCTGTCTACGGAAGCGACGGACGGTTGCGAGATCTCACAAGGAAAGGCGCGTTAGCGCCTGACGTGGCAATGGTGAACGCCGAGGTGACGGTGGCCCTGGAGATGCGAAACCGGTGTGAGCGGTGCGAATCGGGACTGGACCCTACATCGTTGGCGTACATCTGCAGTTATGAGTGCACCTTCTGCCATGTGTGCGCTGGGGAGATGGAAAACGTCTGTCTTAATTGTGGAGGGGAACTGGTCTCCCGACCGCGACGTTCCCCGAAGAATGAGGGGTAGGGAGGCAGCCACGCCGCCACCGCCTCGGTCGTTTCTGGAGTGAGCATTATGAGCGTAGGCCGCCCCGCTCTCATGATGGCCCTGCTGCTCGCTGGTAGGGTCGCCCATGCGCAGATCCCGTTCACCGCGTGCGTGGACCGGGAGGATCGTCCCATTCAGGGTGTTGTCGACAACACGTTGCTGTTCGCCGGAATAGCGACGGTGACGGTGGACGGCACGCCAGTCATTTTCTACAACCAGAAGAGTCTGAGCCAGGCCTCGCAAGAGGCCCGGCACTTCGTGTACCTCCACGAGTGCGGGCATCATGCGCTGCGGCATGTCTGGAAGGACCCGTCTCGCCTGCGTGAGATGGAAGCCGATTGTTGGGCCATCCAGTACATGGTGGAGCATGGCTACCTCAAGCGGCGCCATATCGATCGGTTGCAGTCGGAGATCGGCGCAGCACGCGGCATCGGCAATCTGAAGACCTGCGTCGCGGTGAAGACCGACCAGGAGTTGTGGCGCAAGAGTTTGGATCTGCTGACGCTGGCTGGGGCGCACAAGTTCGGCCCCATTCGCGGCGAGCCGATTGCGGAAGATCCCGAGCGGGGCTTTTTCGAGTCGACACTGGATCTGCCCGGAACCTTCAACTGCGAGTTGACCCCCGAGGGGTCATTCGCGTGTGAGATCTTCAGCGGAAGGGACGACGGCGCGACTGACGACCATTACCAGCGTGTAATGCCGATTATTCGTGGGTGGCTGACCGATGACTGGCTGACCTTCGAGCGCTCCCGTGCCCGGCCGAATGAAGTGCGACGTTTCGTGGCCCAGGAAATTCAGTCGGGCTCCCTGCTCACCCTGGTCATCACCCACGATCACAAGATCATCTTCCGTTACGAGCCGGCGCTCTAGCGGCCCGCCGTAATTTGTGACACCTTGGGGTGCGGCTTTCGGGCCGTCCCAGTATGACTTTCCACGATGACGAAAGGTGGCTACGTAATGCCGAAGGCTTCTCCGGCACCGCCACTCATTATCGGCATCGCCGGGGGCAGTGGATCAGGCAAGACCACCGTTGCCCGTGCGATCACGGAACCGCTCGATCTCGATGCGGTCCTCATCGATGCCGACGCCTACTACCTGGACCTGGCTCACCTCAGCCTGGAAGAGCGTAAGGAGGTGAACTTCGACCACCCCGACGCGCTCGATGTCGAGCTGCTGGCCGACCATATCCGCCGGCTGGGCGACGGTCTGCCGATCGAGAAACCGACCTATGACTTCTCCCAACACACCCGGGCCGAGGAGACGGTCATCGTCGAGCCCCGCGATGTGGTGCTGGTCGACGGCATCCTGCTGTTCGCCGACGTCCGCCTCCGATCCCTGTTCGACATCAAGATTTTTGTGGATGTCTCCAGTGACGTGCGGTTCATTCGGCGGATGCGGCGCGACATCATGGAACGGGGCCGGTCGCTGGAAAACGTGATTGACCAGTACCTGGGGACGGTGCGGCCGATGCATCTGGAGTTTGTGGAGCCCACCAAACGGTACGCCGACATCATCCTCCCCGAAGGGGGAAACAACGAGATCGGTATCCAGATGGTTCGCACCCGGGTGGAGGCAGAGATACAGCAGCGCCGGGCCGCGGCGGTAGCTTCCGACTAGCGGACCGTAGCAGCGGGGTCCTGGGACCGACTTGGGCTCGATTCCAAGACGACCACACCGGGGTAAGGGCTTCAGGCTTTACCAGCCACTAGTCGGTGCGCATCGGGCCGTCGACCGGGAGCAGGAACCAGAAGCTGCTGCCCTTGCCGTGGATCGACTCGACTCCGATAGTCCCGGCGTGCAGGTCGACGAGTTGCTTCGAGAGGGCGAGCCCCAGGCCGGTCCCCTGCTCGCGGCGGCTGGCCGAACTGTCCACTTGGGAGAATTCGGTAAACAGGCGTGGGATATCATCCACCGGGATGCCGATACCGTCGTCGGCCACCGAGATCCATACGGCTTCCCGCCGGAGCAGATGGTGCCGGCCATCATCGACATCGCCATGAACGTCGTGGGGCACCGGGAGTGGCGCCTGGGTTCGCACCACGGACAGCGTGATGTGACCCCCTTCCGGCGTGAACTTCGAGGCGTTGGACAACAGGTTGAATAGCACCTGTCGCAGACGGCCTCCATCCGCCACCACCACGAGTGGTCGGTCATCCATTTGAATCTCAGACTGTTGCGACTTAGCTGCCCGCAGGCTCGCGGTGTCTGCCACCGCGCCGCTGACCGCCTCGCGTATGTCGGTCGGTTGCAGGTGCAGGTCCATGTGCCCGGCTTCGATCTTCGATAAGTCCAGGACGCTGCTGATCAGCGTGAGCAGGTGCCGACCGTTCCGCAGCACGGAGTGGAGGAAATCACGCTGCACGTCGTTGAGCGGACCCGCCTCTTCGGTGAGCATGAGGTCAGAAAAGCCGATGATGGCGTTGAGCGGAGTTCGCAGCTCGTGCGACATGTTGGCCAGAAACTCGCTCTTGAGTTGTGTCGCCCGTTGCAGTTCCACGTTCTTTGCGACCAGTTCCTGCTCGTTTTGTTGGAGATCCTGCATCACGCTCGACCTGTCCAATCCCAAAGCCACCTGGTCACCGAGGGTCTCGAGCAGAGTCACGTCCGAAGCGTCGAACGACCGGCCGTCGAGTCGATTGTAGGCACTGACGGTACCGATGATGAGACCCCCCGAGCGGAGCGGGACGATGGCGCAGGAGTGGAGGCGCAGAGGTGAGCCGGACATCTCATGGTTGCGCGGATCGGCCTCCATGTCCGCGGACAGGACCGGCTCGTCGTTTGTCACAGCCCAGCCGACCAGCGACTGGTCCATCGGGACCAACGTTCCGACCATCTGGGCCATGGGACCGGCCGCCGCCGCCAATTTCACGAATCGCCCTTCCTCCACCACGATCGTCACAATGCCCGTCTCGGCGTGAAGCAGATCCATCGTCCCACGGGCGACTTCTTCGCACAACGCGGCCAGATCCAGGCCCTTGAGCAACGAAGCGGATAGGTGGCGCAGCGTTTCGAGTTCTTCGTTGCGCCGGTCGGCGGTTGCCAGGGCCGACCGGAGGGTGCTGCTGCGTACCTGGGCGAGCTCGCGCCCCCGGTAGGCCGCCAGGAACGCCATGAGGGTTGTCAGGACAAGGAGCGCCCAACCGGACGGTTGGCCGTTGATCAACTGAAAGGCACCCGTCCATCCGGCGGTGACGGCGATGATAACCAGCACGAGAGGCTGGGTGAGCCGTCGCCACAGCACCGTGGCCGGATGGACCTTCGATTTGGGTTGGTCGGTCACGCGCTCAGGTCTCCCGTGGACGCGGGCTCCTGCGGCAGGAGTTCGTGGAACACCGTCTGGCCCGTGGCCAGCATGACGCGGAGGTAGGGCCGGCACAGCCCGCATTGATCACCGCAGCCGGTCTCCCGCACCAACTCCGCCAAGGTCCACTGGCGGGATCGTACCAGCGGCAGCAACTCGGTGAAGGGAACTTGACGACAGATACAACGTGTGATGCGAACGCCAGCCACGTCGCTTTCCGGTCAGGGGTTGGTTGGACGCAGATCCAATTCGCTGACCATGGCACCGTC
>JAZFYL010000051.1:0-7564 GCA_036443495.1 Gemmatimonadales bacterium | reverse complement strand
CCCGCGGCGATGAGCAAATCCTCCACCGCCGGCCCCAACGGGGCTGTCTTGTCGGTCATGAGCTGCGCCAGTGCCGGCTTGCCCATGGCCTCCAACATCTCGACCTCGGTCGCCTGCTCGGCCTGCTCGAGCGCCTTCAACGTTTTGGCGTCTGTCTTCTTGGGCACACGCTCCTCGTCCTCGAGCAGGGCGCGGAACGCCGCCGTCTCGCAGCGACGCTGCTCCACGGCACGGCGGGCCAACTCCGTGGCGCCCGACTTGACGAAATCACGCGTCGCCTTGTAGAGCGCCTTCGACTCCGAACTCACCCCGCGGCCATGCAGCAGCTCCAGGCTGACCTCCTCCATGGTGGTCATCTCGCCCCGGGGCGCGACCCGCTTGAGATCCTCCACCAAGGCATTGATGGTCTTCTCGTCCGTCGGGGGCAGTTCCCCGGGAAGTCCGAGTGACTGCGCAGCCCAGTTGAGCCCCGCCAACCGCAGCAGCGTCCCCAACTCGGCCTCATCGGCTCCGCGGAAGACGGGGGTCTTGGCCTCAAACCCGAGAATGCGGGCGGCCCACCCCAGGTGCGTCTCGAGTACCTGCCCCACGTTCATCCGGCTGGGAACACCGAGAGGGTTGAGCACGATGTCGACCGGCGTCCCGTCAGGCAGGAACGGCAGGTCTTCTTCCGGAACGATGCGCGCCACGATGCCCTTGTTGCCGTGGCGGCCGGCCATCTTGTCGCCCACCGAGACCTTACGTTTCTCGGCGATGTAGACCTTCACCAGCTGGATGACCCCAGGAGGCAGTTCGTCCGGCTGCAAGATCTTGTCGATCTGGTCTTCGGACTTCTCCTCGACCTTGGCGCGCTCGGCGGCGGATGCCTCGATGGTGGCCCGAATCCGCTCGTTCGCCGACTCCTTGCCTACACGCAGCGTCTTGAGATCAGCCTCGCTGAGGTCGATCTCGGCCAGGATGGACTCGGTCATTTTCGTCCCAGCCGGGAGGAACTCCTCCACGGTGCCGGCCTTGAGCATGAGGGCCACTTCCTGGCCCACCAGCAGATGCTGGAGCTCTTCCATCATCGCATGAGTGATGCGAGCCTTCTCGTCAGTCTCGACGCGGCGTACTTCACCGATGCGCTCACCGCGGTCCTTCTCGACAACCTGATCCTCGATGCGGCTGAAAATCTTCACATCGATGACGACGCCCTTCATGCTCGGCGGCACCTTGAGGGACGAGTCCTTTACGTCCTTGGCTTTCTCACCGAAGATCGCCGTCAAGAGCTTCTCTTCCGGTGACAGCTCGGTCTCACCCTTCGGGGTGATCTTACCAACCAGGATGTCGCCGGACGTCACATGGGCGCCGATGCGGACGATGCCGCGCTCGTCCAAATCGACCAGCGCTTCATCGGCGACGTTCGGAATCTCGCGGGTGATCTCTTCCTGGCCGCGCTTGGTGTCGCGGACGTGGAGTTCCAGCTCCTGGATATGGATGGAACTGTAGACATCGTCCTTCACCAACCGCTCAGAGAGGACAATCGCATCCTCGAAGTTGTGCCCGTACCACGGCATGAAGGCCACCAGCACGTTGCTCCCCAGCGCCAGTTCGCCGTTTTCGGTAGCGGGACCGTCGGCGATGATCTGCCCCTCGGTGACCGTGTCGCCCACCTGCACCAGGGGCCGCTGGTTGACTGCGGTATCCTGGTTGGTGCGCCAGAACTTCCGCACCCGGTATCGGTCGTGCTGGGTCAGCCGGGCGAGGGGCGCGTCTTCCTTGGAGATGTCGCCGCCCGCGTCGATGATGATCTCATCGGCCGTCACGCGGGTGACCGTGCCCCCACGCCGCGCCACGATGACGGCGCCCGAATCGCGGGCCACCTTCTCCTCGAGGCCGGTGCCGACCAGCGGCGCCTGCGGGAAGAGCAGCGGCACCGCCTGGCGCTGCATATTCGAACCCATCAGGGCCCGGTTGGCGTCGTCGTGCTCCAGGAAGGGGATCAACGCCGCCGCGATCGAGACCAACTGCTCCGGGGCCACGTCCATGAAATTGATCCGCGATGGCTTGAGCAACGGATAGTCGTCGCCCCGCCGGCAGAGCACCATATCCTCGGCGAACGATCCGTCGGGATTCAGCACCGCGTTGGCCTGAGCCACGGTGACATTCTCTTCCTCGCTGGCCGACAGCCACTGAATGTCGGTCGTCACCACGCCGTCATGCACCGAACGGTAGGGCGTCTCGATGAAGCCCAGGTCGTTGATCCGGGCATATGTCGAGAGGCTGGTGATCAGCCCGATGTTGGGACCTTCCGGTGTCTCGATGGGACACATGCGGCCATACTGCGAGTAATGGACGTCGCGGACCTCGAAGCCGGCTCGTTCACGGGTCAGACCGCCCGGCCCCAAGGCCGACAACCGCCGCTTGTTGGTCATCTCCGCCAACGGGTTGGTCTGGTCCATGAACTGCGATAGCTGTGACGAGCCGAAGAACGCCTGGATCACAGCCGACACCGTCCGGGCGTTGACCAGATCGTCCAGGGAGATCTTCTCCGGGTCGCTGTTGATGCTCATCCGCTCCTTGACCAGTCGGGCCATACGCGACAGGCCGACCGAGAACTGGTTGGCGATCAACTCGCCCACCGACCGAATGCGCCGGTTGCCCAGGTGGTCGATGTCGTCCGTGTGTCCCCGGCCGTCCGCCAGCTCGATGAGATACCGGATGATGGCGATGAAGTCCTCTTCCGTGAGCACCGTATGGTTGGCCGGCGACTGAGTCCCGAGTCGCATGTTGATCTTGTAGCGGCCGACCCGCCCGAGGTCGTAGCGCTTGGGATTGAAGAACAGCCGTTTCAACGCCTCGCGGGCGGTCTCGAGATTCGGTGCCTCTCCGGGGCGCAGCAGCGAGTAGATCTGCTCCAGGGCCTCGGCCTCGGTGGAGGTGGGGTCCTTGGCCAGGGTGTTCTTGATCAGCGGCGACTCGGTGCGCCCCAACTGCAACAGCACGTCCACGTGAGTGACCCCCTTGTCCAGCAGGGTCTCACGCAGATCATCGGTCAACTCCTGGCCCGCTTCGGCCAGCACCTCGCCGGTCTCGGGATCGGGGACGGGAAAAGCCAGCACCTGCGCATGCCGATCGCGAGCCGGGAGGTCCTCTTCCCGCAGGTCGACCGAGGCGTACCCGGCGAACACCTGGACGTCCTTCACACCCGCATGCCGCATGGCGTTGAGCCGGTCCATGGTCATTTCGTCACCCACAACCCCCAAAGGATCTCCCTCCGAGTCCTCCGGGTTGGGGACATCCTCGGACAGCAACGCGCCGACCAACTGCCTTCGCTCCTGCCGGGCATCCAGCTTCCCGGTGATGTCGAGCCGCTTGGTGGCGAAGAACAACTGCAGGATGTCGATGTTCGAGCCGTAGCCGAAAGCCCGCAACAACGCGGTGGCGGGGAACTTCTTCTTCTTGTCGATGTGCACGTAAATCACATCGTGGATGTCGATGGTGAACTCGACCCACGAGCCGCGGAACGGGATGATCCTCGCCGAAAACAGTCGCTGGCCGTTGGGATGGATGTCTTCTTCGAACACGACGCCCGGCGACCGGTGCAGCTGGCTCACCACGACCCGCTCGGCCCCGTTGATCACGAAGGTCCCGAGGGGTGACATGATGGGCAACTCGCCCAGGTAGACCTCTTTCTCGATGGCGTTCTTGAGGCGCTTCTCGCCGTCCACCTCCTCGAACACGTCGAGGCGAAGCTTGGCCTTGAGCGGCGCCGCATAGGTCATATCACGCTCGATACACTCCTCGGCGGCGTACTTCGGCTCGCCCAAGCTGTAGCTCAGGAATTCGAGGCTGTACTTCCCGTTGATGTCGCCAATAGGGAAGAGATCCCGGAAGACCCGTTCCAAAGAGACGTCCTGCCGGTCGCCGTCTATTTCATCGGGGACGAGCAAGGTCCGGAACGCCCGGGTCTGAATGTCGAGCAAGTGCGGCATTTCCATGCCGCTCTCGCGCTTGGAGAACGTGATAACCGGTCGGGTAGTCAGCATCGGCAGTTCACTCAGCACAAATGGCCCCGACGCAGGCCTCCCGGATCCTCCGGGAGGCGCTACGGGGCGTATGGTCCAATAGAATGTTGCAGGCGAAAGCGTGTTCCATGCCGTCTCGCTGAAAGTTGTCGTGCCACCAGGACTGCCCCCATTTCGGGGACCGCGGGAACGACGCTATTTCAGTTCGACGGTGGCGCCCTGCTCCTCGAACTTCTTCTTGAGCTCCTCGGCCTCGGCCTTGGGGATGCCTTCCTTGATGTTCCCCGGCGCGCTGTCGACGAGAGCCTTCGCCTCCTTCAGGCCCAGTGCTGTGACCTCACGCACCGCCTTGATGACCTGGATCTTCTTGTCACCGGCGCTCACCAGAAACACGGCGAACTCGGTCTGCTCTTCGGCCGCCGCCTCGCCAGGACCGGCGCCCCCCGCCGGAGCGGCCGCGACTGGTGCGGCGATCTCCACGTTGAACTTGTCCTTAAAGGCGTCGATCAGCTCGGACAACTCGATGACGGTCTTGTGTCCAATGGCATCGATGATGTCGTCGTTGCTCACTGTGGTGGCCATGTGTGTCTCCATCCCTATTGAGATTCGGCGCTTCGTTGCGCCCGAAGCGCCTCTAACGCGCCCGCGAATTGCGTCAATACTGCGTTCATTACCCCTAGGAACCCGGCAATCGGGCCCTGCATCGTGCCGGCGAGCTGGGCCAGCAACTCCTCGCGCGACGGCAACTTGGCCAGTCGCTCGATCTCGGCCCGCGACACCGTCTTGCCGTCGAGGAGCCCGACCTTGATCTCGGGTCGTTCGTGCTCCTTGATAAACTCGGTCAGCACCTTGGCCGCTTCGAGCGAATGCTCGCCCGCCAGGATCATCCCGGTCGGACCGGTCAGATGGCCATCCAACGCGTCGATTTCGTTGGCCGCCAGCGCCCGCTGCATGAGAGTGTTCTTCACGACCAAGTACTGCACCCCGACCTGTCGCAGGCGACGCCGAAGATCGGTCATCCGCTCCACGTTCAACCCGCTGAAATCGGTCAGGTACAGGTTGGGCGATTCCTTCAGCTGTCGCTGCAGTGTTTCCACCGTCTCCTGTCGCTGGGCCTTGCTCATCTTGCTCATCGGTACTCCGCCGTATCGAGCCGGACCCCGGGCCCCATCGAACTCGAGACGGTGACTCCCTGGAGGTACGTACCCTTGGCCGCCGAGGGTTTCGCCCGGATGATCATGTCCATGAAGGCGGCGAGATTGGCTTCCAACTGATCCGCCTGAAAGGACACCTTTCCGATCGGAGCGTGGACGTTCCCGGTCTTGTCGACCCGGAACTCGATCTTCCCGGCCTTGATCTCCTTGACCGCCTTTGCCACGTCCTGGGTGACGGTTCCCGCCTTGGGATTCGGCATCATGCCCCGGGGGCCGAGGACCCGGCCCAGCTGCCCGAGCTGGCCCATGACGTCCGGGGTGGCAACGACCACGTCGCATTCCAGCCAACCGTCCTTGATCTTCTGCACGTACTCGACGCCGACGAAGTCGGCCCCGGCCTCTTCCGCTTCCTTGATCTTCTCACCCTGCGTGACGACCAGTACCTTGACCGACTTGCCGGTGCCGTGGGGCAGGACGACGGTTCCGCGAACCACCTGATCCGCGTGGCGGGGATCCACCCCCAACCGGACTGCCACCTCGACCGTCTCATCGAATTTGGCGAAGGCGCTGTCCTTGACGAGCCCGATCGCCTGCTCCGGCGCGTAGTTGATCTTGCGGTCGACTTTGTCCGCCGCGGCGCGATAGTGCTTTCCGTGTTGGGGCATCAGCCGTTCACCTCCAACCCCATGGAACGCGCCGTGCCGGCAATCATGGCGATGGCCGCATCCATGTCCGCCGCGTTCAGATCTTCCATCTTGATCTCGGCGATCTTCTGCAGCTGGGCGCGGGTCACCGACCCGACCTTCGTCCGGTTGGGTTCACCGCTCCCCTTCGCTATCCCAGCCTCCTTCAGCAGGAGATTGGGTGCCGGTGGGGTCTTGGTAATAAAGGAGAACGTCCGGTCCGCATAGATCGTTATGACGGCCGGAATGATCATGCCTACCTGTTGTTGGGTCTTGGCGTTGAACTGCTTGCAGAAATCCATGATGTTGACGCCGTGCGGACCCAGCGCCGTCCCAACCGGGGGGGCAGGGTTCGCCGCGCCAGCTGGAACCTGCAGCTTGACGACAGTCATAACTTTCTTTGCCATCTCACTCCTCTACCGTCTGGGCGACAATTCGCCGTCGACTGCCGCGATGACCCGCGCGGTCGCGGGGTGGCCACTCGACTGTCAGCGATCGGCTGTCAGCTCACGACGGGCACGCTGCCGGTGTGGCGGTGGGCGTTCCCCAACCCCCGTTGGTCCGGCGGCCCCGGCGTCAGTGGGCCAGCAGTTGCAAGTAATCCAACTCGACCGTCGTGGGGCGTCCGAACAGGCTGACGCTCACCTTCACCTTGCCCTTGTCGGCCAATACCTCTTCGATGGTCCCGCTGAAGTCCGAGAAGGGCCCCTCGGTGATCTCGACCACTTGGCCGACCACGAACGGGATCTCCTCCTTGGCTTCCTCTTCCGCCGTCTCCTCGACCACGCCGAGGAGACGGTTCACCTCATCCTGCCGCAGGGGCTGAGGCTCGCGGCCGGTGCCCACGAACTTGATCACCCCCTGCACATTGTTCACCATGTGGAGCGCCTCTTGAGTGGCCACCATCTCCACCAGCACGTAGCCGGGGTAGAGTTTCCGCTCCACCGTGACCTTCTTGCCGTGCTTGATCTCGACCACATCCTGCACCGGGACCAACGCCTGGCGGACGAGCTTCTCTTCATCCGGCCGCGGATCCTCATCGATCCGTCTGCTCAGCAGGCCACGCACCTTGTTCTCATGCCCAGCGGTCGTCTGGATCGCGTACCAACGGTATTCCATGGCTCGGATTACCGTGCGATCGCGGCGACGCCGTCCACCAGGATCTTCTGGAGGACCCAGTCCATTATTCCGATCAACACCCCGATAGCGATCGCGAGGATGGTGATCCGCTTCGTCGTCTCAATCAACTCAGTCCGGGTGGGCCAGGTGATCTTCTTGAGCTCCAGGTTCACGGCGACCAGGAACTGCATCGTCCGCTGGAGGTGCCCAACCAGGCCGGTACGCTCCACTTGTGCCGTGGCCATGGCTACTTCGACTCTTTATGCATCCGGTGCGCATTGCACCGGGGGCAGTATTTCTTCCATTCGACCCGCTCCGGGTGCTGGCGCCGGTTCTTCGTGGTGAAGTAGTTCCGGTTCTTGCACTCGGTGCATTCCATTATCACCTTGTCACGCGGCATATTCGCTCCATCGGCGGAGGCAGCGGCGGGCTGCGGGAGGCTGCGGGGGGCGGTGCTGCCCTCCCCTGCCCTCCGCGGCCTGCCGCTGCCCGCCGCCTACTTCATGATCTTGGTCACCACGCCGGCGCCCACCGTCCGGCCACCCTCGCGAATCGCGAACCGCAACCCGTCGTCCATCGCGATAGGCGTGATCAACTCGAT
>JAZFYL010000050.1:0-22129 GCA_036443495.1 Gemmatimonadales bacterium | reverse complement strand
CTGGGGCAATCGGCCGTCAACGAAATCGCAGCAGCCCCGCCAGGCCCTCGATGGCCTTGCGGGCTCCCGGTTCGTAGACGACATCGACCTGGACGCGTTGCCGCAGGGCCTCTTCGATGGCCTCGTCGACGAGGTCGATAACGGGGATGGCGTCCCCCTCGCCGCGGCAGTCCCGCGATTCGACGGCCAGCCGGCCCGAATCGGCGCAGCGAATCCCCGGCATGTACGCTTCGGCGTCGACCAGCAGCGTCCGGACCTGGCCCCGCGCAAGGCGTCTGAGGGTCCCGTGCAACCCGTTCACCGCCCAGCCCTCGCCGACCGCACCGGTCATCTCTTTGACCCGGCGCCGTTCGGACTCCCGTTCCTCGGCTTCCCGTACGGTCAGGGTCGTCTCATGGACGTCGGCGGGCGTCACCGTCTGGGGATTGAGCCTGGCGGTGCCGATGACCTGTCGCGCCACGTAGGGATGCAGAAATGCCTCGATGGCGCCGGACTCTTTTCCCGGTCCGGCGAGCACGATCCCGCGGACCGGGCGCTGTTGGTTCAACTGGAAGAGGGCTCGCGCCACGGCCTCGAAGTGGCGCGCCTTCTCTTCACGAATGCGGTTGTTGTAGTTATGCTCGCCCCAGCGACCGTTCTGACCGCTGAAGTGCTTAGGGCGGAGGGCGCCGGCCTTGAACGATCCCACTTCCGTCGTCCCGAATGCCGTCACCTCGAAGACACGGGCCAGGGCGCGGTCGGCGACCGCAGTCAACATGCGGCCGAATTCATCCTCCACGGCGGCCAGCTCGCGGATGAGGGGATGGCGGTCGATCACCACCCGGGACCGGTACACCTTGGGCAAGGGTACCACCTCGAAGAGATCGAGCGGACCGCATGCGAAGACCGCCAGGCCACGCGTTGCGGGCAGGTTGCCGGGCCGGGCCAAGTAATCATCCAAGCGGGCCAGATCCTTCGCCACGGCTTCCCGGGTCGAACGCGGCAGCCCGGAACCCTCGAGAGAATCGGCCACGGCCTTGATGCGGTTCTTCAGTTTGATGCGGTACTTGCCGCGCGTCCGGTCCCGCGGCTCCAGTTTCAAGTAACAGGTGACGACCCTGTTGCGACCGGCTCGGATCTGGTTGAGACGGTCCAGCTGGGGTTGCACACCATTCGTGGTCAAGGTGGTGGTTGCCATCATGGCTCCCGTGATTCGCCCGACGGGCAGTCTACAGTTTACGGTCTACAGTTTATTAGAAGAACACCGGCTCGCGGTAGGCGCCATAAACCTCCTCCAGAGAGTGCCGGATCTCGTACAGGGTGCAGTACTCGCGGGCACAGTCGAGCATCGCCGGCATGATGTTCTGTCCGGCGATCGCCGCCGCCTTCAGAGCATCCAAGCGTTTCTCGACCAGGTCGTTATCCCGCGTCGCTCGCAGCCGGGCCAGACTCTCGCGTTGAGTCCGGTCGGCATCTTCGCCGACTCTGAGGATTTCGACGTCGGCATCTTCGTGTTCGGTGAAGGCGTTCATGCCGACGATGACCCGGCGGTGATCCTCGACTTCCTGTTGGAACCGGGCGGACGACAGGGCGATCTGGCGCTGCAGCCAGCCCTTTTCGATGGCCGCCGTGACCCCTCCCTGGGCCTCGATTTCCGCGAATATCGCCTCGGCTTCCCGTTCCATCGTGTCGGTGAGGGCCTCGACGTAATAGGATCCGCCCAGCGGGTCGGTAACATTGGGCACGCCGGTCTCAAACGCCAGGATTTGCTGAGTCCGAAGCGCGATCCGGACCGACTCTTCCGTCGGGAGGGCCAGCGTCTCGTCGAAGGCGTTGGTATGGAGCGACTGGGTGCCGCCCAAGGCCGCCGCCATGGCCTGATACGCGACCCGAACCACGTTGTTGTGCGGCTGCTGGGCGGTGAGGGAGACGCCGGCCGTCTGACTGTGGAACCGCATCTTCCAGCTTCGCGGGTCCTTGGCGCCGAAGCGGTCGCGCATGTGCCGGGCCCAGATGCGGCGCCCGGCCCTCATCTTGGCGATCTCTTCGAAGAAATCGTTGTGGACGTCCCAGAAGAACGAAAGCCGCGGCGCAAACACATCCACATCGAGACCCCGCTCGACTCCGTGCTGGACGTAGGAGAAGCCGTCGGCAAGGGTGAACGCCAACTCCTGCGTGGCGGTGGCTCCCGCCTCCCGGATGTGATAACCCGAGATGGAGATGGTATTCCATTTCGGCGTATGCTCGGCCGCCCACTCGAAGATGTCCACTATGATCTTCATGGCCGGCTCGACCGGGTACACCCAGGCGTGTTGGGCGATGTACTCCTTGAGGATGTCGTTTTGGATGGTGCCGCGCAGTTGGCTGATGTCCACGCCTTGCTTCTCGGCGGCGGCGACGTAGAAGCAGAACAGCATGGCAGCCGGCCCGTTGATCGTCATCGAGGTGGAGACCTTGTCCATCGGGATGCCGTCAAACAGTGTCTCCATGTCAGCCAGACTGGAAATGGCCACGCCGCACTTGCCGACCTCGCCTTCGGCCCGCGCGCTGTCGGAGTCATACCCCATGAGCGTGGGGAAATCGAAGGCCACCGACAGTCCGGTCTGACCGCGGGACAGCAGGAACTTGAACCGTTCGTTGGTGTCCTGGGCCGTGCCGAAGCCGGCGGACTGCCGCATGGTCCACAGCTTGCCCCGGTACCCCGTGGGGTGGATCCCGCGGGTGTAGGGGAATTGGCCCGGCAACCCCAACGCCTGCTGCAGTTCGGGGTCCACGTCGAGCGCGGTGTACATCGGCTCGACGGCCTGGCCGGACACGGAAGTGAAATCGCCGTCATCCCGCGTCGGCATCCGGCCGACGAGTTCCCGCCAGGCCCGAACCTCCTCCTTCAGGCGGACAATTTCACGTTCCTGTGCGGCCACGCGATCCGCGAGGGACCGGTCGTCGCTGCTTCCCAGTGTCATAGTCTCACACCCTGTTTCAGGCTATCCAGGACCTCGGCCGCTACCTGGTACGGGCTGAGCTGCCCGCGCTGGACCCTATCCAATCGCTCTTCGATCATACGGTCGGCTTCGGTCTCAGACCATACCCAGGACCGCACCGACCGGTTCACCACTTCCCGGGTCCGGTCGAGCAGCCGGTGGCGCCGCCGGTCCTGCAAGGTCCCGGACCGTTCCAACCACTGCCAATGCCCGGCGAGCGCCTCGAGCAATTCCTCCGTGCCTTGGTCCTCAACGGCCACGGTCCCGAGAACCGGATGACGCCAAACCGCGACATCCCCGGCTTGGGTCGCTTCTGTTTCCGCCGGGGCCGAATTGAGGCCGCCGTGGTGCGCGGGGACGTTGCGGAACGTGATGCCTTTACGGATGCCGAGCGTGATCTCGATCTCCTGCAGGAGCCGGTCGGCGCCGGGCCGGTCGGCCTTGTTGACCACGAAGATGTCGGCGATCTCCATGATACCAGACTTCAGGGTCTGAATCCCATCCCCCGACTCGGGCACCAGAACCAGCACACTGGTGTCCGCCATGCCGGCGACGTCGAGTTCCGATTGTCCTACCCCCACCGTCTCAATAAGGATACGGTCGAACCCGCCTGCGTCCAGGACGTCGCACACCTCGCGGGTGGTCGTCGCCAGCCCGCCCAGCGATCCGCGGGTGGCCATGGAGCGAATGAACACGCCGTCGTCCAGCGTGATCGACTCCATGCGGATGCGGTCCCCCAGCAGGGCACCGCCGGTGAACGGGCTGGTGGGGTCGACGGCCACCACGGCCACGGTGAGGCCGCGCTTCCGGTAGGCGGTCACCAGGCGCTCGGTGAGCGTGGACTTCCCCCCCCCAGGCGGCCCTGTGATTCCTATGCGGTGGGCCTGCCCCAGCCGGGGATGCAGCGCCGAAAGCAGCGTTTCGAACCCGGGTCGGGCGTTCTCGACGATGGATATGGCCCGGGCGAGCGCGGCGGGCTGCCGCTGCTCTAGCCCGGCGAGCAGTTGGTCCTGATTCATTATGGGGAAGTTGGCCGGGAGGCCGGTTTACGGCAAGGATGGTGCGCGGTACGCGGGGGAGACCGATATCTGATTGATGATTGATGGTCGATGACATGTGAAGTTTCCGAATCAGAAATCCAACTTCACATCGCTAGTCACAAACCATCACTCAGCATTCATAAATCCCGCCCGCCCTACCGCCGATTCGGCCACCGCGGTTTCAGCCTGAGTGGATTCTGAAACAGATGGCTAGGCAGGATGAAGACCACCAAGAACATGCCCAACGCCAGCAACACCCCGATGATCAGGATCTCCAAGCGCCTTACGGCCAGATAGACGATGCTGCTGATCAGGGCGACGGTGAAGGCGAACAGCGCCAGCAGTCCACGGCGCACCTGTTGTGACATGAAGCGCTGCAGCTCCAGCGTGTCGCGCGGGTGCCAGCGCAGGCGCAGCTCCTCCCGTTCGACCCGGGCGAGCAGGTCTTTGAGCGTTCGGACCGTCGCGGCAGCCTCTTGCGACCAGTCCATGATGCCATGCTGGGGAGATACGCCGAGGAGAGTCCGGGTGAGGTCCGGCGCCATGCGGGCCACCACCGGCCGGAGCGCGGCGACCGCGTTGAAGTCGGGGTCGTAGCGATGCCCGATGCCCTCGACCAATACCGCCGCCCGGCCGAAGTAGACGAGGTCGGAGGGGAGCATCAACGGCCACTGATAGAAGGTCTGCAGGACTTCGTCGACGATGTCCTGCATGTTCTTGGTGGACAGGTCGTCTCGGTGAGCCACCGCCATGAGGTGTCGGGCGGCGTCGCGGACGGTGCCGCGATCGACATCCGGGTCGAGGATGCCCAGCTCGTAGAACCCGTTGATGACGCCGTCGGCGTCCTGGCGGACGGCCGCCAACACGGTCTTCATCAGCCGCGCCCGGGTCTCCAGTTCCACTTGCAGGACCATGCCGAAGTCCAGGAACACGATGCGGCCCTGATCGTCCAACAGCAGATTTCCCGGATGGGGATCGGCGTGAAAGACGCCGTCGACCAGCATCATGCGGATGTACAACTCGGAGATCATCCCGATCAGATCGTCCAGCACGACGTCGCCCGATGCAATCCGGTCCTGCAGCCGATCGATCCTTGTTCCCTCCATGTACTCCAGCACCAGCACCCGGCGCCGCGTCAGTTCGTCGATGACCGCGGGGACCACGACCCGGGGATCATCCGCGAAGTTCCGCCGCAAGGCCTCCGCGTGCCGCGCTTCCTCTTCGAAGTCGAGCTCCTCGGCGATGCGTTTGGCAAATTCGCTGACGATGGCAGCGATGGCGCGTACGTGATGGTTGGGGAAGAGAACATGGAGCAGAAACAGAATCCGGAACGAAATGCTGAGGTCGCGCTGGACCAGTTCCTCCACGCCGGGACGCAACACCTTCACCACCACTTCCTGGTCACGATACCGGGCGCGATGCACCTGCCCCAATGAAGCGGCTGCCAGCGGCTCGGTGTCGAAGCGCTGGAATAGTTCCCCTACCGGCCGCCCTTCCTCGGCCTCGATCACTCGCTCGGCCTCACCGGGCGCCAGCGGCGGGACCCGATCGCTCAGAGTGCCCACTTCGCTGAGATACGGCTCGGGAAGGATGTCCGCCCGCGAACCAAAAACCTGGCCCAGCTTTATGAACGTGGGCCCGAGATCGGCGAGGGTCCTGGTCAGACGACCGGCACGCCGCCGGTGGTGGGCCTCACTCCGTCTTGCCGGTCGGCCGAACAAAAGGAACTGCCGCCGGTCGATCAGGAAGGCCAACATGAACGGCGATAGGCGGAAGAGAATCTGCAGGGCGCGCATTCAACCCAAGAACCAGCCGGCCAGCCCGAGGAGAAACGCAAACCCGGCGATGTCGGTCAGGGTCGTCACGAACACCGACGAGGCAATGGCCGGGTCGACGTCGAACTTCTCGAGCAGAATGGGAATGAAGGCACCGGCCGATCCCGCGATGAACACGTTGAAAGTCATGGCCAGGAACACCAGCAGGCCCAAGCGCGGCCCTTGCCCGAACGCCATGGTAATGAGGGCGATGCCCATCCCCACCATCAGGCCGTTGGTCGCCCCGATCAATCCCTCTTTGGCGATCGCCGTCCACCCAAGCCGCCGGGGAATGAGCCCCAGGGCCAGGCGACGGACGGTTACGGCAAGCGATTGCGTACCGGCGTTCCCGCCGAGTCCGGCGATGACCGGCATCAGGGCCGCCAACAGCACCGTTCGCTGAATCACGTCCTGGAAATAGACCACTACGGCGGCCGCGAAGAAGGCGGTCACCAGGTTCAGGTAGAGCCATGGCAGTCGGGTCCGAACCGCCGTCTGGAGCGCGACCGCGAGGCCCTCGTCGGCGGACACACCACCAAAGCGCAACAGGTCCTCGGTGTTCTCCTCTTCCATGACGTCGCTCACGTCATCGAAGGTGACCCTGCCCAGAAGCCTGCCCTGGGTGTTCACCACCGGCACCGACGGAAGGTCGTAGCGGGCCATGGTCCGTGCCACCCGTTCCTGGTCCTCGTCGGGCGATACGGTGACGAAAGTGCTATCCATGATCTCCCTGATCGGGCGCCCGGGCACGCTGAGGACCAGCGCCTTGAGCGGCAGGATGCCGACCAGGCGTTCCATGGCGTCCACGACAAACACCTGATAGAAATCCTCCACCTCCTCGACCTGCCTGCGGATGACGGCTGGTGCCTCCTTGGCGAGGTCGGTATCCCGAACCGTGACGAGGTGTGTCGTCATGATCCCGCCGGCGGTGTCTTCCACGTAGCGCAGCAGGTGCTCGACTTCGGCGCGATCCTCTTCTTCTACCCCGGCGAGGATGCGCTCCTGCTCGGCCGGCGCCAGCTCGCCCAGGAGGTCGGCGGCGTCGTCGTCCTCCAGTTCCTCGACGATGTCGGCGGCCTGCTCGGGATCGAGCGCGGCGAGGGTCTCTTCCGGATGGACGTCGTCGGGAAGCTCCGCAAGCGCGTCCGCCGACACCTCCGGTGGCAGCAATCGGACAGCCTGAAGACGTTCATCATCCTGGAGAGCCATGAAAACATCGGCCAGGTCGGCGGGTTCCAGCTCGGCCGCCTGGTTCCGGAAGGCCTCCATCTGGCCCGTGCGGAACAGGTCGAGAACTTTTTCGAGTGCTGCCGGCATCTCGTTCACGATGTCTCCCGGGTGAGGGGCACCGCCGTCACGGGTCCCAGGCGAATGAGCAACCGCTCGAGCCGGGTCGGGGAGGCCTGGACCACATCGAACTCAAGGCCACCGACCAACAGTCGTTCACCCTGGTATGGGATCCGACCGGCCAGGTCGGTCAACAACCCGCTGATGGTCGTGGCGCCCGTGTCGGGCAACGACACGCCGAACCGCTCGGCGATTACCGCGGGCGCCGTAGTTCCGTCCGTTTCCAAGATACCCGGGCCGGCGCGACGCGCTTCCACGACGTCCTCGTCGTGCTCATCGAAGATCTCGCCCACGAGTTCCTCGATGAGGTCCTCCAGGGTGGCGATCCCGAGCGTGCCGCCGAACTCGTCGAGGACCACCGCGAGGTGACGGCGCTCCCGTTGCATGTCCAGCAGCAGATCCCCACAGTACCGGCTCGCCGGCGCCACAGCTACCGGCCGGATGGGGAGCGTGTCGTCGGGCCTCAACTTAAGCAAGTCGAACGCATGTACCATCCCGATGATCTCGTCCAGGCTTCCCCGATAGACGGGAAGTCGGCTGTGGCCGGACTCGGCGAACACCACCCGGATATCACGGAGATCGGCATCGTCCGAGACAGCGACGATCTCGGTGCGGGGCGTCATCACTTCCCGGACCGGCCGCTGCGCGAAGCTGATGACGTTTTCGACTTGGGTCAATTCCTGGCTTTCGCTGATCCCCACCGCCGCCCCTTCACGCCACAGCGAACGCAGATCGTCTACCCGGTCCGGTTTCTGGACCGGCAGTACCCACCATAACGGTGCCGCCCAGATCTCCAACACCGGAGTCACCCAGCGGGCCACGACGGCCGCCCGTGGTCGGGTCAGAATCCTGGGGAAGAAATACCCGCCGAACATCACCGCGGGGATGGCGAGTACGACCGCGGCCAACGCCAGGGGCTTGAGCGCCGAGCCCGATACCGCCGCCGGAACGGCGACACCTAGCATCACTACACCGAGGGAAGTCGTGGCCGAGGCCGCTGTCAGGAGGGCGTTCACCCGTCCCAGGCGTGTGAGCGGGCCGCGGCCACCGCGGAGACGGTGAGACACCATCTGGGCCAACTCGGCCCGGCTGACCGAGACGAGCGCCGCACCAGCCGTGGCCCCCAACGCGGTAAGCAGCAACCCCATGGCGGCAAGCATCCAGATCATATCCCGCCGGCCTCCGTATCTGTCGCTTCCACGCCGATGAGCCGGTGCACCACCACCAGTTGCACCCGCCGACGGACCATCTGGTCGACCGTGATCCGGCAGCCCGCCAGCAGCAGCGACTCCTTCACCTTCGGCACCCGACCAAACTCGGCCAGCACTAGTCCGCCAACGGTGCTCACGTCTTCCCGACCCAACTCGAGCCCGAGCACCGCTTCGAGGTCGGCCAGAGGCGTGGCACCCTGAACCAGCCACGTCGACCCATCGACTTCCTGGATTTCGGCGACCTCGCTCACGTCGTACTCGTCTTGGATCTCGCCGACGATCTCCTCGAGGATATCCTCCAGGGTCACCAGTCCAGCCGTGCCGCCGTGTTCATCGATCACGAGCGCCATGTGCCGCCGCCCGCGTTGGAATTCCTGCAACTGACGGTCGAGCCGCTTCCCTTCGGGCACGAACGTGGCCGGCCGGATCAGCGTCCGCCAATCCGGGGTCTCGGAGGATTCCGACAGCGTCTTCAGCAGATCCTTGGCGTAGAAGATCCCGATGACAGCGTCGGGCGTGCCGTCGAAAACCGGAAGTCGGGCGTACTCGGACTGGCGCAGCGTCTCTTCCGCCTCGGATTGGGAGGCGGAGGCATCGACCGCGACAATGTCGACCCTGGGCGTCATGATGTCGGCGACGGTCGATTGGGCCAGCGAGAACATCCCGCGGACGGCAACGCTTCCGTCGGGAGTCGCTTCAGCCCCGTTCATCCCCTGATGGGTGTCCCGGCCCCGGCGATCGGCCTTGGCCACGATGGCAAACAGCGGCGTGAACAACGGCAGTGACAGGAGGGCCCCCCGGCGGGAGGCTCTGGCGAACTCGGGTTCGAGGACCGCGACGACACGAGGGATGAGATCGCCCACGACCCAAGTCAGGACTACCACGAGACCCAATCGCAGCGCCAAACCCGCACCGCCGGCCCCCCACCACCCCACCGCCGCGCCCCCCGCGACCGCCGCCGCAAACAAGAGCGTCAGGTGCGCGACGTGCAGGCGACGGGCAACGGGGGGATCGGGCGCACGGGACGCTTCGTCGACGTCACCAAGGCCCTCGCCGTCGCCGGTGGCTTCGGCTGCGAGAGCCAGCCACGACGCCCAGCCGAGACAGATCGCCGTTGCCGCCGGCGCAAGCCATCCCCAAGCAAAGCCGGTCATGTCAGTGCCCGAACGTAGTCCTCCTGCCGATGCCACATCTCGCTCGTCGTGCGTCCCTCTCCCTGGGGGTGGTCGTACCCCAGAACATGCAGGGTTCCGTGAATGACGAGTCGGGTTATCTCCTCCCGAAGGGGGATCCCGCGGGCTTTCGCCTCCCGACGCGCCACCCATTGGCAAATGTAGATATCGCCCAGGAGCTGCCCACTGGGGTCCGGCAGTGGAAACGCCAGGACGTCGGTCGGGCGGTCCTGGTTCTTGTATTCCTGGTTGAGTCGCCGCATGCGTTCGGGTCCAAGAAAGGTCACCGAGACGGTGGCCGACTGGTCTTCACCCTCCAGGACACCGGCGACAATGCCGTGCACGTCCGCCGCTGGGATGGGAAGCCGTCGACCGGAAACCGCGATCTCACGAGGCATGTTCACACCGCCGGAAGTCCGCGCTCAGGCCGTTGATCGTCCATCAGCCGCTCTGATCATCCGCGTAGGCGCGAATGATCTCCCTGACCAACCGGTGCCGGACCACATCGGCATCATGGAGGTAACGCAGGGCCACGCCGTCCACGTTGGCGAGGATCCTTTCAACCTGGACCAGTCCCGATTCCTCCCGGGGCGGAAGGTCGATCTGGGTCTTGTCGCCCGTCACGACCGTCTTGCTGTTAACACCCAATCGCGTCAGAAACATCATCATCTGCGGACCGGTCGAGTTCTGGGCTTCGTCCAGGATGATGAAAGCGTCGTCCAGAGTGCGGCCCCGCATGTAGGCCAGGGGTGCGATCTCGATCACCCGGTCCTCGATGGCCCGCTGTACCCGTTCCGCCGGCATCATATCGCCCAGGGCATCATACAATGGCCGCAGGTAGGGATCGATCTTGGCCTGAAGATCTCCGGGCAGGAATCCCAGCGATTCCCCCGCCTCGACCGCCGGACGAGCCAGGATGATGCGGCGCACCCGTTTGCGCGCCAAAGCTTCCACGGCTTTCGCCACGGCGAGATAGGTCTTGCCGGTTCCCGCCGGCCCCACGGCCACGACGATGTCGTTGCTTTCGATGGCCTTTAGGTAATCCCGCTGGCCCTGGGTCTTGGGGACGATGGCTCTGCGAATGCCGGGCAGGACGATCCTCATCTCGCGCTCGTCCGACCGGTCCATCGGAGCATCCTGAAGGACCAGGCGGGCGACATCATCCGCCTCGACGATCTCGCCACGGCGGGCCTGGTCCACCATCTCCTCGATCACCGGCGTGGCCTGCTCGACCTGGCTCGGCGTCCCCGACAGGATCAACGTATCGCCTCTCAGAGAGGCCTTGACGCCCGTGGCGCGCTGCAACTCGAGGAGATTGGCATCGTTCACGCCCGCAAGCAGGAGGGGGTCGGCTCCCTCGACTGAAAAGCGCTGCTGAATGGAATCACTCATGCCACAAGTGTAATCATTCTGGACGGGTCACCGCGAGATGGAGATCCGAGAGATCCGCGTCGGTAACCGGGGTCGGGGCACCTTCGAATAGAGCCCTGGCAGTGGTGGTCTTGGGAAACGCGATCACGTCGCGCAGAGACTTGGAGCCGGACACCAGCATTACGATCCGGTCGAACCCGAGGGCGAAGCCGCCGTGCGGCGGAGCGCCGGAGGCGAGTCCTTCAAGCAGAAACCCGAAGCGCCGGTCCACTTCCTCGGATGACATGCCCAACAGACCGAAAATTCGACGCTGGAGGTCCAGGTCGGTGATCCGGATAGAACCGCTGCCGAGTTCGTGGCCGTTGTAGACCACATCGTAGTGGGTCGAGCGGCAGTCTTCGGGCGCAGCGTCCAACCGCTCCATATCGTCCGGATGGGGTGCGGTGAACGGGTGGTGCGCCGGGACCGGGGCCCCGGTCTGGGGATCCGGCTCGAATAGCGGAAAATCCACTATCCAACAGAATGCATGCTCCATGCCGGGAGCGATGTCAGGCCGGTCCGTGATTCCCCGTCGGACCGCCGCCAGCGCGGGCGACGTGACCGCGTCGGGGCCGACGACACCAAGGCACAGATCGCCCTCATTGGTCTGCACCCGGCGGAGCATTTCGAGTCCCAGCGCCTTGACACCTTGGCCGGTCCACTCTTCGGGACCACGCTTGGCCCAGATCAACCCCCCGGCGCCCGCCTTCTTGGCAAGGTCCGTTAGCCCGTCGATCTCGCGCCTACTGTAGCCGGCCCCTCCGGGCACCACGATCATCCGGAGCCGGCCGCCGGCACCCAACGCCTCGGTGACGAACGCGGCAGCATCGGGCCCCACGATCTGGCTGACGTCCTGGATCTCCAATCCATAGCGCAGATCCGGCTTGTCCGATCCGTACCGCTCCATGGCATCCCGGTAGGTCAGTTGCCGGAACGGTCGCTCGATCTCGTGGCCCGCCTCCCGCCACAGCGCCACCAGCACCGCTTCCACGAATCCGTGTACGTCGGCGCCGGACACGAACGACGCTTCCAGATCGATCTGGGTGAATTCTGGCTGGCGGTCGGCCCGGAGGTCTTCATCGCGGAAACAGCGGGCGATCTGGAAGTAGCGATCGAACCCGGCGACCATGAGCAGTTGCTTGTAGATCTGCGGCGACTGCGGCAGGGCGTAGAACTCCCCCGGGTGAACCCGGCTCGGCACCAGGTAGTCTCGGGCGCCTTCAGGGGTCGGTTGGGTCAGGTTGGGCGTTTCGATTTCGAGGAACCCCAGGTCCGTCAACGCGGCACGCGCTCGCTGGAGTAGCCGGTGACGGAGCATGAGGTTGCTCTGCAGCTCTTCACGGCGAAGATCGAGCACGCGATGGCGTAGCCGGAGTTCTTCCGACGGAAGTTCGTCACCCTCCTTGAGCGCCACGGGAATCGGCGGTGTGACCGCCGGCCCCACGACGCGGAGATCGGTCACGTTGACCTCGATGTCCTTGGTGGCCAGGGTGGCGTCTTTGGCCGCCTCCGGTCGCCGGGCCACGACTCCCTCCACCAGCACCACCGACTCCGCGCCGACTCCCGCGGCGGCGACCATGACGTCGGCAGGCGTCCATTTCGGATCACAGGACAACTGGACCAAGCCGTCGCGGTCCCTGAGATCGATGAACACCAACCCGCCCAGGTCCCGACGGCGGTGGACCCAGCCGCCCAGGCGGACGGTCTGCCCCTCGTCCTCGAGTCTCAGAGCCCCACAGCGATGAGTGCGCATCGCGGTTGCGGTCATGTGGCGATCCATCCGTAATCAAGGAGGTGATAGCTGGCCCTGAACGTAATGTGGCGAGTGGCGGGTGGCGAGTGGCAGGTGGCGGGGGGCGGCGGGCGGGGGGCAGGGGGCAGCGAGGGCAGCGAGGGCAGCGAGGGCAGCCCAACAAATCGTCCCTCTGACAAGATTCGCAAGGCCAGCTCTCTCCCCGCTCCCTCCGCCCTCCGCACTCCGCACTCCGCACTCCGAAGCTATCTTCCCGCCATGCCCCAGAAATCCCCTTCCAGTGCCTCGCTGCTCGACCTCACGCCGGCGGCCGCACGGACCCTGGTCGCCGGTTGGGTCGCGGAGCACGGCCTGCCGCGGTATCGGACCGATCAGATCGTGGCGCGGTTGTGGCAGCGGCCGGTGGCGCGGTGGGCGGACGCCACCGATCTCCCCAAAGCCCTCCGGGACGACCTGGAGACCGCTTTCCCTCTCCCCCGACTAGCCCTCGAAGTGGAGCAGGTGTCCACCGACGGAACCCACAAGTATCTCTGGCGCCTGGACGATGGCGAGGCGATCGAATCAGTCATGATCCCCAGCGGCAAGCGCCGCACGTTGTGCATCTCCTCGCAAGCCGGCTGCGCCCTCGGCTGTACCTTCTGCGCCACAGGGCTAATGGGTTTCCAGCGCAATCTGCGGGTCTCGGAAATCGCGGGCCAGGCGCGCGAGCTGGTGCTACGCGATGCCACGAACAAGCCGACCAATATCGTCTTCATGGGCATGGGGGAGCCGCTGCTCAACTGGCCGGCTGTCGACGCCACGCTCACCGTCCTCAACGACGCCGAAGGGTTCGGCATCGGGGCGCGTCATATCACCGTTTCGACCGTCGGGATCCTGCCGGGTATGGAAGCGCTGGCCCGGCGGCCGGAGCAGTTCCGACTCGCCATCTCTCTCCACTCCCCCCAGCATGACGAGCGGCGAGCCCTGATGCCCATCGAAAAGAAGTACCCCTTGGAGAAGGTGCTCCAGGCGGCGAAGACGTTCCGTAAGCGCGTCACCTTCGAGTACGTGGTCATTGCAGGCGCCAACGATTCCGACGCCGACGCCGACGCCCTGGCGCGCCAGGCACGGGGATTGGGCGCGATGGTCAACCTGCTGCCGCTCCATCCCGGTGGCGCGCCCGACCTCACGCCTGCATCGGGAGGCCGGGTGCGTGCCTTCGCCAACCGGTTGCGCAATCAAGGAGTGGAGGCGGTGGTCCGGCGCAGCCGCGGCCTGGACATCGATGCGGCATGCGGGCACTTAAAGATCAAGGCGGGGGCAGCGGAGGGCGGCGGCGGGCAGCGGTGCAGTAGTCAGAAGATAGAAGCCAGAAGCCAGAAGCCAGAAGTTCGGAGTTCCTCCTGACGCCTGGTCCCTGGCCTCTGATATCTGTTCCCGCGCACGGCGCACCGCGCACCACCAACCGATCACTGCTCCCTACGCACTACGTACTACGCACTCTCCCCACCTCATCCGCCGGCTCCCTTCCCTCAAAAAACGCGTCCAGATTATCCACCGCCTTCATTCCCATCGCGGTGCGCGACTCGATGGTGGCACTGCCGAGGTGTGGCAACAGCACCATCCGCGGGCAGCGCAACAGGGCGGAGTGGATCTTGGGCTCGTGTTCGTAGACGTCGAGGCCGGCGCCGGCGATGACACCGGCGTCCAGTGCGTCGATCAGCGCGGCCTCGTCGACGATGTTCCCTCGAGCGGTATTGATGAGAAACGCATCGGATCGCATCAACCGCAGCCGGCGGGCGTCGATCAGGTGATGGGTATCTGCCGCCGCAGGCGCATGCAGCGATACGAAGTCCGCGCGTCCCAGGAGGTCGTCGAGCGGCAGCCAGTCGACCTCCAGTTCCGTCGCGACTGCTTCCGGGGGCGGCCGGCGGCCGGCCGCGACGATCCGCATGCGCAATCCATGAAACGCCCTCCGGGCGACGGCTTGCCCGATCCTTCCGAATCCGACGATCCCCAAGGTCTTGCCCGTCACCCGCGTCCCCAGGAGGTGGGTAGGTCGCCATCCGGTCCATGCCCCGCGACGCAACTCGCGTTCGCCTTCACCCATGCGGCGCGCCACGGCCAACATCAGGGCGATCGCCAGATCGGCGGTGTCGTCGGTCAGCACATCCGGCGTGTTGGTGACGACCAGCCCCCGGCGGTTGGCGGTGTCCAGATCGATGTGATTGAACCCAACCCCGAAGTTCGCGATAATCCGAGCCCTGAGCTTCCTGGTGCTCAACACCTGCGCCGTAATCTGATCGGTCACCGTACATAGCAAGGCGTCGCCCGCTTCGAGGGCGTCACGTAGTTCGCCGGCCGTGAACGGGTGGTCGTGGGGGTTGAGCACCACATCGTAGTGCTCGGTGAGGCGCGCCTCCACCATGGCCGGGAGCCGGCGAGTAACGGTCACGCGCGGCGGCGTCACAGCCGACCCGCTCGCAGCATACTACCGGGAACATTCGTCAAAGCGATCTTCATCGTCAGGCCCCCCCTTCCGCGGTCACGCGCCAGGTTCGTTGCTGCGGTAGAACTCCATGGCGGCGGCAACACCGGCCCCCGCAGATACGCCGATGCCGACGTCGCGCATGGCCATCTCCGATCCGGCTATCGCTCCCAGCACCATGAGTTCGTTGATGTCCCCCATATGCCCGATCCGGAACACGTCGCCGGCCAACTCGCCCAGCCCGCCCCCGAGCGATAGGTCATAGCGCTGGAACGCCAGTTCCACGACCGTTCCGGCATCATAGCCGTTGGGAACACGGATGGCGCTCACAGTATTGGAATACAGCCCCGCGGAGCGGGCGCACAGTTGCAATCCCCAGGCCTTGACCGCGCGGCGTACGCCTTCGGCCATGCGGGCATGCCTTGCTTGCACCGCGTCCAGCCCTTCCCCCAGCAAGAGGCGCAGTGATTCGCGCAAGCCAAACAACAGCGACAGTGCCGGGGTGTAGGGGAAGTACCCCGTCGCATTGAACTCGGCCATGGCATCGAATCGGAAGTATGCGTTCGGGCTGGTCGCCCTGGCCGCGGCATCCAGTCCCTTCTGACTGACGCAGAGGATGCCCAGCCCGGGCGGCAGCATCAGTCCTTTTTGGGTGCCGGTCACCGCGATGTCTACGCCCCAATCATCCATGCGGAACTCCAGCGACCCGATCGAGCTGACACCATCCACCAAGAGCAAGGCAGGGTGATCGTACTTGTCGAGCGCCTCCCGCACCGCCGTCACGCTGGTCGTGACCCCGGTGGATGTCTCGTTGTGGACCAGGAGGACCGCTTTGATGGTGTGGTCCTTGTCGTCGTGCAACGCCTGTTCGATCCGGTCCGCCGAAGCACCCTCACCCCAGGCCTCCTCCAACACATCCACCTCGAACCCGAGGCGTTGGGCCAGCCCGATCCAGAGCTGGCTGAACATCCCGAACTGTGGGGCTAGCACCCGATCGCCAGGTGCGAGCGTGTTGAGAAGCGCCGCCTCCCACGTGCCGGTACCCGAAGACGGGAAGATGAAGCACTGGCCTCGTTCGGTCCGAAAGAGTTGCTTTAGGTCGGCCAACAACGGCAATGTCAATTCGGGGAACGCCGCAGACCGGTGGTCGATCATGGCGTGATCCATGGCGCGCAGCACCCGGTCGGGTACGTTGCTGGGACCAGGAACGAACAAGAAATGTCTGCCGTGCGGCATGCCGGTTACCTCGCAGTGGAAACGAAAGAAAAAGCCAGCGCACCAGTGACCGAAAACAATCGAATTCTCGCTACCCTTCGATCCGACCTCGAGATGCTCTATCACGAGGCGATTCGCGCAGCCGACGCCGGGGCAGCCCTGGAGCGCGCGCTGGTCCGGACCGATCACCTGCCCCCGAACTCCATTCATGTGCTGGCCGTGGGGAAAGCCGCCGAGGCGATGGCAACCACAGCCATCCAATGGTTGGACCGGCACGGACGTGAGCCGGTCTCCGGGCTGATGGTGACACCCGCGAACGTCTCCGCACCGCATGAACGGCTACGGGTGGTGGCGGGCAACCATCCCCGACCGGGAACCGAATCGTTCGCGGCGGCTCAGGCCGTGGGCGAATTCGCCGCGGGCGTCGAGCCCGGCGATACCGCCTGGCTGCTGCTCTCGGGAGGTGCCTCCAGCTTGATGGCCGGGCCCGTTCCAGGCGTATCCACCAACGATCTCGCGTCGCTGTTCGAACTCGTGGGCGCGGCCGGGCTCGATATTCACACTATGAACGCCGTCCGCAAACGCTTCCTCCGGTGGGGCGCCGGGCGCCTGTCGCGTGCCATCGCGCCGGCCCGCTGGCAGACCTTTGTGGTTTCCGACGTACCGGGCGATGCCCCGCCCAGTATCGGCTCCGGACCCACCTGCCCCGACGAATACACCATCGATCGCGTGGTTGCCATCCTGGACCGGTCAGGGTTGCGGCCCCTGTTGCCGCAAACCATCGAGGCGAATATAGCCGGAATCGTGGCCGGAGAGATCGAAGAGACACCCAAGCCACGCGATCCGGTTTTTGCCGGCGCAGAAGTGGCAATCATTGCGGGCAATGCCACCGCTTGTGAAGCGGCCGCTGCGGCTGCCCGAAGTCGCGGCTGGGTCGTCACTCTCGGCGAACCGCTGGCCGGGGAAGCTGCGGCAGCCGGCCGGAGCATCGGACGCGCACTGGTGGCTGCCGCGAGGGACACGGGGCAACACCGGCAGTGCCTGATCCTGGGTGGCGAAACGGTCGTGCGCCTGGGGCCCAGACACGGCCGGGGCGGTCGCTGCCAGGAGTTGGCCTTGGCCGCTGCGCATGTACTCGCGGGGGCGCCTGCCGGCGATGTGGCCTTGCTCGCCGCGGGTACGGACGGCCGTGACGGGCCAACCGACGCGGCCGGCGCTATCGTGGATCCCGGGACCTGGCGCACAATTGCGGCCGCCGGCCGCGACCCGGACGCCGACCTGATCGGGCACGCTTCCTACGACGCGCTTCAGGTGGCGGGCGCTTTGTTCCGCCCTGGGCCCACGGGGACCAATGTGATGGACTTGGTGATGGGGTTGCGTTAGGGATGGAGTCCAGCCGGTAGCTGGTAGTCGGCGCCCAGAACGACGGTGGCGGCGACACGTCGCAACGTGTCCAACTGTTGTCGAACCATGCCGGTCCCCAGAGCTTGTCGCAGCCGTTTGCCGAGCGCCTCGGCGTCGGTCCCCACCAGGATCAAGGTGGTGTCGGTTGGGGTGGGGGCGTTACCGAAGAACACCACGTCGAATCCGGCCGCGCGGAGCCGGCGGGTGCCGCCGCGAGCCAATCCCCGACGATCGGTCCCGTTGAGCACCTCGATGGTGTTGTCCTCACCCGGCGCTGGAATGGTGTATGCGTAGCCGTCGACCGTATCGCCTCGCGGCCAGACGGCGAACGCGATCAACAACAGGACGGCCAGGAGAATGAGAATCAGCCGGACTCGTCGATCTTGAAGAGGGAGTTCCAAAATCTGACCGTGGGTTCCGGTAACGGCCATCGCGACCGCACCATGTGGTTCAAGCGAGCATTGAGGACGTCCCGGAGTGTCCCGCCCACATCACGCGTGAGCTGCTCGGCCATCTTTGCGCGCGTCTCCTGATCGAAACCGCGGCCGGGATCCAGGAAATCCGCGCAGTAAAGCATCCGCCCGACCATGTCCCACTCGGTGAGCCCGACGGAGTGATAACGCACGGCGTCGAGGACGCCGCGATCCGTCTCGCCTTCGGCCTTGGCCCGTGCCGCAGCGGCCGGGCCGTGCCGCAACACCATCGGACCGGTGGCGCTGGGCGCCCACTCTTTCAGCTCCTCATCCATCGCGTCCCGCATCGCATCGTGCAGCCATGCGGCTCGGAGCCATCGGTGGCGCTCGTTGTCCGGTACCCCCAACTCCTCGGCCCAGGTTACGAGGAGGCCCGCGACCCTCTGGACATGCTCCAGGCGCTCGTCCGATATGCTTGCCCATGACGGAAGCGTCGGACGCAACTGTGGCGGTGGGGATCTGAATCTCGACACGATGCAGGTCTAGCCTTCGGCGTGTTGGTGAGGCCGCGTGGTGAGCGTGAGTCCTCGACTCAGAACGATATTATCGATGAGGCGCGTTTGGCCGACCCGCCCCGCCACCGCGACGATAGTACGATCGTCGACCCGCTCGACCGAGTGAAAGCCGTCAGGATCCAGGACACCAATATACTCGGTTTGCAGACCGTCAAATACCTCCAAGCGTGCGCGCATGCGCGCCTCGATGGCCGCGGCGTCCCGTTCCCCACCCCGCCACTCGTCGTGGGCAGTCATGAGGGCACGACTCAATCCCAGCGCCTGCTTGCGTTCCGGCGGGGTCAGATAGACGTTCCTGCTGCTCATCGCCAAGCCGTCGGACTCCCGGACGGTCGGCACCACCACGATCGCCAGATCCCAGTCCAGGTCGCGCACCATCTGACGGACGAGCGTGGCTTGCTGGATGTCCTTCTGCCCAAAGACCGCCAGGTCCGGTGCCACCAAGTGCAACAGCTTGGCCACGACCGTCAACACGCCTTCGAAGTGGCCCGGGCGGAACGTGCCTTCCCAGTCGGCGCCCGCACTGCCCGGTACGATGCGGATCTCGGAACTCGGCGGGTACATAGTCTCCACCGTGGGCCGGAAGATGAGGTCGACTCCACGGCCGGCCGCCAACCGGCGGTCGCGCTCGTCATCACGCGGGTAGTGGTCGAGATCTTCGCCGGGACCGAATTGGAGCGGGTTGACGAAGCTACTGAGTATCGTCACATCGGCCAGGCGTGTGGCCTCATCGACCAGGGCCAGGTGCCCTTCGTGCAGGAAGCCCATGGTCGGCACCAGCGCGACTCGTGCTCCCGCCGCCCGGCGGCCGGCCACCCAGGCCCGCAGTTCCGGGACAGCCGTGATCTCATCCATCGCTCGTGTCTCCGCGCCGGCTGGGCATGGCTACTCGAAGCTGTGCTCTGGCCCGGGATAACTGCCGTCCCGCACGTCATCACGGTAGCTGCTGACGGCACGACGCACGTCCTCGGCGAGATGGGCGTAGTGCTTGAGGAATTTCGGCGTGAAGCTTTCGTTGAGCCCCAACATGTCGTGCAGCACCAAGACCTGGCCGTCACATCCGGGACCCGCACCGATGCCGATAGTGGGGATGGTAAGATCCTGGCTGATCGTCCTGGCGAGATCGGCCGGCACCAACTCCAGAACCACGGCAAAGGCACCGGCTGTCTCCAGGGCCCGGGCATCTTCGAGAAGCCGTTCGGCCGCTTCGGCAGTCCGCCCTTGCACACGGTAGCCTCCCAGCGCGTGAACCGACTGGGGCGTGAGACCGAGATGCCCCATGACCGGTATGCCTCGTTCCACGAGCGCACGGACGGTCGGGGCCATCGGTTCCCCACCCTCCAGCTTGATCGCTGCGGCACCGGTTTCCTTGAGCACCCGGCCGGAGTTGCGGATCGCCTCTTCCGGCGAGACCTGGTAGGACAGGAAGGGCATGTCCACTACGACCAGGGCGCGTTGCGTCCCGCGCTTGACTTGGGCCGCATGATAAATCATCTGGTCGAGCGTGGCTCCGAGCGTCGATTCGGCGCCACCCAGGACCTGGTGGACGGAATCGCCGACCAGCAATACGTCGATCCCGGCTTGGTCGAGTAGCGATGCGAACAACGCGTCGTAAGCCGTCAACACGACGATCTTCTCGCCATCGGCCTTGCGTTGGATGAGACTGGTCGTAGTGACCGGACGGGTGGCGTCAGACATGGGACGCCAGCTCTGCCATTTCGTGTTGCCAGAAAACCCGCTCGGCCAAGCCGGGGTGAGGAACGGTCAGTCGGTCATCGGCGATGGTCCGGTCGCCGAACTGGACGATATCCAGGTCGAGGGTTCGAGACGCCCAGCGCTCGGCGCGCGTTCGGCCGGCTTCGCGTTCGATGTCCAGGCAGGCGTCGAGTAACTCGTGCGGCGTGAGGCCGGTCTCCAATAGAACCATCTGATTCAAATAGGCAGGTTGGTCGACACCGCCGAGCGGGTCGGTCTGCTCGATGGCACTGGTAGCCACGACCCTGGTCGCCGGCAACGCCGCCAGGCGGTTCCGCGCCAGGGCAAGATGGGCCGCACGATCGCCGAGATTGCTCCCGAGCGCCACGAACACCGGGGTGATGACGTCGCTCGACATCTTCATCCGCCCACGGCGAAGTGTTTGGTTATGCGTTGCAGGTGGGTGGCCACCTGCTGCAACTCCGTGATGGCTCCCTCGAGATCCGATTGCCCCCGGGTCGCTTCGACAGCCTGCTCGGCCAGCGAGTCGGTTTCGTTTCGGGTCCGGCGGGAGATGTCCGCCAGGTTTTCGATCTGTCCCTTGAGTTCGCTCAGTGACCCTTGCTGCGCCGCGGCGGTCTCCGCGATGCGCCTGGCGTATCCGCCGGCCTCCTCAGTGGACGACACGATTTCGTCGAGCGCCTGGGCCGCCTGGGCACTGAGCTGTTCGACGCCCGACACGACCGACTGGCCTTTGTCCATTTGGGCCGAGATCTCGGTCACGCCGTGACTGACGGCGGCCACCAGCCGGCCGGCTTCCCGGGCCGCCTTGGCGCTCTGAGCGGCAAGGTCCCGGACTTCGTCGGCCACGACGGCGAAGCCCTTGCCGTCCGCCCCTGCCCGGGCGGCTTCGATGGCCGCGTTCAACGCGATGAGGTTGGTCAGATCGGCGATTTCCTGAATCGAACCGATGAACCCGGTGATGCGGCGAGTCACCATGCCCAGCTCATTCACCTGCTCCGTGCTTTCCGAAACGAACTGGTGGAGATGCATGAGGCGGTCGAGGGCTCCGGCGATCGCCTGCCGATTCCGGGCGGCGACCTCCGCAGCGTTCATGCTGACGTCCGACGCCTTGGCCCCCTCTTCGGCCACTTCTCGAGACGCCCGGGCCAGGTTGTCGGTAGTCTCCAACCCGGAGGCGACGAACGATTCCTCCTCCACCCCGCGTTCCCGGATTGCGTGAGCAACCGAAGCGAGCGCCGTGGCCGAACTGCTGAGTGACTCGGCGATCCGCACCAGCGAGTCGATCTGGGTGCCGATCTGCTCGACCGTCGAGACGAGGGGCCGGCGGAGCTCGGCGATGTGGATGGCTGTGGCGATCTGGGTTGCCAGGGTCCCCATAGCCAACAATTCCCGGGCACGGTAGACGTGGCGCTTGTGATGCTCCATCTCGAGTGTGCCGATGGTGTCCTCGCCGAAGATGAGCGGCATGACGACGATACAGCGCACGTCGGGATCCAGGTCCTTGATGCGCTCATCGGTGCGCGTATCCATCACGACCACCGGCTCGGCCTGCGCCATCGCCTCGGCACGGAGGGGAATCACGTCGGCGGAAGGCTCCCCGCGATCCGGCCGCCCCAGGGCGCTGCGGTA
>JAZFYL010000049.1:0-2352 GCA_036443495.1 Gemmatimonadales bacterium | reverse complement strand
CGTTGGGGTGACGGAGCCATGGGTCACGCTGTTCCGCGGCTCGAGACGATGCGTCCTCTAGCGTTGCTTCTTGCTGCTGCCTGTTACTTCCCTGCGGCCTTGGCCGGCCAGGTAGTGAAGGGGCAGGTTGTAGACACGATCACCGGCCAGCCGATCGGTAACGGGTTTGTGGTGCTGCTTGACGGGACCGGGACCGAGGTCGCGCGGTGGTTGAGCGGGCCTGATGGACGATTCAGCATCCGCGCGCCGGGACCGGGCCGCTACCGGGTGCGCTCGGAGCGTATTGGGTACCGGGTAGCGGAATCGACGCCGTTCGAGCTGGTACTGGGCCAAACACTCACCTATCTCCTACAGATCTCTCCGCTTCCCATCCACCTAGCCGATATCGAGGCGCGCTCGAGGGGCACGTGCCGGATCGATCCCGAAGGCGGCGGGGATGTCTTTCTCTTGTGGGGCGAGATCCGCAAGGCGTTGACCGCGACCGTCTGGGGCTCGCGCCAGCGGACTTTCACTTACCGCAAGTACAACTACGAACGTGATCTCGATAAGGCCCGGCGCCGGGTGCTGCGCGAGGTGGGCCGGACAACGGAGGGAAGGTCCTCGGCGCCGTTTCGAAGCCGGACTGCCTCCCAGCTGGCGAACGAGGGGTATGTCATCGTACAAGGGGCCGAGACCTGGTACTATCTGCCCGATGCCAACGTGCTCCTGGAACCAGCTTTCGTGGACACGCATTGCTTTCGGGTTATCCGCAATCGGCGCGAACATCCGGGGCAGGTAGGTTTGGCCTTTGCGCCGGTGCCAAGGCGCAGTCGCCCGGATATCGAGGGGGTGTTGTGGCTCGATGAGCGTTCTGCCGAGTTGGGGGCACTCGAGGTTCGCTACACCAAGTTGCCGGATGAAGTCGACGATGAGCGGATTGGCGGCCGAGTAGAGTTTGCCAGACTGCCATCCGGAGCATGGATCGTGCTCCGGTGGGAGATCAACACGCCGATCGTCGAGGTCGAAGAGCGGGAGGCCAGGTTCCTGAGGCGGTTGCGCCGAGTGGCATTCGTGGAGGGGTTCCACGACATCGGTGGAGAGATTCTTACCGTCGTCGACCGGGATGGCTCCCAGATCTATACGGCTCCCCTGGCCTGGGTGGACGGAGCCGTCTTCGATAGCACTACACGGGGACCACTCGCTGGTGCCACCGTCACCATCGCCGGGACGAACATCACGGCGCTCACCGATAGCGCCGGTGCTTTTCGTCTGGGCGCCCCACTGGACGGTGAATACACGGTGACCGTATCTCACCTCTGGCTTGATTCCCTGGGGCTTCTCCCTCCCGGCACCAGCGTCACGCTGACGCGGGGCGGTGAAGTGTCCGTCGACTTCGGCGTGCCTCACGTCAACACGCTTCTAGACCGTCTTTGTGGCGGCGACGGGTTTGATCCCCACGACCGGGTGCTCCTCGGCCGGGTCCGCCGCGGTACCGGTTCCGCCCCGGTGGCGGGAGCCAAGGTGCACGCATCGTGGCAGGTAGTTCGGTCGAGCGGAGTGCGCCTCATCGTGCAAGGGGCCGAACGTACGGTAGTCGCTGATGAGACGGGACGTTACGTGCTGTGCGGTCTCCCTGCGGGACGCCCGGTCCGGTTGGCGGCGAACGACGGGGGCCGGACCAGCCGAACTGCCAACGTCCTCTTCCCGGATGCCACAGAGGGGACGTTGGCGTTTGAGTGGGACAAGGCACCGGGCCGTGCGTACTCCCAGTTCTACCCGGTGTCGCATCCGGCATGGGCGGTCGACCTGACACTCGTGAGACAGCTGGAGGAGCGCGGTGATCTGGCGGACTCTCGGGGCTTCACCGGCGTGGTGACCGACAGCACCTCCGGCGAACCCCTTGCTGCGGTGATGGTCAGCGTGAATGGCCGCGAGCGAACGGTCACACGACTGGATGGGACGTTCGATATCGCGCTGGACGTCCCCAGCGCGGATCCTGACGTGGTGACTTTCCACCGCGTCGGATACCGGTCGGTGACGAGAGAAGTGCGGGTCGACACCGACCAGCCCGTGGTGTTTCTCCCGGTGTCCCTATCGTCTCTTGCGGTCGAGTTGGCCGAGATCGTCGTCGAGGGCGAGCTGGTGGTGGTGTCTGCCAAGCTGAAACTCTCTGGCTTCTACGAGCGGCGGAAGCGGGGATGGGGGGATTTTTTGACCGAAGAGGACATCGAGCGCTTGAACGCGCAGGACCTGCTCGATGTCGTGCAAAGCGTACCCGGCATTAACTACAGGCACACCGGTATCGTAGCGGGCGTGGCGGGATATATCGATTTCTCGCGGGCATCGCGGAAATGTAGACAGCTGCAATTACCG
>JAZFYL010000048.1:0-13505 GCA_036443495.1 Gemmatimonadales bacterium | reverse complement strand
AGAATGTTGACGCGGAAACGGCCGACACCCGGCATCCCCCATGAACAGTCGTAGTCCTGCAGCTCGTCGATGCGACGCCGGATCTCTTCGCTGGCAATCAGTTTCAGGGCGATGGCCCGTGTCTGATCCGGAGTCAGGCGCTGTTTGGTGAGCGGGACGAGTTTTCCGTTCACTCTCGCGCGGAACACATCCCCGGCCTTGATGTGTAGATCGGAGGCACCACGCTCCACAGCAGCCTTGATGATCTTCTCCATGTATCCGAGCGCTTTCTCGAGGTTAGGCGGTCGAAGATACCGAAGCCTTGGGCAAGAGCCCCATTCGTTCCCGTACCTCACCCAGCGTCGTGTTGGCGACGGCCGAAGCTCGTTCGGCGCCCGCCGCGAGGGTGTCGGTGACTAGCCGCTCATCCGCGGCCAGTACCGCGGCAGCTTCGCGAATCGGCGCCAACCGTTCGGCCATATTGTCGGCCAGCACCCTCTTGCAGTCCAGACACCCCCACCCGGCCGTGCGGCATTGCTCCGCCACCGTGGCCACCGTCTCCGGCGGCGAAAAATACTGATGCAAGCTGTACAGGTTGCAAATGTCGGGGTTGCCCGGGTCTTTCCTGGTCACCCTTGCCGGATCGGTCTTCGCGGGCCGCAACAGTTGCCAGATCTCCTCGGGAGAATCCAGGATGCCGATGGTGTTGCCCCGACTCTTGGACATCTTGCCCTTGCCGTCGAGCCCCAGGATTCTCACCGGAGGCGTCTCGAGGCCGGACGGCTCCGGAAAGAACGCGGTAGCACCGGCGAACTGGTGATTCCACCGTCGGGCGATCTCCCGCGCGAACTCCAGATGTTGGAGTTGATCCTCGCCCACCGGGACGGTATCGGCTCGATACAGCAGGATGTCGGCAGCCTGGAGGATCGGATAGTTGAGCAATCCCGCTGGGATGCTCTCGAGACCGCGTGACTTGTCTTTGTACTGGGTCATCCGTTCGAGTTCGCCGACGGGGGCGACCCGGTTGAGCAACCACATCAGCTCCGTGTGTGCCGGCACATGGGACTGCACGAACAGGGTCGCAACCTCCGGGTCGATCCCGGCGGCAAGCAGCCCGATGGCCATGTCCAGGGTCTGTTGCCGCAGTGTCGCCGTGTCAGTAGTCCCGCCAGTGACCGCGTGGAGGTCTACGATCGAGTAGTAGGACTGGTATTCGTGCTGTAGATTAACCCAGTTGCGGACAGCTCCGAGCCAATTGCCGATATGAAGTTCGCCGGAGGGTTGGATGCCAGAGAAGATCCTTGCCATCAGGCCAAGCTACCTAGCTGCGGTATCGGTTGCAAGATGCTATCCCCATTAGACTTACTGGACTTGGCCGCCCGCGCCGCGGACCGAGCCGCGGGATACATCAGATCGGTGGATGCGCCCAAGGACCCGACTCGATGGGGCTCAAAGGGCGCCAGGGACTTCGTAACCGACGTCGATCGCACCGCGGAAAGCCTCATTACCGAAATGTTGCAGCGAGATGGCCCGCCCGGAACCATCATGGGAGAGGAGCATTCTCCTGACGTCACGGCCGATGGCCTCCTGTGGATCGTTGACCCGCTCGACGGCACCACCAATTTCCTGCACGGCTACCCGATGTACGCCATTTCGATCGCAGCGGCGGTGGACGGCGTCCTGCAAGCTGGCGTGGTACTGGACGTGACCCGCAATATCGCTTACCGGGCCGCGCTGGGTAGCGGGGCCACGGCCAACGGCCAATCGCTCGCCGTCTCGGGCCTGGCTACCCCGGCCCACGCGCTGATCGGGACGGGCTTCCCATTCAAGCAGCTGGACCGGCTTGCCACCTACCAGGGCCAGTTTGCCCGTGTCCTCGAGCACTCCAGTGGCGTGCGCCGTACGGGATCGGCGGCGCTGGACCTGGCCGCGGTGGCGGCCGGACTATTCGACGGTTTTTGGGAGCTGATTCTGGCCCCGTGGGACATCGCGGCCGGCATCGTTTTGGTGCAGGAGGCGGGCGGGCGAATCACCGATGACAACGGCCGGCCGTTGGGCATCGGCCACTCGTCCGTTGTCGCGGGCAACCCGTCGATCCATGCCTGGTTGCTGGAACAGGTAAACCCCGCACCCAACCCGATGGCCGTGATCGCCGACCGGGAGGGTGCATCGTGACCCCAAAGAAGGCTCCGCTCGATCACTCTGGCGGCGTGTCGGTCGAGGGACACTCCCTGCGGAGTTGGAGCGACGCCATTGCGGCAGACGTGCCCGTGCCGGGTGCCGGCGCGGCCGCGGCCATCACTGCTTCGCTGGCAGCCTCGCTGGTGGCGATGTGCGCGCGCCTCACGCTGGGCCATGCCGGCTATGAGGATCTGGAGAAGACGTTCGAGGAAATGGCCGCCGAGGGCGACGCCCTGCGCGAGGACCTCGTGCTCCTGGCGGAAGAAGACGTGATGGCCTACGGAGCGGTGGCCCAGGCCTTGGCCATTCCTCAGGCGAGCGACGACGAGGCCGAACTCCGCCAGATCAACGTGAACGCGGCCCTCGTGGGGGCTGCCGAGGTACAGATTGCGGTGCTGCGATTGGCACAGGCGACGGTTTCTCTGGCGCGCGCCGCCGCGGAGTACGGCAACCGAACCGTGCGCGCCGATGCGGCCGGCGCCACCCTCCTGGCCGGAGCCGCCGCCCGCGCGGCCTGGGTCAACGCTCGCGCTGATCTGGATCTCGTCCGGGACCCCGAATCGGTCCCCGGGGACATGAGCGACGAAAAAATCGCCGGACTGCTCAAACAGGCAACCCGGCTACTGGTGGACGTGGCCTCGGACGAGGATGATGTTCGGGCGATGGTGCGGTGGCCGTAGGCCCTACCCTTCACCCTCACCCATCGTCAGAACCCGCGGCTCCCCCTGCCTCACCGCCACCGTGTGTTCGAAGTGCGCGGACAGGCTACCATCATGGGTCACCACCGTCCACTTGTCGGTAAGGGTCTTGGTGGTGTAGTTGCCGTAGGTGATCATCGGTTCGATGGCGATGGTCATGCCTTCCACCAGGCGACGGCCTCGCTTGGGGACCCCGAAGTTCGGGATCTGCGGCTCCTCGTGGAACTGCTCGCCGATCCCATGCCCCACCAGCTCCCGTACCACCCCGAAACCGGCCGCTTCCGCCACCGTCTGGACGGCGTGACCGATGTCGCCCACGTGGTTGTCCGCCCGGGCCTGCGCTATCCCGGCTGCCAGCGATGCTTGCGTTACATCCAGTAGCCGTTGGGTTTCCGGTGCGACCTCGCCGACCCCGATGGTGGTCGCGGAATCGGCATGGAGGCCGTCGAGCAGGACACCCACGTCGATGCTGATGATATTGCCTTCCCAAAGGGTCCGGGTCGGCGACGGGATCCCGTGCACGATCTCATCGTTGATCGACGTACACAACGTCTTGGGGAAGCCGTAGAGCCCCTTGAAGGATGGCGTGGCGCCGGGGTGGCTCCGGATGAAGTCTTCCGCCAGGGCGTCGAGATCCTCGGTTGACATTCCCGGCTTGGTCTCTTGCCGCATGAG
The DNA here is from genome assembly GCA_036443495.1 of Gemmatimonadales bacterium. Classification (GTDB taxonomy): domain Bacteria; phylum Gemmatimonadota; class Gemmatimonadetes; order Gemmatimonadales; family GWC2-71-9; genus N074bin45. The sequence continues at coordinate 9,972 of JAZFYL010000048.1, read as the reverse complement.
CGCGAGGGTGCCCGCCACGATGCGGCCGGCCTCCGCCATGGTGTCGATTTCGCGAGGGGATTTGATGGTGACCATCTAGCAGCCGATCGCCTGGCACACCCGGGAGAAGACTTCATCCACGGTACCGATGGCGGGCACGTGCACCACCGTCTGGCGCGCCTCGTACCACGACAGCACCGGCGCCGTCTGCTTCCGGTAAGTTTCCAACCGGGTCCGGACGGCCTCGGGGTCGTCGTCGGCCCGTCCCTCGATGGCCTGCCGTTTCTTCAGCCGGTCGAGGATCTCCTCATCGGTGACGTCGAAGAACACCACGTGGTCGAACTGCCGGCCCTCTGCTTGGAGCAGCGCCGCCAGCCCTTCCGCCTGGGGAATCGTGCGAACCACCCCGTCGAAGATCACCCCGTCCCGGGCGTCGGGTTTGGCCAACTCCTCCCGCACCACGCCGAGAATGATCTCGTCGCTCACCAGGTGGCCGGCTTCCATGATGGCTTTCGCTTCCTGCCCGAGAGGTGTGCCCTGTTTGACAGCATCCCGTAACAGATCGCCGGTGGCGAACTTGGGGAGTCCCAGACGCGCCGCCAGGCGTTCGCCCTGGGTCCCTTTGCCGGCCCCCGGAGGGCCCATCAGCAGAATGTCCATTACACCTGTCCTTTGTATGCCGAAGGCGGCGAAGGGATATCTACCCCCTCACCGCCCGTCCTCCCTCAGCTAGCAAGCTCTCAGCCGTCAGCTGAAGGCCGAAGGCCGTCACATGAACCGTTGCTGCCGCCCCCTGAACTTGACCCGGCCTGAGCGCATGAACCCGTCGTACTGGCGCAACTGGCGGTGTTGTTCGATCCTGGCAATGGTATCCAGCAGCACCCCGACCACGATCAACACCGAGGTACCGCCGAACTGGGATTGAATGCCCAGCCGGTCGCTCACGAAGATGGGCACCAGCGCGATCGCCGCCAGGAACAGTGCTCCCGGCAGGGTCACCCGCGACAGCACGCCGTCGATGTAGTCGGCCGTGGCGGCGCCCGGCTTCACCCCGGGAATGAATCCACCCTGTTTCTTCAAGTTCTCCGCCAAATCGACGGAGTTGAAGATGATGGACGTGTAGAAATAGGTGAACAGAACGATCATCACCGCAAACAGGATGGCGTAGGGCACGCTCCCGGGAACGAAGTAGTTGGCGATCTCCGTCATGACGCTGCTGCCGGCAAAGCTGGCCAGCGTGCCGGGAACGATGATCAACGTCTGGGCGAAGATGATCGGCATCACGTTGGCCGTGAGCATCCTGATGGGAATGAAGCTCTTGCGCCCTTCCTGGATGCGCCCTCGACCCATCACCTTGCGCGGAATCTGAATCGGAATCCGCCGCGCGGCGATGGTCATGGCGGTCACGGCTGCGATCGCACCGAGCAGCACAGCCGCATATACGACGACCGACGCCAGGGGAAGGATCCCTTCCGTGACGAAGCCGATCAGCTGCAGCGTGCCGGGCCAGAGGCGTTCGAGGATCGAGAAGGTGATCAACAAGCTGGCGCCGTTGCCGATGCCGCGCTCGGTTATCTGTTCGCCCAACCACATCACGAAAACCGCACCGGTGGTGAGCGTGATCACCATCACGATACGGGACGCGAACCCGGGACTGGCGACGGCCCCCGGAATCGATTCCGTGAACAAGGCGTAGGTGTAGGACTGGGACAGGGCGATGACGACAGCCGTATACCGGGTCCATTGGGTGAGTTTCTTTCGGCCCTCTTCGTCCTTTTGCATCTTGCCCACGGACGGCACTACACCCCCGGCCAACTGGAAGATGATGGACGCCGAGATATAGGGCATGATGCCCAGGGCAAAGACCGTCGCCCGGGACAAGCCACCGCCCAACATATCATACAGGCCGAAGAACCCCGCCGCCGCCGAGTTCTGGATGAACGCGGACAGCGCCTGGACGTTGACCCCAGGCGCGATGATATGAGCGCCGACACGGTAGATGACGAGGGCCAGGAGAGTGAAGAGCAGCTTCTTCTTCAGCTCGGGATCCATGGCCATCGCCGGCACGCGTGGACCCGTCACTCGCCCTCGACCTTCCCGCCTGCCGCCTCGATCTTGGTGCGAGCGGTCGCCGACAGGGCGATGCCGCTCACCTGGTAGGCCCGATCGACCTCACCGGTTCCCAGCAACTTCGCCGGAGCCGAGCGCTTGCCGATCAGGCCCGCCGCAAACAGTGAGGCCGGCGTCACGTCCGTCTCCGCCAGGCGTTCCAGTTGCGAGACGTTGACTGCCGTGAACTCCACGCGATCGGGGTTCTTGAACCCGCGCTTCGGCAACCGGCGGTAGATCGGCATCTGGCCACCTTCAAACCCGGGGTTGGTGGACCCGCCTGACCGGGATTTGTGACCTTTGTGCCCACGACCCGACGTCTTGCCGACCCCGGACCCCGGGCCCCGGCCGACGCGCTTGGGGGGCCTGGTGGAACCCTTGGGAGGCCTGAGGTTCGACAGAGTGACTGTCGGAGTCTCTGTTTCCTTCCCCATCATTTCTCCTCGACCGGCGTCACCTCGACGAGGTGCCGCACCTTGTACAGCATACCCTGGATGGCCGGGGTATTCGTGACCGTAGTGGTGTGCTGGTAATGCCTCAGGCCCAGCGACTTGAGCGTCCGGCGCATCGTTTCCGCGTGCCCGATGCCAGACCGCACCTGCTTGACCCTCAGCACCGACGGCTCCTTGGCCTTCTTGCGTGTCGCCACCTTATGCCTCCTGCCGCGGGCGATACCCGATTTCGCTGGGGTCGACGCCCCTCTCCCTGGCGATCTGCGCTACGGACACCAGCCGCGTCAGGCCGTCCATCGTGGCGCGCACCATGTTGTGCGGGTTGGTCGATCCCAGGCACTTGGTAAGAATGTCGGTGATCCCCGCACACTCCAGCACGGAGCGCACCGGACCACCGGCAATGACGCCGGTGCCTGACGCGGCCGGCTTCAACAGGACCCGGCCGGCACCGTGGTGCCCGATGATTTCGTGCGGAATCGTCGCGCCGGCCCGCGAGATCTCCACCATGTTGCCCTTGGCGGCTTCGACGGCCTTACGCACGGCCTCGGCGACCTCGTTGGCTTTCCCGGTCGCCATACCGACCTTGCCGTTGCCGTCTCCCACCGCCACCAGGGCGTTGAACGAGAACCGGCGACCACCCTTGACCACCTTGGCCACGCGATTGATTGAGATCACGTTTTCGATCCCATCACCGCGTTCCCGGTCGCGGTCGCGACGCGGTCCGCCGCGACCACGCCCACCCCGGCGATCCGGCCGCCCTTGCTGGCCCCCGCGGCCTGCCGTGACGGTTTCCTTTTCACGCGATGGAGCTTCGGGCGCTGCGGCCTCGGGCGTTGCGGCCCCAGGCTCTGCGGCGGTGGCGCCATCCGGAACCGACGCTTCGGCAGGGGCAGGGGCAGGGGCAGCAGCTTCAGGCGCAGCGGGAGCCGCCTCTGGGGGCGTCTCGACCGGCTGGGTCGCCTCGGTCTCCTCGGTCTTTTCCTGATCGTCCGACATCTAGAACTCCAATCCGCCTTCGCGAGCGCCGTCGGCGACGGCTTGCACGCGACCATGGTAGCGATAACCTGCTCGATCGAACACGACCTGCTTGATACCGGCCGTCTTGGCCTTGGTGGCCAGGGCCTGGCCGACGGCCTTGGCCTTGCCGACCTTGCCGCCGTCCTTGGGATCGACACCCTCGCTGCGATCGCTCACTGCCATGAGCGTCACCCCGCGATCGTCGTCCACCAGTTGGGCATACATGTGCTTCAGCGAGCGGAAGACCACGAGGCGCGGGCGATCGGCTGTGCCACTGACCTTCTTGCGCACCCGTAGGTGTCGACGGTAGCGATGCTCGCCGCGAGTCTTCGGCGCATGAATCCGACGCATGATTACTTGGCTCCTGTCTTGCCGGCCTTGCGGCGCACCTGTTCGCCCTGATAGCGGATGCCCTTGCCCTTGTATGGCTCGGGCGGGCGGACCGAACGGATCTCGGCAGCCACCTGTCCCACTTTCTCCTTGTCCGCCCCTTCTACCTTCACCGTATTTTTGTCCACCGAGATCTTGATCCCCTCCGGGGCCTTGTAGTCCACGGTATGGGAGTAGCCTACGATGAGCGTAATGCCGAACGGTTTGGCTTCGGCACGATACCCGACGCCCTGGATCTCCAGAGTTTTGCTGAATCCGGCGGTAACCCCGTCGACCATGTTGGCCACGAGCGTGCGGGTCAGTCCGTGCAAGGCCTTGTGGCGCTTGGCTTCCGAAGGCCGAGTCACCGTCACCTGGTCGTCGGCCATGCTCACCAGCATCTCGGGCGGCAGGTTACGGCTCAATTCGCCCCTGGGACCCTTCACGGTGATGTGCGACCCCTCGAGATCGACTGACACCCCGGACGGGATCGGAACCGGCATCTTTCCAATACGTGACATCGGTCCTCCCTACCAGACCAGGGCGACCAATTCGCCGCCTAGGTTGGCCGTGCGGGCGTCGCGATCCGACATGAGCCCCTTCGGCGTGGACAGGATAGCCATGCCCAATCCGTTCTTCACCCTGGGGATCTCCCGGCATTTGACGTAACGCCGCAATCCCGGGGACGACACCCGGTGCAATTCCCGAATCACGGGCAGCTCGTTGTGGTACTTCAGATACATGCGCAGCACCCCACTCCCGCCATCGCTCAACACCTTGAAATCGGCGATGTAGTGGTTGTCGCGCAGCAGCCTGGCCAGTTCGGCCTTGAATTTCGATGCCGGCACGTCGACACGCCGGTGGCCTGCGGAGCAGGCGTTCCGGATGCGGGTCAACATATCGGCGATAGGATCGGTCATACTCATATGATGATATCCTTTACCAACTCGCCTTACGCACGCCGGGGATTTCCCCCTTCAATGCCAGTTCCCTGAAGCAGATACGACACAGGCCAAACCGCCGCAGAAACGCGCGGGACCGGCCACATCGCCAGCACCGGTTCACGGCTCGCACCTTGAACTTGGGTTTCCGCTTTGCCCGCTCGAGCCAACTCTTTTTTGCCATCCTGTCTCCCTTAGTACGTGAGAGGTGAGTCGTGAGAGGGCCCCTCTCACCGCCTCCCTCCTACTTCTTGCGCCGTACTTCTATGCCATGGCCTGAACCGGCGTCTCGCCGCGAAAGGGCCAGCCGAATTGGCGCAGCAGCGCCATGGCCAAATCATCTCGCTCGGCCGTGGTCACGATGGTAATGTCCATCCCGTGGATCTTCTCCACCTTGTCGAAGTCGATCTCGGGAAAGACCATCTGCTCCTGGATACCCATCGAATAGTTGCCCCGACCGTCGAAGCTCTTGGTGCTGAGGCCCCGGAAGTCCCGCATTCGCGGAATGGCCACCGTGATGAACCGGTCCAGGAACTCGTACATCCGCGCCCCGCGCAGGGTCACCCGGACCCCGACCGGCATGCCGGCCCGGAGGCTGAAATTCGAGATCGCCCGCTTGGCCCGGGTGATGACAGCCTTCTGGCCCGTAATCGCGGCCAGTTCATCCGCCACCGAGTCGAGCAGGCGCATATTCTTGGTGCCTTCACCCATGCCCACATTGAGAATGATCTTGCTGATCCGCGGCACCTGCATCGGGTTGGTCAAGCCGAGTTCGCCGACCAGTTTTCCGCGCACCACCTGCTCGTAGTACTCCTGCAGGCGGGGCTTTCCCTCGGTCGCCTTGGGCGAAGGGTCGGTAGCGAAACTTCCTTTACCACTACCCTTGGGTGTCGCTGTCGTTGTCTTGGCCATCCTAACGCGTCCTCGGGATAGATTGTCCCGACTTCACGGCAATCCGTTCTACGGTGCCGTCTTTGTCTCGTTGCTTCCGAATCCGAGTGGGCTCGCCACTCTTGGGATCGATCAACATCACGTTGGAGTGATCGATCGGCAACGGCAGCTCGATGATGCCACCCTCGGAAACACTGCCGTCACCCGACTGCTTGGGCTTCTGGTGCTTCTTGCGGATGTTGACCCCTTCGATCGTGATCCGGCCCGTTTCGGGGTAGGCCCGGATCACCCGGCCCCGCTTGCCCTTGTCGTTGCCGGAAATGATCTCCACCGTGTCGCCCTTGGTGATGTGCATCTTCACCCTGGTCCGCACCGGCTGCCGTTTCCGCTTGGCCTTGCGATAAACCAACCGCTTCATTTACAGCACCTCCGGCGCGAGCGACACGATCTTCATGTACCGCTTCTCACGCAGTTCCCGGGCGACCGGACCGAAGATCCGGGTCGCGATCGGTTCGCCCTGATCGTCGATGAGCACCGCGGCGTTTTCATCGAACCGGATATAGGAGCCGTCCTTGCGTCGCGTCTCTTTGGCCGTGCGCACGATGACCGCCTTGGCGACCTCCCCGCGCTTCACCTGGCCGGTCGGGATGGCATCCTTGATGGCCACGACCACTTTGTCTCCCACACCGGCGTAGCGCCGTTTGCTGCCGCCAAGGACACGGATCACCAGCGCTTTCCGGGCGCCGGAGTTGTCCGCAATCTTGAGCATGCTTTCTTGCTGGACCATTGGTGCCTCCCTACTTCGCCCGTTTGATGATGTCCACGACCCGCCAGCGAACCGTCTTCGACAGGGGCCGTGTTTCCATGATCTTCACCAAGTCGCCGGCCTGCGCGCCCTTCTCGTTGCGTGCCTTCACCGACGACGTACGAGTGATCTGTTTGCCGTATGCCGGGTGGGCAAACTGCCGTTCCAGAGAGACCGTCACAGTCTTCTCCATCTTGTCGCTCGTTACGATTCCCGTACGCGTTTTCCGATCGTTGCGCGCGGTCTGTGTTTCGCTCATGGCTCTGTCCCTTACGCCTGTCCGGCCCGCTCGCGCTGCCTGAGGATCGTCTTGATCCGGGCAATGTCGCGCCTGAGCGACCTGAACTTGCTGGTGTCATCGATCCGCTCGGTCGCCGTCCGAAACCGGAGCCGGAACCGTTCTTCCGTCAACTCACTGATCTTGGCGTCCAACTCGGCCACGGTCAGCTCCTGCAGTTCGTTCGCCTTCATCGTCAGACCTCCTCCCGCTTTACCATCCGGGTGCGCACCGGCAGCTTGGCGGCCGCCAACTTCATGGCCCGCCGGGCGATCTCCTCCGGCACCCCCTCCACCTCGAACATGACCCGGCCCGGCTTCACCACCGCCACCCACCCCTCGGGGTTGCCCTTGCCCTTCCCCATGCGCGTCTCGGCCGGCTTCTTGGTGATCGGCTTGTCGGGGAAGATCCGGATCCAGACCTTTCCGCCACGCTTCATGTGCCGGGTCATGGCCACACGTGCAGCTTCGATCTGGCGGTTCGAGATCCAGCCGGGGCTCAGGCTCATCAGCCCGTACTCCCCGAAGGCCACTGTGTTGCCACGGTGGGCGATACCCTTGGTGCGACCCTTGAAGGTCTTCCGATACTTCACTCGTTTTGGCGCCAGCATCGCGCTACGCTCCCGTACTGTAGGTCTTGCCCGCCACGTCCTCGACGATCTCCCCGCGGAAGATCCACACCTTCACGCCGACCGCACCGTAGGTGGTCCGCGCCGTGGTGGTGGCATAGTCGATGTCGGCCCGCAAAGTGTGCAGCGGCACCCGGCCCTCATGGTACCCTTCGGAGCGGGCGATCTCGGCGCCACCCAACCGTCCCCCGCACCGCACCTTGATCCCCTGTGCCCCCATCCGCCGGGCGTTCTGCACGGCGCGCTTCATCGCCCGCCGGAACGAGATGCGCTGCGTAATCTGGTGCGCGATATTGTTCGCCACCAACTGCGCCGACAGCTCGGGCCGCTTGATCTCCTCGACGTTGATCGCCGCTTCTTTGCCGGTCAGCTGGGCCAACTCGTCGCGCAGTTTGTCGACCTCGGCCCCCCGCTTCCCGATCACCACCCCGGGCCGACCGGTGTGGATCGTCAGGATGACTTTGTTCGGCTTGCGGTCGATGTCGACCTGGGCGATGGCCGCATGGCCCAAACGCGTCTGGAGATACCGACGGATCAGCTCGTCCTCCTTGAGCAGGGCCGGCATGTTCTTGGTCGAGAACCACCGGGACCGCCACGGCTGGACGATGCCGAGCCGCAGCCCGATCGGATTGGTCTTCTGGCCCATCAGTTCGTCTCCTTCATGCGCACGTGGATTTCCACGTGGCTGGTGCGCTTGAGGATCGCCGTGGCCCGGCCTTGGGCTGCCGGCTTGAATCGCTTGAGCGTCGTGCCGGCATTCACCACCGCATGGGCGACCTCCAGCTCATCCAGGTCGAATGCTTCGTCGTGCTGCAACGCCAGCTGCTCGGCGTTGGCCACCGCCGACCGCAGCGTCTTCTCGATTTGCCGGGCTGCCGTCTTCTTGCTGAACTTCAGGATGGCATACGCCTCGTTGACATCCTTCCCCCGGATCTCGTCGATCATCAGGCGCATTTTGCGCGGAGATTGACGGACCTGCCGTTGAATCGCGCGACCGCCGCTCACCGGGGCCTCCCCTTCTTGTCTGCCGCCAGCCTGCCGCTGTGACCCCGGAACAATCGGGTGGGGGCGAACTCGCCGAGCTTGTGCCCAACCATGTTCTCGGTGACGTACACCGGGATGAACTTGTTCCCGTTGTGCACGGCGAAGGTGTGACCCACGAATTCGGGCAGAATCGTGCTCGCCCGGCTCCAGGTCTTGATCACCTTCTTGTCGTTCTGCTCGTTCATCAGGCTGACTTTGAGTAGCAGCTTTTCCTGAACGAATGGGCCTTTTTTTACGCTTCTGGACATAGTCTCAACTCTGCAGCGGTTCGCTGTTCGTTACTTGGTCGCCTTGCCACGTTTCCGCCCGCGCACGATCATACGGTTCGACGGCTTCTTGCGCTTGCGGGTCTTGCGGCCTTCTGGCTTGCCCCATGGCGTCGTCGGAGGACGGCCCCCCGACGTCTTGCCCTCACCACCACCCAGCGGGTGGTCGACCGGGTTCATGGCCACACCGCGGACCTTCGGGCGCCGACCCTGCCACCGGGTCCGCCCGGCCTTGCCGGCCGACAACAGCCCGTGCTCGGCATTGCCCACCTCCCCGATCGTGGCCAGGCAGTTCTTGTGCACCATCCGCATCTCGGTCGAGCGTAACCTCAGGGTGACGTACTTGCCTTCCTTCGCCACCACCTGCACGTAAGCCCCTGCCGAGCGGGCCATCTGGCCCCCCTTGCCGATCTTGAGCTCGACGTTGTGCACCGTCGTGCCCAAGGGAATCTCCGACAGCGGCAGCGCATTGCCCACCCGCATGTCCGCGCCGGGCCCGGCCAACACCGTAGCCCCCTGCTGCAGGCCCTTGGGATGCAGGATGTAGCGCTTCTCACCGTCGGCATACACGATGAGGGCGATCCGAGCGCTGCGGTTGGGATCGTATTCGATCTCAGCTACCCGACCCGGTACCCCGAACTTGTCGCGCTTGAAGTCGATAATCCGGTATTTGCGCTTGTGCCCACCACCACGGTGCCGCATGGTGATGTGCCCCTGGTTGTTACGGCCGCCGGTGCGCTTGCGCGGCTCGAGCAGCGACTTCTCCGGCGTGTCGCGCGTGATCTCGTCGAAGCCTGAGACCGAGCGGAACCTCGTGCCGGCCGTCATTGGGCGGAACTTGCGAATGCTCATCTTAGCCCTCGAACACCGGAATCGAGTCGCCTTCCTTCACCGTGACCACGGCCTTCTTCCAGACGGCTGTGGCGCCCCGGCGGCGACCCTGGATTTTTTCCTTGCGACGAACCACGCTCGTCCGCACGTTCGTGACCTTCACATCGAACAACTGCTCCAGCGCGTACCGGATCTGGTGCTTGTTGGCCCGAGGGTGCACCTCAAACGTGTACTCGCCGCGATTCTGATAGGCGATGGAACTCTTCTCCGTCATCAGCGGCTTGACGATCGTCTCGTGGAGGCTCGGCATTATTTGCCTCCCTTCTTCTTCGTGGCCTTCTTCTTGGCCGTGGTCTTCTTGGT
>JAZFYL010000047.1:0-7543 GCA_036443495.1 Gemmatimonadales bacterium | reverse complement strand
CGTTACCGGGCCAGTCGTAGACCATCACCGCGTCGAGCGCCTCTGCCGACAGAGCCTTGAGGTCCTTGCCCTCCTCAGCGGCCGTCTGTTGCAGGAACGCTTCGATGAACAGGAGCAGATCGTCGCGCCGTTCGCGGAGGGGCGGGAGTTCCAACGCGATGACGTTGAGCCGATAGAACAGGTCGGCGCGGAACGTGCCGCGGCGCACCTCCTCCTCGAGGTTGCGGTTCGTCGCGGCCACGATGCGAACATCGACGGGAATGGCCGCAGTGGCACCGACCGGGATGATTTCCCGCTCCTGCAAAACTCGCAGCAGTTTGACCTGTAGCGAGGCCGGCATCTCCCCCACTTCATCGAGGAAGAATGTCCCCCCGCGGGCCGCAGCGAACAATCCCTGTTTGTCGCGTACCGCCCCGGTGAACGACCCCTTGACGTGTCCGAACAACTCGCTTTCCAGCAAGGTCTCGGGCAGAGCGCCACAGTTGAGCGACAGGAACGGGCCGTCTTGGCGGGCTGACAGCATGTGGATGTACTTGGCCACGACTTCCTTGCCGGTGCCACTCTCCCCCTGGATCAGTACGGTGGAATCGGTCGGCGCCACCTGTTCGGCCAGCTTCAGCACATCGAGAAATTTCTTGGCCTTCCCGATCGGCTTGGAAATGTCCTGTTTGTCCCGGCGTCGGATCTCCTGCTTGAGTTGTTTGTTCTCGACTCGCACAGCCCGGTACTCACACGCCCGGTGCAAGATGGCCAGGAGTTCGTCGTTGGCAAACGGTTTCTGCAGGTAGTAGTAAGCGCCGGCGTTGACCGCACCGATCGCAGTTTGCAGCGATGCCTGCGCCGTCATCAGGACGACCGGCGTCATCGGGTCCTGTTCCCGGGCGGCCTCGACGACGTCCAATCCCGAGACCTGCGGCATGCGGACGTCCGACAGGATGATGTCGTGGTTGCCCGACTGGATCTCGTCGACGCCGACCTTGCCCCCCTGGGCAGTGGTTACGTCGAAGCCTTCGTTCTTCAGCAGAATCCGGAGCGTATCGAGAATGGCTGATTCATCGTCGATCACCAGGATCGATGCCTTCGCATTCATGCCGCTTCCTCCGACTTCCATTTGGCGGGGACGAAGATGGTGAAGGTGGTGCCGCGCTTGCTGGAATCTACCATCACCAGCCCCCGATGGGCTTCCACCGCCCGTTGGACGATCGCCAGCCCCAAGCCGGTCCCGCCGGACCGCCCGGTCACGAACGGCTGGAAGATACGATCCAACACCTCCGGCGGGATGCCCGGCCCGTCATCTTTGACCTGGAGGCGAATCGGGCTGTCGATCCCGCTCCCGGCCGGCAGGTCGGCAGCGGTAGCGTGCTCGGCAGTCACGGTGATGGTGGTCGGACCTGTGGCCGCCTGGGCAGCGTTCAGGATCAGGTTCACCACCACCCGGTGCAGGAGGTCTTCGTCGCCTTCGAGCATCTTCGCTTTGCCACCAACCTTGATTTGGACCTCCTCCCCGCAATCGGGATGCGCGCGAACCAGGCGGGCCGCCGCCTCCAAGACCGTCTGCAACTCGACGGGAGCCGATTTCGTTGCCCGTACCCGCGAGAAGTCCAGAAACTCACTCAACAATACGTTGAGCCGGTCGGTCTCTCGTACGATCAACTCGGCGAGAAATCGTTCGTCTTCGTCGGCATGACTCGACTTGGCGAGTTGTTCCACGGAACTCCGGATCGAGGCCAACGGGTTTCGAATTTCGTGTGCCAGCGATGAGCTCAGGGATGCCACCGCCTCCAGTCGTTCGGCACGGAGGTGGAGTTCGTGCAACCGCTTGGAGTCCGAAATGTCGGTGAACAGCGCCGTGACCGAAGGCGCCTTGGCGGAGGCCTGTTCGAAAGTCGTGGTGGTCAGGCCGATGGGAAACATCGAGCCATCTTCCTCGACGATCATCCCCTCGCCGCGGTTCACTTTGCGGCTGTGCCGGATACCGGCCACGATGGCCGCCCACAATTCGGACGATCGCCCCTTGAGGGTGTCGAGCACCGGCAGGCCTATCCCGGCTCTCCCGTTGATGCGCAGCAGGCGCTCCGCCGTCGGGTTGATGAACGCGAGGCGCCCCAAACCATCGACGGTCAAGACACCCGACCGGATGTTGCGCAGAATGTCGTCCGCCTCCAGACGCACACGCACCAATTCGCTGCGCAGCGACCGCTGCTCGGCGCTGGCCTGACGAAGCCGGGCGCCCAACTGGGCTACGATGGCGTACACCGCCGTGAACACGGCCACCTGGCCCCACACACCTACATCCGCACCTCCCGGTTTGAACCCGATGGCTTCCAATACGAAAGCGCTGGCGGCGATTACCGCCACCACCGCCCCCGATACCGGAGTCATCAGGATAGCGTAGGCCGAGATGAAAACGATGTAGAGGGAAGTGAAGGGGCTGCCGACCCCGCCGGAAAAGTGGACCAGCGTGGTGATGAGCCCGATGTCCACCACCGCCTGGGTGTGGAGAAAGAGGAGCCCCGGCTCGGTGCCGCGCACCCAGACCGCCCACCAGCCGTACACGGTAATGGTGAATGCGATGAGCACCGCGACGCTGACGATGAACGAAATATCGGGCGCGTCGGTCCAGAACAGCGCCGCCCCGAACAGGGTGACGACCGCCAACAGGGTGCGGGCCGCGAACAACCACGAGATCATCGTCTGCTGGCTGGGCAGGGTGCGGCGCGTGGACGAACGTGGATCGCTGGAAGGACGCGACTCGGCGGTGGCGGAGTCCTCAGCGTTCATGGGACCTCGTGGTAAGCTTCACACAGCGATCGGCGACGGGAGGTGATAAACGTGTTGCCGTGGTGCAAAATAGGAGGTTGGCGCACTTCCGGGCAAGCAGTTGGCACGCTGGAAGCCGATTCTTGGAGCTACCCCGGCGGCGGCTCAATTCTCGATACCGTCGGCAATCCGCAGCAGGGTGGCGGCATCGATGTCATGCCCCCCCTGGAAGGAGGTGACATCCACCTCCAGCCCCTGAGCTCGCATGGTGGCCGCGGCGCGTTCGATGGCCTCGGCGGGCACGACGGGATCGTCGCTCCCCACCACCAACTCGATCCGGCCGGGCCGCCCTCGTAACCGTTGGAAGTCATCGTCGGTGAGGTCATGTGCCTGCACCTCCCCCCACAGGATCAGGCGGTCGGGTCGCACGGCGCCGCGCGCCGCCCAGCGCGACACAGTCGCACATCCCTGCGAGAATCCCAGCAGAACCACCCGTTGGGGCGCCCGGTCCAGATCGTCGGTCAGATGCCGGTGCAGAGTGTCGAGGTAGTTGAGGTAGTCGAGTATTTCCTGATCCCGGTCCTCCCGGGTCATCCAACTCGCACCGACGGCTCCCCCCCCTCCCGATCCGCGCACGTAGTAGCGACTGAGCCCTTCGGGCGCCACGATCCATCGGCCGGCGGCCTCCAGACCCTCGAAGCGGGCCAGGAAGCGGTGCGCCAGCTGGCCATAGCCGTGACAGACGTACCACAACTCGGCCGGGGCGCTGTCCAGGTCACCCAGGAGGGCACAGTGCGCGGTGCGCGGGACCGTGAGGGTGACCTTGGTCATGGCCATGGCGAGAAACTCCGATCTCCGTTTGGTCGTATGATGACGGTAATCAGCAAACGATCGCCACCCATATCGGGAAGAGGATAACCTGATGAAAGTCCTGATGCTCGTGGCCGCGTTGGCCGCCAGCGCCATCACTCTGCAAGCCCAGACCGCTGAAGAAGAAGTCATGGCGGTCATCGACCAACTTTTCGACGGCATGCGCACCGGGGACAGCGCCATGGTTCGGGCCACGCTCCATCCGTCATTGACCACGGCGTCAGTGTCCATCAACCGCGAGGGCGAGCCACAAATCCGTACGGGCAACCCCGAGGAATGGGTCAAGGCCGTCGGCACGCCACACGATAAGCAGTGGGACGAACGTATTTGGGATCCGATCGTTCACATCGACGGATTGATGGCTACCGCCTGGACGCCGTACGCCTTCTACCACGGAGACGAACTCAGTCATTGCGGCGTCAATGCCTTCCAGCTGTTCCGCGGGACAGAAGGCTGGAAAATCATACGCATCACCGATACCCGGCGGCGGCAAGGCTGCGACGGGCAGGCCCCCTAACCGAAACCGGCGAGCGAGAACGCTCGGTCGCTCTTATCTTAGGGTCCGAGCCACTCTCCCCCCGGGGACCGGATGACCGAGCCGTTGACGGATAGCCACACGCGTTGTCCCGATGAGCAGGGCCGTCAGTATCGGGACGGGGTATATCAACCGCTGGACGACGCCTCGATGCCCGATGCGCCCAGCGTTCCGTCTCTCCCCCACCGTGGCAGCGGCCCTCCCTTCAAGCTGCAACAGAATGTCCCCTGCGTTCCCCGGCTGCGTCATTTGATCGGACCGTCGGTGATCGCGGTGGGGATGGGATTGGGCGCCGGCGAGTTCCTGCTGTGGCCCAACCTGATCACGGTCAATGGCTTCTCGATCTGGTGGCTCTTTTGGGTCGGCGTGTTGACCCAGTTCGTGGTCCTGCAGGAGATCGAACGGTGGACCATTGCCACGGGCGAGTCGGTATTCGGCGGTATGGCCCGGCTCACGCGCTGGCCCGTCTGGCCTTGGTTCTTCCTGATCGCCACGTTGGTGAGTTTCTTCTGGCCCGGTTGGGCGTCGCAATCGGCGGAATTCGTCGGAGATATCCTCGAGATTGCGACGGGCCGGGCCCTGCCGTGGCAACCCCTCGCACTCGGCATGCTGGCTTTCATCTGGATCGGCCTGGCCGCCTCGAAGATCGTGTACAACTCGCTCGAACGCTTCGAGATCCTCCTCGTCCTCGGGTTCTTCCCGATGCTGGCCATCGCCCTGCTGGTGGTTGGGGTGGTGCCCGAGCATGTGTGGGGCCTGGCCAAGGGTGCCGTGTCCGTCGGATCCGCACCCGAAGCGCTCCTCACCGGCACCCAGTTCCCCACCCTCCTCATTGCCGTGGCGTACGCCGGATCGGGCGGAACGCTGCTGCTGGCCCAGTCCTTGTGGCTGCGGGACAAAGGCTTCGGCATGGCTGCCTACCAGGGCCGTATCGCAGGCATCCGTGGCACCAATGAAGAGATCAGCCCGACCGGCTACGTCTTCGATACCGAGGCCGAGCCTCAGGCGCTGCGTCGGTTCCTGACATGGATGCGAGTGGCACGAACCGAACTGTTAGTCACGTTCGTGGTTCTGATCCTGCTGAGCGTGGTGATCACCACACTGGTCGTCGCCACGACCCTTGGCACGGACAACCCCGAACTGGCCGGCAACCTGTCCCGCATGGTGGAGCTTCAAGGCGAGGCCATGGCCGCGACCGGCGGTCGCTGGTTGCAGGTGGTGTTTCTCCTGGGCGGGGCGTTCGTGCTGTTCTCAACCCAATTGGGCATCGTGGACACCGTAACCCGCATCGCGGGCACCATCTTCTATGAAGGCTATGGCCGGCGAACGAGCTTCTGGACGCTCAAGCGCTCGTTCCTGTTTTTCCTGACGACGTTCGTCCTCGCGTCGATGACGATCATAGTCGTGTCCTGGGTGGGACGCGAAGGCCTGGGCGCGTTGCAGCCCGATTTCCTGGTGCTCATCGCCGGGCCGTTCACCATCTCCAGCATGTACTTCTTCGCTCTTGTCGTCGGCGTCATGAGTGCCCGCCGGCTACCGCGATCGATGGGACCGAGCCTGTGGAACCGGCTCGGCCTGCTGTGGGCGGCCATACTGTGGGGGTGGTTTACCGCGGAGCAACTAAGCCGGGTGGCCCTCGGCGGAGTCGGTGTCGATCAAGCCGTGATCGAAACGATCGCGTTCCACCCGGTCCGGGTCGTGTTCTACGGCGCGTGGGTATTGTCACTACTGTGGTACGCGTGGGCGCTATTTCGGAAGTCGCCGGCCTAGAACTGATCGGCCTCCGTCGATCCCTCCAGCGCGGTCGTCGAGCTGTCTCCTCCACTGATCACTTCACTGACCAGATCGAAGTAGCCGGTGCCGACCTCGCGCTGGTGCCGAGTGCCGCTGTACCCGTGGGCCTCCGAAAGGAATTCCGCGTCCTGTAACTCGGAGTAGGCCTCCATGCCGCGGGCGCGATAGGCCCGGGACAACTCGAACATACCGTGGTTCAGCGCGTGGAATCCCGCCAGAGTCACGAACTGGTACTTGTATCCCATGGCGCCGAGTTCGCGCTGGAATTTGGCGATGGTGCCAGCGTCCAGGTTGCGCCGCCAGTTGAACGACGGTGAACAATTGTAGGCCAGCAGTTTGCCGGGATGCTCTTCCCGGACAGCTTCGGCGAACCGCCGGGCTTCGTCCAGATCGGGTTTGGACGTTTCGCACCACAGCAGGTCGGCGTAGCGCGCGTAGGCCCGGCCGCGAGCGATGGCGCAGTCCAAGCCACCGGAAATCCGGAAATATCCTTCAGCTGTGCGTTCCCCCGTCAGGAACTCGTGGTCTTGGGGATCGATGTCACTGGTCAGCAGCTTGGCGCTGTTGGCATCGGTCCGGGCGATCAGGACCGTAGGCACGTTCAGCACGTCGGCGGCCAAGCGCGCCGCTACCAGGGTGCGGATGAAGTGGCTGGTCGGAATCAGGACCTTGCCGCCGAGGTGCCCACACTTCTTTTCCGAAGAGAGTTGATCCTCGAAGTGCACGCCCGCGGCACCGGCTTCGATCATGGCTTTCATGAGTTCGAACACATTCAGAGGACCGCCGAACCCAGCTTCGGCATCCGCCACGATGGGCGCGAACCAGTAGGGGCCGTCGGAGTCCTGCTCGGCGTGGTGCACCTGGTCGGCGCGCATTAGCGCCTGGTTGATGCGGCGCACCAGTTCCGGCACGCTGTTGACCGGGTAGAGGCTCTGGTCCGGATAGGTCTGGCCCGCCTGGTTCGCGTCTGCCGCGACCTGCCAGCCACTGACGTATATGGCTTGCAAGCCGGCCCGCACCTGCTGCATCGCCTGGTTGCCGGTGACCGCACCGAGCGCGGGAACGTAGTCCAGCGAATTGAGCAGCTCCCACAAGCGGCGCGCGCCAAGATTGGCCAGCGTGTGCTCGATCGCAATGGTATTGCGCAACCGCTCGACCTGCTCAGGCGTATACGGCCGGTCGATCCCCGCCCAACGGTCGGGGCCGGTGTCGTGCGCTGGAATAGTATCAGGCATCACACTGCTGGCAGCTGACATCATGGCACTCCCATGTTCGCCCAGGCAGGGCGGTTAGGCCTCGAGGATACCGTAGGCCGGAATCGTCAAGAACGGCGCGAGGGTCGTGGCGGTGCACAAATCCCGGAACAAGGCGCTCGCTTCGGCAAAACGGCCTTCACGAATCCGGTCGACACCCACCTCACCGGCAATCACCAGCAATTCCTCGGCGATCATCGATATGACCAACTCCGGCGTTACCATCCGGCCGTCCGACAGGGTGACGCCGTGATGAGCCCACTGCCAGACCTGGGTACGTGAGATCTCCGCCGTAGCGACATCCTCCATGAGGTGGTAGAGCGGTACCGCA
>JAZFYL010000046.1:0-4314 GCA_036443495.1 Gemmatimonadales bacterium | reverse complement strand
CGCAGGCGCTGGTACTGCATCACCTGGTGGTCCGAGAGTACGGCCACTGTTTGCAGGTGTGCGGCCAAGTGGGTGAAGCGCAGATCGCCGTAGAGCCGACCCAACGCGTCCAGCTGCTCGCGGAGATTCTCGGTCGTCATCGTCCGGTCCGCGAAAGCGGCATCCAACCGAGTCTCCGCTTCAACGATGTCACGGCCGAGTGACACGGCACGTTCGTTCATTGCGCCATACAGCCGTTCCACGCTCTGCCTCTGTTCGTCATCCAACTCCAGCTCGGCCCCCAGATCCAGTACGTGCTTCGGACCGGGGAAGCCGTTCAACTCCGCGGCCAGGGCCAGAGACATCCCCTCCCCGCTCAGGTAGCCGTCCACCTGCTCCGGGGACAACGCCTTGATTGCACGATTCTCCATCCCCGCATAGGGAGCCTGTTGCGCCGCACCGATCGACAGGGGAAGAATGGCAAGTATGATCACGGTGGTAGTGCGTTTTCGCATACGATCTCCTGGTGGCTCGTTACGCCTGAGGCCTCGATATGGAGTAGTACGGTGAACTGGGGGCCGGCGTTGACATCGTCGTTGAGGGAACTGGAGCGGTGCATGGGCTTGCTTCACGATCCTGCCAGCCTGTGGCGTGGGTCACATCCTGGCACTGTCCACTCAGTTAGCTAGGGCGTGGGGCAAGAAAAGCAGCCAAACGAGGGTTGTGTGTCGTGGATCACCATTGGCGTTACAGGCCTCATGTCGTTGTGATACAACAGGTTACACCATATTTGGCGAGTTGGTGGAGACGGGCCATAGTGGTACGCACCTTGCCCTTACTAGGCCCCATGTCGCCCCGAACAGGGAGGACTGCAATGTACGATCGACAACGTAATTTCACGACTCGCCTGGCAATGGCGATCGTCTTCATAGTGTGGAGCTTCAGCGGCGCTGCGCCGGGGACCCTGGCTGCCCAAGCGGGGCCTGACGTCACCACCGTGCTGCAGCGGCTGGGGATTCCCGCCGCGACATTGGATGACGTGCACTACGACGCCGTCGAGGTAGCCTGTCAGTCTGCCCAGCGGGGCAGCAACTGCGATGTCAATTTCGCCACGCGGTCGGACCAGATGTGCCGGGCCGTGGCGGTCGACGTCGCGCTTCGCTACCGCGCTGAACAGATGCGCGACGGCGGGTCGGCCGAAGTGGTCATGCACGTTCGTTGTGGCAAGGGTGTGTTTGCCGTGTTCCAGACCAGCGCCCGACGGGCGGTCATGGGTCACCGGGATGCGCAGGGCAACACCGGCCACCGCGAGATCCCCCTCTAGCGGTCATCCATACAGCAACAACGACGACGGCCGAGTCCATTCATGGGCTCGGCCGTCGTTGCTTGTGAGGGGGGCTCGTGCGGCCGGCTAGTACTCGTCGGTATCCAGATAGTCGTCGTCATCCACGTAGGCCTCATCTTCATAGGTGGCTTCGGGCGCCGAGGGAATGATCAGCCACAACAAGAGGTAGACCAAGATACCGGGGAAGGCGGCCGAGACCACGGAAGTGAGCAGGTAACCCACCCGCAACAGGGTCGGGTCGATGTCGAAGTGCTCCGCGAACCCGCCCAAGACCCCGCCGATCTTGCGGTTCGTGCGCGATCGACGAAGCTCGTACGAGGATCGCTGCACCATTGCTCGCCTCATGCTCCTCCCTCCACGTCAGGTGTATCCCCCGTGGTAACACCCGCCTGTACGGAACGGCCCCGGCGCAAGATTCAACGCCTCACGGTGCACTGGTGACCCAGGCGGTCCACCACAAATCCCGCAGCATGGTCGCGCCGGCAGCCAGCCGGTCAACGATGAAGGCCTTGTTGGCCGGTGCTGTGGTACGTTCGTCGAATCGGGCTTCGCGGTCTATCTGATACACCCGCTCGACGAGGGCATTGGAATCCTCGATGTACTGCCACACGGCGAGACGGAGATCGGGGACCGTCCTCGCCTCGGTTTCGACGCTGGGAAGCACATCTTCGATGGTGATCTGTCCCCGGACGTAGCGCGACTCGAATCTGGCGTGCATCGCATCATCCGAGGCATAGCCCAGGGACGTGTCACCCACCCAGCCGTTGTAGTGGATGGTCGTGTGCAGCGGGTTCGAGCCATCGGCCACGTAATGGCCCAGAATGCCGGCGTCGTTGATGATGCGCTGTTCGATCCAGGCGCGTTCGGGGCCATCCGCACTTCGCCACCGGCGAAAGCCCACGCGCAGTCGTTGCGTGAGTTCAAGGATGGTGAAAGGGAGGAACCCGGGCTGATGGTCGACACCGGCCTGGTACAGGGACTCGAAGTAGGCCAAGCGATGCTCCGCCGCCAGCACCCCATCCGGAACGGATTCCAGATTGATGTAGTGGCCCGGACTGAAGCTCCGGTACAGGTTCTCATCGAGATCGCGTTCGGCTCGGTCTTTCCATCGGTCGGGCTCCGCGTTCAACCAGCTCAGTTGATCCACCGAGTTGCGGAAGAACGACGGCATCTCCCGCGGCACCGCCTCGGCGGCGGCCCGTCCAACCATCAAGTGGCCGTCGAGTCCCCAGGCGGCAGGGCGTATTCCCCCGAAGCCCCCGAGCGTGCCGGCCAAAACAGCGACGCCCAACCATCGAACCCACACGCGCTGCTTCCTCATTACTACTCCCCCACGAGTTGGTCATTACGCCACGAGGACAAGTCGTGGGCCAGTTGGGTGAGAACTCCGGCATCGGTCCGTCCGGAACGTTTCAGCACATGGAATCCGTGGTCGGCGCCGTCGATCGACACCAACCTGGCCGTGGCGCCGAGCCCGGTGACCACGTCGCGCATGAGGGCCGGATCGGCCAGCTTGTCTCGAGTGCCCTGCAGGAACAACATGGGGACGGAAATGTTTGATAAGTGATCGGCACGGTCGGTGGACGGAGATCCGGGCGGGTGCAGGGGGAACCCGAGGAAGGCCAGGCCCTCGATCATCGGAAGCGGTTCCTGGGACGCGGCCAGCGACGTCATGCGACCACCCATGGATTTGCCGCCGGCGATGAGGGGAAGGTCGCCCGCAAGGTTGTGGGCAGCCTGGACCGCTGCCCGGACCGTCGCGAGCAGGATTGGCCGAAAGTCCGGGCGACGTCCTCCCGCCTCCATGTACGGGAATTGGTATCGGAAGGTGGCCACGCCGACTTCGCCGAGGGACTCCGCTATCGCTGTCATGAAGGGATGCCTCATCCCGGCCCCCGCGCCGTGGCCCAAGACGTACAGGCAGGTCGCACGGGCGGGCCTGAGCAAGAGGCCGGAAACGTCACCGCGGCTCTTGGTCGCGAGAAACTGGACAGGCTGTTCGACTAGTTCAACAGGAGCCACGATTCCCTCCAGACCCGATGCTGGAAGTTGGCAGGGTCCGGCTCCGGGTCCAAGGACGAGTCGGGGCGGATGACACCCGGCTGCAGCCCGGCTCGTATGGACAAGTGCCTCAATCGCAGTACCTTAGGGGACTCTTCAACAAGGGCAAGGCATGCAGGGTACACCTAGTTCCGCACCCCGGGACGCCTGGGCATCCAAAGCCGGATTCATTCTCGCCGCTGTCGGCTCGGCCGTTGGGCTGGGCAACATGTGGCGTTTCTCGTATGTAGCCTCGCAGGGGGGTGGTGCGGCATTCGTACTGGCCTACCTCATCCTGGTCGCCATCATCGGCATCCCCCTGATGACATCCGAGTTCGTCGTGGGACGACTGGCACGGGTTTCACCGGCCAAGGCCCTGCCCCAACTGGGAGGCCGGGCCTGGACGCCGTTGGGATGGATATTCGTATTCGCCGGCTTGGTGATTCTGTCCTACTACTCGGTGATCGCCGGTTGGACCATGCGTTACGCATGGACGGCACTGTCAGTGGGACTCCCCAGCGACGCCGGCGGCTTCTTTAGCGAGGTGGCCAGTGGTCCTCAGGCGATCGCCTGGCATGTCGTCTTCATGGCCTTGACGATCATCATCGTGGCGGGGGGCATCAAGCGCGGTATCGAGCGTGCGGCCGTGATCCTGATGCCGGCCCTGTTCGTGATCTTGATCGGATTGGCCGTCTACTCCTTTTTCCTGCCGGGAAGCTCGGCCGGGTACGCGTTCTATCTGAATCCTAGCCTGGGCGACTTGTTCGACCCGCAGATCCTCGGCCAAGCCGCCGGGCAGGCGTTCTTCTCACTCAGCCTGGGGATGGGCGCGATGATCACCTTCGCGTCGTATCTCAAGGGGAAGGGCGACCTCGCCAAGGAAGCGACCATCGTGTCGCTGGCCGATTTCGGCGTGGCGTTCCTCGCGGGCCTCGTCGTCTTCCCCATCG
>JAZFYL010000045.1:0-3338 GCA_036443495.1 Gemmatimonadales bacterium | reverse complement strand
TCTGGGAGAGCTTCTGCGCAAGGTTGATCGGGTGCATGGGGATCTCACGTGCGGTGAGTAGGGAGTGGGGAGTAGGGTACGGTGGACGGTGGACGGTGGACGGTGGCGTTGGCGGGTGGCTAATGGCTCGTGGCTGTTGATCCCGCGCGCAGCAGCAATCTGCAACCCGCCGCCTTCCGCTGCCCACCGCCTACTTGACCGTCGCAATGCACTCCACTTCCACCGCCGCTCCCAGAGCCAGCCCGTCAGCACCCATCGCACTACGGGCCGGCAAATGCCGATCGAAGAAATTCACATAGACCTCGTTGAATGTCGCCCAATCACTAATGTCATCGATCATTACCAGGCACTTTATCACGCGGTCCATCGATGAACCGTTCCGCTCGAGAACGGCTCGGATGTTCTCCATGGCCTGCTGGGCCTCGGGGCGGATCCCGCCGGGTACCAGCGCCATGCCCTGATTCCCGATCTGACCGGAGAGGAACAGCAGGTTCCCCACCCTGACCGCGTCGGAGAATGGGAGGACCGAAGTGGTGTCGGCGCGGAGATACTCGACCGCCACTTCATGGGCGTGGTCGGCGGGCTGGCACGCAAGGCCGGCGATGAGAAACAGCAGAGGAAGTCTTGAGCGCATGACTGTCAGACCGGGTAGTGAGTAGTGTTCAGTAGCAGTGCGCCGTGCGCCGTGCACCGTACGCAGGGTAGGCTATGGGCTTTCAGTGCAGGGGCACACGACTCAGCCTTCATAGGTCATAGCCATGATCGACCGCCAGACCGCCAGACCGCCAGACCGTCCGACCGCCAGACCGCCCGACCGCCCTACTCCCCCCCGCCCGCCTCGGCGCGCGTCCGCTCCTCGAGCGCCCTCTGGATCGGCAACCGCCGAACCCGCACCCCCGTCAGGGCGAACAGGGCGTTGGTTACCGCCGGTGCGATCGGTGGCGTCCCGGGCTCGCCGATGCCACCGGGGTCTTCCCGGCTGGAGACGATGTGCACCTCGATCGCGGGTGACTGGTTCATGCGGACGACCGGATAGCTGTCGAAGTTGCCCTGCACGACGCGGCCCCGATCGAGCGTGATCTCCCCAAAGAGCGCCGCACTCAGCCCGTAGACGATCCCGCTCTGCATCTGGGCGTCGATGGTGTTGGGATTTACGATGTGGCCGCAGTCCACGGCGCACACCACCCTATGCACCCGCGGCATGCCGGTGGCATCGACCGACACTTCAGCCACTTGGGCGACGTATGTGCCGAACGATTTGGCTACCGCGATACCCCGCTCACGACCACCAGGCAGCGGATTGCCCCAGCCGGCCTTGGCCGCCGCCAATTCCAGCACGCCCAGATGCCTGGGTGCCTTGCCCAGGAGCCCTCGGCGGTACTCGAACGGGTCGGCCCCCACCGCATGCGCCATCTCGTCGATGAAGCTCTCCGTAATGAAGGCGTTCTGGGAACTGCCAACCGAGCGCCACCAGTGGAGAGGCACCGGGATGTCCGCCTTGGCGTACTCCACCTGGATATTGGGGATATCGTAGGGAATGTTGGCCGCTCCCTCCACCGAGCTGGAGTCGATCCCATTCCGCAAACGACCGCCCTTGCTGGCGATGATCGATGGGCCCACGATCCGATTGTGCCATGCCAAGGGGCGTCCGTCACCGGTCATCACGCCTCGGAAGGTGTTGTAGGTACAGGGCCGGTAGTTGCCCTGACGCATGTCCTCCTCCCGGGTCCATACCATCTGGACCGGGCCGCCCACGGCCCGCGACGTTTCCACTGCATCCACCACGAAGTCCATGTTGGAGCGGCGGCCGAACCCGCCCCCGAGATAGGTCAGATGCACTTCTATCTGGTCGGGAGGGAGCCCGGTGATGCGCTCGACCGTACGAATGACGCCCTGCGGCGACTGGGTGGGCACCCACACACGGCACCGATCCGGCTGTACATCGACGGTGCAGTTCATGGGCTCCATGGTCGCGTGGGCCAGATAGGGAACCTCGTACACGGCATCCACGCTATCGGACGCCGAGTCCAGGGCCGCTTCAACATCCCCTTCACTCCGAGCCACGGCGCCGGGGCTGCCGGCCAGCCGCGCCAACTCCGCTTGAATGTCGCTACTGCTCTTGGCGTAGCCCTCGTTCCAGCTGACCTCCAGGGCCTTGGCCCCCTGGAACGCGCCCCAGGTGTTGGCGGCTACCACCGCCACACCGTTTGATACCTCTACCACGCGCTCGACACCCGGCACCGCGAGCGCCGCAGTGTCGGACATCCTGGCCAGGCCCGCTCCGAAGGTCGGCGGGTGAACTACGGTCGCGTAACGCATCCCCTCCACGCGCGCGTCCATCCCGAACACCGCCGATCCGTCGGTTTTCTCGGGCGTATCGACCCGCGGCACCGGCGTCCCCAGGATGGTGAAGTCGTCAGGGTCTTTCAGGGGTGGATTGGTGGGCACGGCCAACCCGGCCGCCGCATCGACCAGCTCACCATACCCGATCCGCCTTCCGGTCGGGGCGTGTACCACCTGCCCTGCCTCGGCGGTGAGGGTGTCCTGGGCCACCCCCATCCGCCCGGCAGCTGCCTGTAGCAACATTTCTCGACCGGCTGCCCCGGCCTTCCGCAGCGGCTCCCAAGTCGTGCGAATACTGCGGCTCCCGCCGGTGCCCTGGGATCCGAATTCCTCCGGATGCCCAGGAGCCTGTATTACGGTCACCTGGTGCCACGCCACCCCCAGCTCCTCCGCAACCAACATCGGCAAGGCGGTCTTGATGCCCTGCCCCATCTCCGTCTTGGGGAACCAGATAGTGGCGGCACCGTCCGTGTCGATCCTGAGAAACGCGTTGGGCTGGAACGTGTCGGCGGTCCCGTCGACCTTCGCCGGCGCGGGAAGGCGAATCCCCAGTACCAGGCCACCGGTACCGAGCAAACCGGCTTTGACGAAATCACGGCGCGTGGCCTTGAAGACGGAGGTCATGGCTAGCCCTCCTCGGCGGCGCGATGAATGGCGCGTCGAATACGCTGGTAGGTACCGCAGCGACAGATGTTCCCCATCATCGCGGTGTCGATGTCTTCGTCCGTCGGGTTCGGCGTCTTGGCGAGAAGGGCGACGGCGGACATGATCTGACCGGACTGGCAATACCCGCACTGAGGCACGTCCTCGGCAATCCAGGCACGCTGAACCACGTGGCTGCGATCTTCGGATAACCCCTCAATGGTGGTGATGCGCTTTCCAACCACGGCGCTCACGGGCAGCACACACGAGCGTACCGGCTCCCCATCCAGATGCACGGTGCAGGCTCCGCACTGCGCAATACCGCAGCCATACTTGGTTCCCGTAAGCCCAAC
>JAZFYL010000044.1:0-3789 GCA_036443495.1 Gemmatimonadales bacterium | reverse complement strand
CCGGGTTCGGCGTGCTGGTGCTCGATCTATCCGCCACCGCGGTCGGCGTCATGCTCTTCGGAGGCGATCCTCTCGAAGGGGCCCCCATTCTAGGTGAGGTGTCGATCGGAAACGAGATGATCCCGCTGATCGGCATCAAGCTGAATCGGGTCCGGTTCGAGGACCCGGCCTGTCCGTTCTTTCCGGATTCCCTGCTGCTGTGACGGCACCGCGGATCGGCATCAGTGCCCGAGTAACGGGTGAACCCGGCCGGCAGCACACGGGCGTCCACATCGACTACGCCCACTCGGTGAGCGCCGCCGGCGGGGTTCCACTGGTCCTGGCACCCGCCATTGGACCGTCCGGTGCCGCCGAGGCCCTCGCGGCCTGTCACGGGCTGCTCCTGACGGGCGGAGAGGATCTCCTCCCGGAGCACTCCGGCCTGACCGGTACCGAGCACGTCCGGGACACCGACCCGGACCGGGATGCCTTCGAAATGGCCCTGTTCCGCAGCGCCCGGTCGACCCGAGTGCCGGTCCTGGCTATTTGTCGAGGCTTCCAGCTGGTCAACGTGGTCCTTGGGGGAACGCTATGGCAGGACCTGCCAGCTCAGCGGCCTTCGGACCTCGACCACGACAAGGGATCCGCCTGGCACGAACGGACCCACCACGTCAGGATGCTACCGGGGAGTCTAGCGCTGGCGGCGATGGGACGTGACCTGGTCCTCACCAACTCGTTCCACCATCAGGCCATCCGGGCCCTGGCCCAGGGGCTTCACGCCACGGCGTTGGCGGACGACGGTGTCATCGAGGCCGCTGAGGGCGACGATGACGCGCACTGGCTGGTGTGCGTCCAGTGGCATCCGGAGAGTTTCTGGCGGGAATCCGAGGCGCCCGAACAAGGTCTGTTCAGGGCGTTGGTGGACGCGGCCGCGGAGTGGCGGTCAGGCCGGCCCCTCCAACTCACGGAGGATGCGATCGGGTGAACAGCGGTTGGGGAACAGCAGTTGGTCACTTAGTCGGTTGAGGGCACGCCGGGCCTGGGTAAATCGCTCGGCGGCCGAACGGAGCACCGGCTCGAGTCCCAGCCGGTCGGCCAACTCGTGGTCCGAGGCCAGTTGGTACCCTCGTTGCCCCAAGCGCTCGTAGTACTCGATGCCGGGACCACCCTTACGCAACCGCCGGGCGGCGATATAGTCGGGAAAGACGCCGACCAGCCACAGGGCGTAGTTGCCGAGGTGAACCATGACCTTGAACCGGCGGCTGCCGCTGCTCAGATTGAGATCGTCGAGGATGTCGACAACATACTGGTGCCGGTGATCGTCATTCCAGTCGATGCGCCAGGCGCGATCCCGGCGGCCGAACTCGAGGAGCATGGCGGCGAGATAGTCGGCCAGGTCGCGATCGTCCGTTCCGGTACCTCGCAGGAGGTGCCGCACGGCGACGTAGTAAAACAGGGCGGGCGACGGTAACAACATGCCGCGAACCGCCACGAGTCGCTCGAACAACTCGGGGTGATCCAGCAGGGCGTCGATCCCCTCCTGGTCCAGTTGACGCTCGACCCGGGCCCGGGTCACCGCCGACCCCCGACTCAAGAGGAGAATGACCAGCTGCCGGTCGTTTGCTGACAGGCGGCTTCGAGTATCCGCGAGAATCATGACCAAACCTCCTTTCCCACCGTCCACCAAAGCCGTGGACATCGAATCTACTTCGCAGGAATTGCGCCGTCTGGCAGAATTCTCCCGTGCCGTGGCCGCGGCGGCAGCTCCTGCCGCCGTGATCGACCTGCTGTGGCAACAACTTACGGGTTGGTACCCTGCCTTCGCGTGTGCCATTGCCCTGTATCAGGAAGACTCCGCCGACCGGGAGATCATTCACACATCAGGTCCGGGCGCATCGCGCGCCATCGAGCAGAACACCGGTGAGGTCCGCGGGGCAGCCGCTGGAATCAGCGGGTCCCAGGGCACGGTACTCGAGGGCTCGCTCGTCGTCCTCGGCCGGCGCTATGGGTTGGTTGCGGTCGCCAGCTCGGGGCCCCGGTTCACCCCCCACGACATCGATGTGTTGGACATCCTGTTGAGCGCAACGGCCAACGCCCTCGCCAATCTCGGACGGCACGCCGCCGGCAACGAGGCGACCTGGAACCTCACCGTCGACGCCGTCCCTACCGCGCTGTGCACCGTGGCGGCCGACGGCCGGGTCCACCTCGCCAACCGCGCCTTCGCGGATCTGATCGGCCGAGCGCGCAGCGGCATCGTGGGGGAACGTTGGACCGAGGTGTTTCCCCAGACCTGGCAGTCCACACTCGGGCCGATGCTGGAAGCGGATTACTGCGAGGGACCGCGTACCGTCGCCGACAGGGGCCGGAGGCTCAACATTCGAACTGTGTCCGTCGACGATGCCGCGGACAGTGACCGGATCGTACTAATAGAGGATCACACGGAGCAGCATCGCTTGCAAGAACAACTGGTGCAGTCGGAGAAGATGTCCGCCATGGGTCAGTTGATTGCAGGGGTGGCGCACGATCTCAACAACCCGCTGGCATCCGTCGTCGGCTTCGCCGACTACCTGATGGAGAGCCCCTCCCTCGCGGATCAACACCGGGAACCGCTCCGGGTCATTCAGCAGGAGGCCGAGCGAGCCGCAAAAATCGTCAAGAACCTGCTGACGTTCGCCAGGAAGCATGAAGGGCCCTGGCGACCCACAGTGGTCTCCGACCTCCTCAAAGTCACCAGCGAGTTGATGCGCAACGACCTGGCGTCGCGCGGTATCGAGTTGATCGTGGATATCGAGCCGGGCCTGCCGGAACTCGACATCGAACCCACCCGCATCCAGCAGGTAATCGTCAACCTCGTCACCAACGCTGCGCATGCCATTGAGGCCACGGAGCGTGCCGGCCGGATTCTGATCCGCGCGCGCAAGTGGACCGACGGGATCGCTGTCGACGTCAGCGACAACGGGCCGGGGATTCCCCAGGCCGAGCGCGACAAGATCTTCGATCCGTTCTACACCACTAAGCCCGAAGGCACCGGCACCGGCCTTGGGCTGTCGATCAGCCAGGGCATCGTCAAGGAACACGGAGGCCGGATCTCGCTAGTGGGCTCAGGTCCTCATGGAACGATGTTCCGCATCGAACTCCCCGGAACGAGCGCCGAGTACGCCATCGAGCCGGCACCCGCCTTCGAGAAAGTCGAGGCCGGCTTGCACATTCTCGTGGTCGACGACGAGCCCCACATCCTCCATTACATGCACGCCACGCTCGAGGGATGGGGGCATTCGGTCAAGGTGGCCCACGACGGCGTGCGAGCCCTGCAATGCGTGGCCGACGACAAATTCGACGTCATCATCACCGATCTCAGGATGCCCAACGTGAACGGGCGCGAGTTCTACGAAGCCCTCCAGCGGGACCGTCCCGAGTTGGTCGAGCGCATCGTCTTCAGCACCGGCGACACCGTCCGCGACGACACGCTCGAATTTCTCGAGGCACAGGGACGTCCCTGCCTCCAGAAGCCGTTCAGCCTAGTCGAACTCCGCCAAGTCCTGTGCCAACTCACGTCGAAAGGCTGTGTCGATTAGACGCGGACCGTCTCATCCCGCGGACACCTGCATCCCCGGCAGCCCGGGCGCGCCTGGATGCCCTCCTGGCCCGGATATTGACCGTCCTGGAATGGGGCGGGGCGCCCGATTATCGTTCTTCATAGAATCTTAGATACTGGGTACCAATGATTTACCTGTGCATTCCGAGTCACAACGAGGCCAATACCATTGGCGTCCTCCTGTGGAAGATCCGCAAGGTCTTTGCCGACTTCCC
>JAZFYL010000043.1:0-2076 GCA_036443495.1 Gemmatimonadales bacterium | reverse complement strand
GAGCACACCGGTGCCAGCGTCATCGTCACGGCGGACCACGGCAACTGCGAAGTGATGGTCGATCCCGAGACGGGCGAGCCCCACACCGCGCACACGACCAACCCGGTGCCACTGGTGGCCCTCAGGGCCGGGGCCGACAGCCTGCGATCCGGTGGCGCCCTGTGCGACATCGGTCCGACGGTGCTCCAGATGCTGAATATCGAACCGCCGCCGGAAATGACCGGGCGGGACTTACGGGAGTCATAGTACCATATGCGACGTGTCGTTCTGAGTGGAGTGCTCCTTGCCGCGGCGGTAACCGCCGGCCAGGCCCAGGTCGGCCACGAGCCGCGAAAATCCCCCTACCGGGAAATCACCAAGGGAAAATCGCTCACCTTCCTGGTCGGCTATTTTGGCGGCAGCGGCGGGTCGATGGGGGTGGGTCCCCACAACGGCCCGACGGTCGGCGGCCGGTTCGACTTCCGCGCGGGTGGCACCATCCAACTGGGGTTCGGGTTCACCGTCGCCGATCTCGAACGGTTTATCGTACGGCCCACGCTGGACTCGGTCCCCGGGCTGGAAACCATCGGCCCGGTACCGCAGCAAGTGCTCATGTTCGATTTCACGGCGCAAGTCAACCTGACGGGCGCCAAGAGCTGGAAGCGGTTGGCACCCTACTTCTCGGCCACGATCGGCCTAGCCATCGGTGAGGACTCGCCGCTCAATACCGGCGATTTCGTGTTCGGCAACAAGATTTACCTGACCCCGGCCCTGGGGACCCGGGTCATGCTGTCGCAGACGTTTCACTTGCGACTCGAGGCCCGGGCTCAGTTCTGGAAGCTGAGCTACCCTCCAGCCTTTACCTTCACAACCACCGCCGGCCAGTGGGTCGTCTCGCCGTGGCTCCTCGCCGGCCTGGGGGTGTCGTTCTGACCATGACCGTGTCGCTCACCCGGACGGTGACGTTTTCAGCCCACCATCGCTTTCACGTTCCCGACTGGTCGGACGACGAAAATCGCGCGGCGTTCGGCGCCCTGGGAGCGGCGCCGGGCCATGGCCACACCTATCGTTGCAGCGCCACGGTCAGCGGCCCCCTCGGCGCCGACGGCACCATCATGGACTTGAGCGTGCTCGACGGTATTCTTGGGGAAGAAGTCGTCGACGTCATCGACGGCCGGCACCTCAACTTGGTGGTGCCGGAGTTCGCCTACGGCAAGCTACTCCCCACCTGCGAAGCCATGGCGGCCTACTTGTTCCCTCGCTTGGCGCGGCGGTTGCCCGCGGGCGTCCACCTCGATCGAGTCCGCCTGGCGGAAGATGCCACCCTCTATGCCGACTGCACCGGACCAGCCGACCCCGAAACGCGCCGTTAAGCGGGGCGGCCGCATGGGCCGCCTCGCTGTGGTCGAGGAAGTCGCCGTCTGGCTCGAGATCAACGGGTCACCGGCGGTGACCTGGATGTGTACGCCCGACCTGCTGGAGGAACTGGCCATCGGCTGGCTGCACGGCGAGGGCTACATCTCTTCCCTCGACGAGGTCAAGCTGCGACCGTGCGCCACTGAACTCGGGTTCTGGGCCGAGGTCCCCCAAGCCAATCTGGCCGCCGTCAACTCAGAGGAGCGGCGCAAGGTGTTGGCCTCGGGCTGCGGGTCCGTGAGCACGTTCCTGGCCGACACCGAGACGGTACGCCACGGCGTGTACGACCCCCCGCCGGAGCAGAAGCAACTGCGGGCCCTGCTGAAGTCGCTGTTCCAGCGCGGCGAACGCTACCGCGACACCGGCGGCATCCACGCGGCGGCGCTGACGGACGGCACCGAGCTGATGAGTCACGCCGAGGACATCGGCCGGCACAACGCGGTGGACAAGGTGATCGGAATGGCTTTGTTGGAGCGGCGCGCGATCACCACAATGGGTCTGTTGGTGACGGGGCGGATCAGCGCCGAGTTGGCTTTCAAAGCCTCACGCGCGGGCCTGGCGTACATCGCCACTCCGTCGGTCCCGTCGAGCCTGGCCGGCGACATTGCCCGGCGGTCGGGGATGACGCTGGTGGGCCGGGCGGCGAGCGGCACCCCGGACTACCACCGGCCCGAGTGACCG
>JAZFYL010000042.1:0-3052 GCA_036443495.1 Gemmatimonadales bacterium | reverse complement strand
CGGGCACTCAATTCGCTCAAGAATTCCAGCATCCGCACACTCAAGGACCTGGTCGAGTTGGCCGAGGAAGACCTCCTGAAGGTCAAGAACGTGGGCGAGAAAGCACTGGCCGAGATCGGCGAATTGCTCCAACGGGAAGGGCTTAGCTTCGGCATGTCGTTCGATGCCGGCGCCCTCGGTCCCGAGCCGCTAGTGGTGGCCGACCCGTTCTCGGCCGAGCCCACCGACGGCGGCTCCAAGGGGACGTTGTAGATGCGCCATCGGGTCAAGGGGCGGCAGCTGTCGCGAACGGCCAGTCACAAGCGGGCCATGATGAACAACATGGTTACCAGCCTGTTCAAGCACGAGGCGGTCGTCACCACCACGGCCAAAGCCAAAGAGTTGCGGCCCTTCGCCGAGAAGCTGATCACCCTCGCGCGCCGCGGCGATCTCCACGCCCTGCGACAGGTCGAGCGACGCATCAAGGATCGGGTCATCCTCAAGCGCCTGTTCGACGAGATCGGACCACGGTTCGCGGCCCGGCCCGGGGGTTATATCCGCATTCTCAAGCTGGGGTTCCGGCCGGGCGACGGCGCCGACATGGCTCGGATCGAGTTGCTCGCCGAATGACGCTCGGCCGCCACAGGCACAAAGAAGAAAGGGGACCCTGGGGTCCCCTTTTTTTTCAAGCTGCGGTGGATTGTGCGGTCAGCTGGCCTTGGTGACCCGGCCGCTCCGGATGCACTGGGTGCACGCCCGCACGCGTCTCGGGCTACCCTTCACCAGAACCCGCACCGTCTGCAAATTGGGATACCAGCGGCGCTTGGTTCGGTTGTTGGCGTGGCTTACGTTATTGCCGGTGATCGGCCCTTTGCCGCACACGGAACAGACCCGTGCCATAACTATGGTCCTTGCAGAGTGTTACGCAACCTAACGAACCTAAAAATCTAACCCATCCTCATCGTCAACACAACTACCAGGTCTCTCAAATGCCCTCTGCCCTCATCACCGGAATCACCGGCCAGGACGGCTCCTATCTGGCGGAACTGCTGCTCGAGAAAGGCTACCAGGTGTTCGGGGTCGTCCGCCGGACCAGCTACCAGGGGTACGAGCGCATCGAGCACCTGCTCGACAAGGTGGAACTCCTCCCGGCCGATCTTCTGGACCAGCACTCACTGACCGGCGTCATCCACGACACCAAACCCGATGAGGTGTACAACCTCGGGGCTCAGTCGTATGTGCCGACGTCCTGGACCCAGCCCGTCCTCACCGGCGAGTTCACCGCCCTCGGCGTGACCAGAATTCTCGAGGCCGTCCGCCTGGCGCACCCGGAGGCGCGCTTCTACCAGGCCAGCTCGTCCGAAATGTTCGGCAAGGTTTCCGAGACGCCCCAACGGGAGTCGACCCCCTTCCACCCGCGGTCTCCCTACGGCGTCGCCAAAGTGTACGGCCACTGGATTACCGTCAATTACCGCGAGTCCTACGGGATGTATGCGGTCAGCGGCATCCTCTTCAACCACGAATCTCCCAGACGCGGCATCGAGTTCGTGACTCGCAAGATCACCGACGGCGCGGCCCGAATCAAACTGGGCCTGGCCAAGGATTTGCGATTGGGAAATATCGACGCCCGGAGGGACTGGGGCTGGGCCGGGGACTACGTCGACGCCATGTGGCGGATGCTGCAGCAGCCCGAGCCGGAGGACTATGTCATCGGCACCGGGCTGACCCACAGCGTTCGCGATCTGATCGAGATCGCCTTCGCCCACGTCGGCCTGGACTGGCAAGCCTACGTCAAGCAGGACCCCAAGTTCATCCGGCCAGCGGAAGTGGATGTCCTCCTGGCCGATCCGTCAAAGGCCAAGGCCAAGTTGGGCTGGGAACCCCAAGTCGGATTCGAGGAGATGATTCTGCGCATGGTCGATGCCGATCTCGAACGATTGGCGACTAATAAATGAAGGTCCTGGTGACGGGTGCCGACGGGTTCGTCGGTCGGTACCTCGTCCACTCGCTCCTCGGCCGGGGCGACCGGGTGGTCGCCGCAGTACGCCCGGGTGGCCCCGATCCCGATGCTTGGCTCCCGCCAGACGGGCGAGACCGGGTCGAAACGGTGGGCCTGGAGCTGACCGAACCTCACGGCACGGATGCCCTGGCCAAGCACCCCGTCGACGGCGTCGTGCATCTGGCGGGGCTCGCCTCCGGGGCCGAGGCGAGAGCCCATCCTGACGAGGCCTGGGCGGCCAACGTGCTCGGCACTTTGCGGCTGCTCGACGCCGTGGCTGCCCGGCCGGGGAGCGCCAACACTACCCGCGTTCTGGTGATCTCGACCGCGGAGGTCTACGGTCGGGGCTCGGGGATTGCCCGGACCGAGGAAGACCCGATAGACCCGGTTTCGCCCTACGCCGCCACCAAGGCGGCCGCGGAAATCGCCGCCAGAGATGTGGCCCGCAGGACCGGCCTGGCCGTGATGCTCGCCCGGCCGTTTCCCCACACCGGGGTGGGACAGGCCACCAAGTACGTCATCCCGAGTTTCCTCGATCGGCTGATCGAGGCCAAGCGGCAAGGGGCCCCAACCATCGCCACCGGAAACCTCGATCCGGTGCGCGACATCCTGGATGTCCGGGATGTGGTCGACGCCTACCTCGCGCTTCTCGACCGGGGTGCCCCGGGGGAGGCGTACAACGTTGCCAGCGGGACGGGGTATAGTGTACGGGATATTCTGCGGCTCATGGCCGGCCTTGTGGGGATCGAGGTGGAGCCCCAGCCTGATCCGGCGTTACAGCGGCCCGCCGACATTCCCCATCTCGTGGGAGATGCAAGCAAACTTCGTGATGCCACCGGATGGCAGCCGGTCATCCCGTTCGAACAAACGCTAACCGAAATGGTGCATGCCCAAACGAACTGACTTGTCCAGCATCCTCATCCTCGGTTCCGGACCGATCATCATCGGCCAGGGGGCCGAGTTCGACTACTCCGGTACTCAGGCGGTCAGGGCGCTCAAGGAAGAGGGCTACCGGGTCATCCTGGTCAACTCGAATCCGGCCACGATCATGACCGACCCCGATGTGGCCGACAG
>JAZFYL010000041.1:0-2803 GCA_036443495.1 Gemmatimonadales bacterium | reverse complement strand
TGGCCATTCACCCCGTGCGCTGCGTGTGTCGCGATGGCCTCCGACTTCTGCGATGTCGGGGCCTTCTTCCTGACGGGAACGTCCTTCCCCGGAAATGCCGGATGACCCCGAAAAAGGCGGGGAACGGCCGAACCGTACCCCGCCCTGGGAAAGCTGCGGCTGCCCGTCCACGCCAAGGTAACGGCTGGGGGCGGCCGGTGTGAAAGGTCAAGGCATCTTACGAATCAACCGCACCATTGCGCCCGGTCGAACGTCGGCACCCTGAAGCGACATGATCATGACCGATGCCGAGCGCTGTCGCACGTGTACCACCAGGAGCGTGGCTACCGGCCTGGCCGGGAATACGGAGCCCTCGTCCTCCACGATCACCTCAAACACGTCTCCAGGCACGATGCCGTCCACGCGCCCCCGGTCGATGAACACCACGTTGAGGAGTCCTGCCACTGGGTGCAGGTTGCGAACCGCCACGATGGACCCGCGCATTCCATTCTCGATGGGCACGGGCTCCACGCCGCCCCGATCTCGGAACGGCTCGACTGGAAGAGCTACCTGTCCGTCCGCCACCCGCTCGAACTGCATTTCGATCCGCGCCTCGACCTCCCGACCACGCACCTGAACCACCCGGGCGATGGCGGTGGGAACCACGACCCTTCCCCAATCGGGTATCAGCCGGGAAAGCCGTGACAGGACGAGCGAATCGCCCACGTTATACGTGGCGTTTTCCGGGGCATGGAGGCTCACGCGCTGGTACACCGTGGCCGACGATGTGGCACGCAACGTAGAAAGCGTCGACTTGCCCACTGCGCCGAGCACCTCGGCCCAAGGAAACTCTTCCTGTTCCGTCAAGAATCCCGCAGAGTAGAAGCGCAGTCGACCAGGGGGCCGCGGCGGCGGGTTACGCACTACGCTGAGACCTCTTCGTGTGTTCTCACCGAGCTTGCGGAACACTGTGGGTAGGGCCCTGGACGGGGGCGGGGGGGGCGGGGGGGGCGGCTGAGCCTCCGTGACCTGGTTCTGGAGCTCGGGGTCGTCGACGATCGGCAGCTGGAGGGAATCAGCCTGTGGCAGGGAGTCTACCTGCGGAATCAGCAGGGTATCGCCTACCTGGAGCTGCTGGTTGGGGTCGCCCACCAAACGTACCGTGTCCGGTGGAACGAGTCTCAGCTCTTCACCGGGAAAGATCCAATGGGGATCCTCAACCACCAGCGTGTTGATTCGGTATATCTCCGGCCACAGAAACGGATCGCCGAGGTAGAACTCGGCGAGGGTCCACAGGGTCTCTCCTTCGCGCACCATGTGCACCCGCTGTTGCTGCACGACACCCGTGGTATCCTGTGCCGAAAGTGGAGCCGCCGCGGCCAACAAAGCCGCGGCGATCAACACTCTGGATCCCTTAAAAGGGGAGATCGTCATCCTCCTCATCGAGAGCCTCCGGTAAATCCTTGAACGTTTCCGATCCCTGCTCCGCCGATTCGGTCTGCCCGACGGCCGCACCAGCCGGTTCCATCCCGGCCTCTGAACTGCCGCCCCGGCCCGAGAGCATCATCATTTCCCGTCCAATGATCTCAGTCGTATACCGCGTATTCCCGTCCCGGTCCTCCCAAGTACGGTACTCGACCCGACCTTCGATATAGACCCGGTCGCCCTTCTTGAGATACCGCTCCGCCACATCCGCCAATCCCGAGCCGCGATTGTTCCATAGCACGACCCGGTGCCACTCGGTCTTTTCTTGGGCCTCGCCGCTGGCGTTCTTCCACTGCCTGCTGGTGGCGATGGACAGCGTGGCGACCCTGGTGCCGCTGGCGGTGCTGCGGACCTCCGGGTCTTTCCCCAGGTTCCCGATCAGCTGGACCTTGTTCAGACTACGACTCACGACAACCTCCAAAAGTAGGCGGAACGGGGCCCGGACTCCGCCAAACTATAGAGGCTTTAAGTCCTTTTGTCAACCAAACATACGCGCTTTTGACCCAATTTTTGCGAGCACTTTTTTGGCCCAAAATGGGCGTCCAAACCGCCTCTCCCACGCCGCCCGAGTGCCAAACAAACTCCGAACAAAATGCCGCGTCATCGCTCCGGCAAAGGCCTCCCGTGCTCCGCCTCCCAACGGACCTGCGCTTCAGCCAACCGCCCGTAGTCGGGCTCGAATTCGCCTACGGCGCTCACCAGGCGCGCTCCTCCCTCCATACCCTTCAAGGCAATGAGGCATGATGCACGGGGTCCGCCCAACGGCGGACCCATGGGATTATTGCCTGTCCATTCCCGCAATGCTGCGGCGCAGATCACCACACCATCGCCGACCCCCACGGCCACTGCTGGGGTCACGTCACAGCGCTCGATGAGATGCTCGACACTCAACCGAGACGGAGGCAGGTGCACCGTTACCTCCGTAACGGAAAACGAGAACACAGCGGCAAAGACCTCCCCCCGCAGCGCGTCGTACAGTGCCGCAACGGGTGTCCCGAAGGGCTGTCTTGCGGCCAGCGCGGCTACCATCAGTGAGGGAGCGACGAAAACCGGGATATCGCGCTGGGTCACGATTCCCTGAACGGTGGCAAAGGCGATTCGGAGGCCGGTAAAGCTTCCGGGACCGTCGGCCACTGCGACGGAGTCGAGGTCTTCATAGGTGAGGCCGGCGAGGCCCAGGCACTGTTCGATGGCCGGTGTCAGGGTCCGTGCCGCCCGACGCCGGCCCAGGTTGATTTCAACAATCAGTTTTTCGCCGTCGCCCAGGGCCACGCTCGCCCCGTCCGTGGCCGTGTCAACGGCAAGACAGATACTCACGCCAATCTCTCCAGGCGGCGCA
>JAZFYL010000040.1:0-2258 GCA_036443495.1 Gemmatimonadales bacterium | reverse complement strand
TGGGTGACGTACAGCAGTTTCCATAGTTATCGATGGGACCCATGCAGTGGCACTGCGGGATCGCGTGTGCTCGGCAGGTCTGAAAAGCGCTGCCTGTTTTGCACGAAATCGGGCCATCTGGGAATTTCGGTTAACTTAAAATTCCTATTTGTCACCCACGTGCCCGAGATTAGTTCAATCGCTGGCTCGGGCTTCCCGGAGGCCGTTCATCCCTCTTAGCCGCCCCCAAGGAGAACACCGATGCCCACCAAAGCCAACACGAACGACCGGAAGATCCAGGAGCAGCGGACCATCAAGCGCGAGCGTCGCATTCTCCAATTCCTGAACGGTGTCCGATCGGCCCAGCAGATCGTGGACGGACCACCCCCGATCGTGCGGCTGCACACCGAGTACCGCCGGCGGGCGCATCCCGATCAGCACGAGGCACGCGGCGCGCACTTGAAGTCGGCGTGCCTGTGCGAGCTGGAGTTGGCCGAGCGCATCATCGCCGCCCGCTATGAAATCAGCCCGGTGTATGGATTCACCAACATCCGAGAGGTCGCCAAGATCAAGGATGTCCGCGTGCTACTGGACTCGCTGGGCTCCATGCTCTCTCACGCGACGAAGGGCGACTGGGAGGGCCCGTACACCATCCCCGGCGCATACGACCGGCCCGTGCACGCAGCCGTGTGCCGGACGGGCAAGGTGATGTTCTTCGGGCTGCCCAACGGCAACAACACTTGGCTGTGGACCCCAAGCCCCACAGGGGCGGGCACCTTTGCCGCGCCGGCCAACCAGCCGACGGACTCACTGTTCTGCGCGGGCCACTCCTTCCTGATCGACGGGCGGCTGCTGGTCGTGGGTGGGGGTGGGGACGGCACGGGGGATCGGCACAACCGTGGCTGGATCTTCGATCCGTCGCCGGGCGTGGAAACCTGGACCCAAACGCTTGGCAACGGCACGCCCAACGACGGCGACATGTCCTTCTATCGGTGGTACCCGACGCTGGTTACGCTGGGTGATTCGCCCGGGCGAATCCTGGTCGTGTCGGGAGACCAGAACACTGCCCCCGGCGAAGCGGAGCAGATGGAGATCTACATGCAGAACACCGACCGCTTCGAGCTTGTCTGGGGTCCGGGCGGTCCCGGAGACACGAGCGCCAACCACGCCTTTCCCCAGATCTACCCGGGACTGCATCTGTTGCCCGGCGGCGAGGTGTTTTACGCGCCGACCGGTTGGTATGCCGGCGGTTGCGCGGCATCTGCAGCCTATGCTGCCGCACTTCCCTCGGGCTACTTCGAGCTCCAGAGCACGTCCGTGCCGGCCTCGGCCACCTGGACGGACGTGGACACCGACGACGCGCCCGCTGAGAGCGCGCTCGACCGGGTGATGGGCATGAGCGTGCTCCTGTGTCAGCCGACCTACCCGTACGTCCAGGCGATGATCGTCGGGGGTGGAGCGGACCCGGAGAGCACCACGACCTTCCAGATGATCAACCTGTCTACGATGTCGCCCAGCTGGGGCCCGCCCGTGGCGCTGCCCGACGGACTGTCGCGGGTCAACGTCAACCTGGCCCTACTGCCGGACGGGACCGTGTTCATGTCGGGTGGCCGTCAGCTGAGCGTCTCACCTCCGAACGGAGGCACCTGCTGGATCTACGACCCCAAGGCCACGTCCTGGACGGAAATGGACCCCGTCGCCAACGCGCGCCAGTATCACTCCCTGACCGTGCTCCTGCCCGACGCCCGGGTGGCGACCGCCGGCCACGAGTGCCCCGACGACAACACGATCGAGATCTTCAGCCCGCCGTACCTGTTCAAGTCCGACGGCTCGCCCGCGACGCAGCCAGTCATCACCTCGGCCCCCGCGCTCGTGCACCATGGCCATGAGTTCGACGTCGAGACGCCCGATGCCTGCGCCATCGACCGCGTCGTGCTTGTCCGCCCGGCCGCGGTGACACACCAGACTGACAGTGAGCAGCGGGTCATCCACATGAACTCCAAGGTGACGGGGTCGACCACGCTGCGGGTCGAGGCACCCGACGGATGGCATCCGCACAGCCTGGCGCCCCAGGGATGGTACATGCTTTTTCTGATCGACAACGCTGGCGTGCCGTCGGTGGCGGAGTTCATCGAGCTGCACTGATGCTACGCTGTGGCGTGCAGCTCTGAGAATTACCTGCCACCATCGGTAAGCTCGCAGCTAATCGGCCACCATTGCGGCTTATGCTTTCGATGATGTTATCGAGGTTGGATTGCGGGATTTCGTGGAAACCGCCT
>JAZFYL010000039.1:0-2157 GCA_036443495.1 Gemmatimonadales bacterium | reverse complement strand
TCGAGGACGCACGGGGCACACTCTGGGTGGGCACCTTCGGCAGCGTACTGAACCGAATGGACCGCCAGACCGGAACGTTCGAGCGTCTCCAGTTCGACCCGACCACGCCGGATCGGTTGGTTCGCCCTGCGGTGTCCTCGCTACTGAACCTATGTAGTGTAAACTGCGGCCAGCTCCCCTTCATCCACGAACATCCGTCTGGCCTGCTCTGGGTCGGGAGTAACCGGGATGGGCTTCTGCTCTACGATGCGGAGCGGAACCGCGTAGTGCGCCGATACCATGCCGAAGCGGAGGATGCAGCCCGGCGCTTCGGTACGAACTCGGCCTGGTCGTTTTACACCGGCGTCGACGGTACGGTCTGGGTCGGCAACTTAGAGGTGGGCGGCGTTCACCGGCTCGTCCCGGAACCGGAGAGGTTCGTACACCTGCGAGCGGATCCAGCCCACCTGAACCACCGGGGCGTCCGGCAGATCATCGCCACACGCGACGGCATGGTGTGGATGGCCACCTGGGACGGCGGCCTCAACCGTTTTGACCCTGCGACACAGGCCTACACGCACTATCGGCCCGACCCCGCCGACCCGAACAGCCTCAGCGACCTGGACGTACATTCCATCTACGAGGACCGGCAAGGCCTCCTCTGGATCGGGACGGATGCAGGGGTGCTTAACCGCTTCGACCGGGCCACGGGCCGCTTCACGCACTACCGTCACGACCCCACCGATCCCCACAGCATCGGCAGTGACGACGTCTTGGGGATCCACGAGACCCAGGACGGCACTTTCTGGATCCTTCTTTATTTCGGCGGTCTCGATCACTTCGCCCCCGAGACGGGCCGCTTCACGCACTACCGCTACGACCCCACTGATCCCCACAGCCTGAGCAGTGACGGCGTCTTCGACCTTCTCGAAGATCAGAACGGCAACCTTTGGGTCGGGACGTTCAGCGGGTTGGACCGGATAGTCCGGGACCCTGCGACCGGAACGATCTCCTTCGAACGCCATCTGCCGGGCACCTGGGTCGCGCACCTCTACGAAGACCGGGCAGGCCGGTTCTGGGTGGGGACGTTTAATGCCGGGCTGCTCCTGTTTGACCGGGCGACCGGCGGTTTCACCCGCTTCACCCGTGCGGACGGCCTGCCGGAGAATTTGATCCGCAGCATGACCGAAGACGAGGCGGGCCACCTCTGGATCAGCACCCCCAATCGGCTGGTCCGCTTCGATCCCGAGGCCCAAACCTTCTTCGTCTTCGATCCGGAAGATGGCCTCCCAAACATCGAGTTTCTTGCTCGTAGCGTCGCTCGTGGGCGCGACGGCACGTTGTACTTCGGCGGGCGCGGCGGCATAACGGCCTTCGACCCGGCGCCAGCCTCGGAGGACCCGCCGCCGAAGACCACCCTCACGGGCCTGCGCCTGCGCAATACCCGCGTCGTGCCCGGCCCCGACGCGCCCCTTCAGCAGCCCCTTTTCCAGGCTGACGAGATTGTCTTCACCCCCCGACAAAACGACTTCACCATCGACTTCCTGGGGCTCGACTATCGTCGTCCGGGTCGCGTCCGATATCAGTATGTGCTGGAAGGATACGATGCCGGCTGGGTGGATGCCCGGGCACAGCGCAGCGCCCGCTACGCCGCCGTGCCGCCGGGCGACTACGTCTTCCGTGTCCGGGCCGCCAATCGCTTCGGCGTCTGGCATGGGGAGCCGACCTCTGTACGCGTCAGCGTGTTGCCGCCTTTCTGGGTAACATGGTGGTTTAAGAGCCTGACCCTGGCGGCGCTGCTGGGCTTCCTCTTCGGTGGTTACCATCTGCGCGTGCGGCAAATTCAAGTGCATAACCGCATGCTCGGACGTGAAGTTGCGGAGCGCACGCGGGATCTGAACCTTTCGCTGCAGCTCTTGACCGAGACGCAGGACCAGCTCATCCACAGCGAGAAGATGGCCTCGCTGGGGAAGCTGGCCACCGGCATCGCCCACGAGATGCGCAATCCGCTCAACTTCGTCACGAACTTTTCGGCCCTCTCGCTCGAACTCTTTCGCGAACTGCGGGCCGGACTGAAAGCACGGAACGACCAGGGCGAGGTCTTGGACGAGGTGGCCGATCTCCTGGACGACCTCGAACAGAACGCGGTGCGGATCAACGAGCACGGACGGCGGGCCG
>JAZFYL010000038.1:0-5317 GCA_036443495.1 Gemmatimonadales bacterium | reverse complement strand
GCGGATGATGGATCGTTCTATTTCGTGATGGAGTTGTTGGAGGGATTGGACCTGGAGAGTCTGATCGACCGGTTCGGCTCGCTGCCGGCCGAGCGTGCCGTCTATTTGGCGATTCAGGCATCCGACTCCCTGGCCGAAGCGCACCAACGCGGCATGATCCACCGGGACATCAAACCCTCCAACATCCATACGTGTCGCATGGGTCTCGAGGTCGACTTCGTGAAGGTGTTGGATTTCGGCTTGGTGAAGGCGGACCGCCTGTCGGACCGTGACCTCACCAAACTGACGTCGCCGGAGTTGACCACTGGAACACCGGCTTTCATGGCGCCCGAGATGATCGAGGAGGGCAGGCCGGTCGATGCCCGGGTCGACGTTTACGCCATGGGTTGTCTCATCTATTGGATGCTGACCGGGCAGCTCGTCTTCGATGCGGTGAACGCGGTGGCCATGATGATGAAGCACGTCCGCGACAAGCCGGCGCCCCCTTCCCTTCGGTGCGAGGAGCCGGTGCCGCCCGAGTTGGACGAATTGGTCATGGCGTGCCTGTCGAAAGATCCCGACGATCGTCCACGGGACGCGGCCGACCTCGCCCGCCGGCTGGCGGCCATCAGCCTACCGCAGCCGTGGAATCAGGAGCGGGCGTCCGAGTGGTGGAGAACGCACTTGGCGGACTTGCATCCCGAGGCGGATCCACCCAACCTCGCTATGGCGGCCGGCCCGGCTGCCTGACTTACTCCAGGAACAGGACAGGAACCCGTCATGATCTCTCTTGGTCGACTGGTCGTAGGATGTGTCCTTCTCGTGGTTACGCCACCGGTGGCTTTGGCGCAGTCTCAAACGCAGGCTTTGACGGATTTGAGCCGATCGTTCGAGATGCTGGCCGAGCGCACTACGCCGGCGGTCGTCCAGATTTTCACGGTCGGCTATGGCGCGGTGAGCCAGGCCGGCGGACAGGTCCTGGCCCTGGGCGAGCGAACCGGCTCCGGGGTGTTGGTTTCCGCGGACGGGTACATCGTCACCAATGCCCACGTCGTTAGTGGAGCCCGGCGAATAGAGGTCCTGCTTGCGGAGCGCGCCGTCGCGGCGGCCAGCACCAACTCGATTCTCAAGCCTGTTGGGAAGCGGTTGGTGGCCGACCTCATCGGAGTCGACGCCGAAACCGACCTTGCGGTCTTGAAGGTAGCCGTCACGGATCACGCTTATCTGGAGTTCGGCGATTCGGACGAATTGCGGGCGGGCCGGATCGTGCTGGCATTCGGCGCGCCGCTGGGGTTGCAGAATTCAGTGACGATGGGTGTCGTGAGCGCGGTTGGTCGGCAGTTGCGCCACGAAGATCGGATGGTCTACATCCAGACCGATGCCCCTGTCAATCCGGGTAACAGCGGCGGACCGTTGGTGAACACCGAGGGCCAGATTGTCGGCATCAACACGTTGATTCTCAGCCAGTCCGGCGGGAGCGAGGGCTTGGGCTTCGCCGCCCCGAGCAATATCGTGGAATACATTTTCGAGCAGATCCGCGACCACGGTCGCGTGCATCGCGGGCAGATCGGCGTGTTCGCGCAGACCATTACTCCCATCATGGCCCAGGGCCTGCGCCTGATCAACGAATGGGGCGTGATCGTGGCCGATGTCTACGAGGGTGGTAATGCCGACCGCGCCGGTCTGCAACCCGGCGACATCATCGTCTCGTTGAACGGCAAGCCGATGGAAAACGGCCGCCAGTTCGATGTCAATCTCTATCCCAAGCCGATCGGGCAGCCGGTGTCGCTGGAGGTCCGTCGAGGTCTGGAGCGGCTGACCATCAGCGTGCGCGTGGCCGAACGGGCCGACGACCCTTCACGCCTGGCAGACATGGTGACCGCCGAGGAGAATCTGGTGGCGCAGCTCGGGGTGCTGGTCCTACCGATGGATCGCAACCTTGCCTCGGCGCTGCCCTGGGTGCGCCAGCCGGGCGGTGTGGTGGTTGCGTCCCAGGATCTCGGGTCGCCGCAGCGGAGGGACGGGCTCAAATCGGGGGATGTCATCTACTCCTTGAACGGGGAGGAGATCGGCAGCATTGGCGCGTTACGCGCGGTGGTTGGTCGACTCAAGTCGGGTGATGCCGTGGTGTTCCATGTCAATCGCGGTGGACGTCGGACCTATGTTGGCTTCATCATGGATTGAGGTGGAACCGGCACCATCGGGTAGGGCGTTCTCTCCAGGAGAGCCGCCCATCGCCACTGAGGCCCGTTCATGACGAATTCGTCGCCACCAGCGAGTGCCTTGGACCGCCTGCTGCGCCTGTTCAGCGATGTTCGGGCGGGGGAGGGGTCCCAGGCGCTCCTCCTGGCCCTGAACATCTTCATGGTGCTCACGGCCTACTACGTCCTCAAGCCGATCCGTGAAGCGCTGATTCTCGGGGAGTGGTCGGCCGAGGTCAAGAGCTACCTGGCCGCCGCGATGGTGGTCATCCTGGTGCCGGTGGTCCACGTGTACGGTCGACTGGCCGATCGTTTCCCCCGCAAGCGGTTGATCAACCTCGTCACGTTTTTCTTCGTGGCCTGTCTGGTCGTGTTCTTCCTGCTGGGTCGGGCCGGAGTGCCGCTTGCGATCCCTTTCTTCATCTGGGTGGGCATCTTCAGTGGCGTAATCATCGCCCAATTCTGGTCGTTCGCCAACGACCTCTATACCAACGACGAAGGGGAGCGGCTCTTCCCGATCATCGGCTTCGGCATGTCCCTGGGCGCCGTGCTCGGGTCCGGGCTCACCAAGACTCTCGTCGCCCCCCTGGGCATAAACCTGTTGATGCTGATCGGGGCGGGACTCCTTCTCCTCAGTCTGGTCATCACCAACTACGTCGATCAGATGCAACGCATCCGTACAGAGTCGCACCTCGCGCCGTCCGCAACGACCGCGGAGATGCCGGCTGCCACCGGGCAATTTCGGGCGGCGACCGGCGAATTCAAGGCCCTGACCGAGGAGCAGGCGCTGGGGTCGGGAAGTGGTGAAGGCGCGTTCGCCCTGGTTTTCAAGACGCGATACCTGTTACTCATCGCGTTGATGATCTTGTTGACCAACTGGGTGAACACGACGGGCGAATACATTCTCGGAGGCACAGTGGCCCGGGCTGCCGAGGCCGCCGTCTCGTCCGGAACTGCCGGTGGGTTGAGCGAGGGGCAATACATCGCCGGCTTCTACTCGGATTTCTTCCTGGTGGTGAATATCGTGGGCCTCCTGGCGCAGTTGTTCCTGGTCTCCCGCATCATCAGGTACGCGGGTGTGCAGGTCGGTATCCTGATCCTGCCGGTCACGGCTATGCTGGGCTACGGTGTGCTGGCCTTCTATCCCATTCTTGCCGCGGGGCGGGTGGCCAAGA
This sequence comes from Gemmatimonadales bacterium, assembly GCA_036443495.1. Classification (GTDB taxonomy): domain Bacteria; phylum Gemmatimonadota; class Gemmatimonadetes; order Gemmatimonadales; family GWC2-71-9; genus N074bin45. The sequence continues at coordinate 1,962 of JAZFYL010000038.1, read as the reverse complement.
CCCTCGAGAACGCCACCGACTATTCTCTGCAGAACACGGTCAAGAACGCGTTATGGCTCCCGACGACTCGCGAGCAGAAATACAAGGCCAAGCAGGTCGTCGATGCCTTCTTCCACAGAGCCGGTGACGTGTTGTCGGCCGCGCTCGTCTTCGTCGGCACCACATACTTCGCCTTGAAGTCCGGTGGATTTGCCGTTGTCAATATCGCGTTGGTTTTGATCTGGATAGCGGTCGCGGTCGCGATCGGCCGTAGGTACACTTCTCTCACCGAGACGGGCCAGCCGCCAACCTAGTCCGACTTCTCACGAAAGCGCTTGAGCGCATCCAGGCGATCGGCGATCGACTCATCAGACTTGAGCAGATCGCCCATGATGACCTCGCCCGACCGGGACTGGTCGGCCCGGCGGATGGGGTTCTCCAAGAACGGCCACAGCTTGATACGCAAGTCCTCGGGCAGGGCGGATTCCAGGTACTCCAACGCCGTCCCTCGGAGGATCGCATCGTCGGTGTAGAGGCCCCGGAAGGCGACCCGGAGGGGTTGTGCCGGCAGGATCAACGACAACATGGTGAACACATGCTCGAGGCTTCGGTCGGCCCGGTCGCGCAGGACCTCGTCTATGACGGGCGGAGATTCTTCTTCCTCCGTCGCGTCCAACAGGCGCCGGCTTTCCCAGACCCCCCGGTCCACCGCGACCTCGCGATCGATCGCTGCGAGGACTACTGCCCGGTCGAGGCGAAGCGAAGGGTGGTCGCTGTGCAGTTTGCTCAGGACTCGGCCGCAGCGGTAGCGCACTTCGAAGCGCCGGTCTTGCAGAGCGGCCAGCAGCCCGTCGACCGAACGTTGAGTCCCGGCCTCGATCAGCACCAATGGCAGCCGCCGCCGGATGGAGAAGTCGGTGTCGGGGTCCAGCAGGAAATCAGTCAGGACCCCCGTGGATTTCCCAGCGACCCGGCGCAATGCGTGGATGGCGTCGCGGGCGACCTCGTCCCAGGCGAGCAACGGGACCACGTGGGGGATCAGTGCGGGGGTCACCGGTGATTCGGTGAGGGCCTGCCGGACCCGGGACCGATCGCGCGATCGCAATTCGAGTGTACGGGCGAGTTCGGGATCGAGTTGGGCCGGGACCGACGGCGGCTGGTCTGGGGTCTCGACCCGGCTGTCGGCGACACCCTCGATACCGGAGACCGATTGGCGGAATTGCGATAGGTCGATGGCTCCCAGGGTCTGCAATACCGCCGTCTGGGCGGCATCGGTCATCCGGTCACCCTCCAGATAGCTGCCCCGGATGAGGAGGCTCTTCTCCAGGGTCTTGAGATAGCCCTTGTGGAGCCGGCGAGCTACGGTAATGGCGGCCACGGCGAAGACGAATGTGAGGGCCATGTACGGGGCGCCGCGAGGGCCACCCGTGGTGAACAGAATCATCAGTTGCGCCAGCGCGCCGGCGGCGAGGTCGCCCACGCGTACGAAGCCGACATCCAGCAACGGCTTGACTACCCGGCGCTCGGGGGCACCGACGGGGTTGAACAGCAGCTCGTAGGCCGACCGGTACACGGAATTGCGGGTGATCGATTCGGCCCCGCGAGCGACCATGATGCTGATGAGGCCGGGAATGGCCATGACCCCGAGCGCTCCAACCGCCACCACGGCCGGCAGAGCCCCGGCGGAGGCGGCCAGGCCGAAGCGCTGCAGCATGCCCCTGGTGGCCAGGGTCTGAAACAGCATGGTAATGAGGGCCACGGCAGTGTAGAATACCGCGAAGAACCTGAGCAGGTTGTTGCCGTCGAGGATTTGGGTCGAAGCCCAGGACTTGAAGCCGAGGTCGAGAAGTCCCTCACTCAAGGCCGTCAGGAAAATCAGGGCCCCTATCGTCGTCAGGTAGGGTGAGCGCCGGAGTACATTGATGCCGACCTCGTTTTGCGAGGAACGGTGTTTGAACTCGGCGGTAAGGGCCGGCGATTCTT
>JAZFYL010000037.1:0-12769 GCA_036443495.1 Gemmatimonadales bacterium | reverse complement strand
GCCGAGACGGGCCACATTGTAGGAATGGGGCTACCCGACATGGTTGGACCGCTGCACCGCACCGGAGCGATCGGTGACGAGACTCCGGTGGCGCCACTGGTTCAACACGGTTCTCGATTGGTCATCGCGCATCGCGGTACCGCCGGGCAGCGGCCCGAGAATACCATCGTGGCCTTCGACCGCGCGGTCGAATTGGGATCTGACGGTATCGAGATGGACGTCCGGGTCACCGACGACGACGTGCCGGTGATCGTGCACGACCCGTCGACCGGCCGTATCGGGGACGCGGACGTCGCGATAGAGGCAAACCCCCTCGCCGCGGTTCAACGCGTTGACGCCGGCTTCCGGTTCACGACTGACGGCGGTCTGAGCCATCCGTGGCGCGGAAAGGGCGTCATCGTGCCGACGTTGGCTGAAGTGTTGGAGCGGTTTCCCTCGACGCCCATTCTGCTGGAACTCAAATCGGCGCGGCGGCAGCAGGCGGTGCGTACCGTGCTGGACTCCTACGGAGCCTGGAACCGGGTCGTGGTGGCCTCGTCGCTTCATGGTGCCTTGCGAGTGTTTCGCGACGGTCGCTACTACCGGTCGGCGTCCCGTCGCGAGATCGGATGGTGGTACTTCGGTTCGGCCCTCGGGCTCTGGCCCGGCCCGCCCGGCTACCAGGTGCTGTCGATCCCGGAGCGCAAGGGCCCGTTGGAATTGCTGGCTCGGCATGCGGTAGCCGCGGCAAGGCAGGCCGGCATCCCTATTCACGTCTGGACCATCGACGAGCCGGCCACCGCCCGGCGCCTGTGGCAAGCCGGAGCTACCGGCATCATCACCAACGTGCCGGACCGGATCATCGCCGTGCGCTCCGAGACCAATACCGCGTGACGCGCACCGGGAGCTCCGATGGGGAGCCGTTTTGGGCCCACTATAGCGGCGAAGAACTTCTCCGTCTCCGGTTCGCCGACCTGGGGATCGGCAGCCCCGGCCCCTGGCTGGAATCCTGTTTGGATGGCTTATTCGGTGAACTGGCGGACCGAAACCTCCGGCTACGTCCGCGGGTGTGGCTGTCGGACGAATGGTTTTCGCCGGATGGAGTAGCCGGGATGGCGCTCCCGTTCTACCTGACACACCCGAGACTCAAACGTCTCGAGCACCGCATGATGCATGGCGTCGAAGGTGGGACCCGAACCGAGTGCCTCCAACTGCTGCGGCACGAAACCGCCCACGCGTTGCAACACGCCTACCGGTTCGAGCGCCGGGCGGAATGGCGCCGTGTGTTCGGCCGGTCATCCACCCGCTACCCGGATCGCTACCGACCCGATCCGACCAGCCGGGCCTACGTCCATCATCTGCGGGATTGGTATGCCCAGTGCCATCCCGACGAGGATTTCGCCGAGACTTTCGCGGTATGGCTGGCGCCGGGAACCACCTGGCGGAAACGCTACCGCGAGTGGCCGGTGTTGCGGAAACTCGAGTATGTGGACCGGTTGATGACCGAGATTGCGGCTGGCCCCGTGCCCCGCGCCAGTCGCCGAGCCATCGACCCCCTGGTCCGGCTCAGGACCACCCTGGGCGAGCACTACCGGGCCCGGCGGGCCCGATTCACCATGGATCGACCCACGCCACTGGACGAGCCGTTGGCCCGACTCTTGGGCCACGACCAAGCTCGTCGCCAACCCAGGGCCCGGCGGGGCGCCACCGTGCTCCGCCAGCGGCGGTCGGAGATCCTGGCGCTGGTGGCTCCGGCGACTCCGGAAATGGCCTACGCCTTCGGGGCCGTCCATACCGACCTGGTGGGCCGGAGCCGTACGCTCGATTTTCGGGTGGGGCGGTCGGAGGAGGCGATCGTCCGTGATACGGCCCGGCTCCTGAGGGCCCACCTCCACTCCTTGTTCCACGACCCCTCTACCTGGGAATGGATACCGGTATGAACGCCCCTCCCCGTCGGGTCCTCGTCCTGATGCACCCGGACCTGATGCCGCCCAGGTCGCGGAGAGGCTACACGCCGCAGCAGATCAATGTGTGGAAGACGGAGTATGACGTGATCAGCACCTTGCGACGTCTCGGTCACGAGGTGCGACCGTTGGGCGTGCAAGACGATGTGCTGCCGATTCGGACCGCCGTCCATGCCTGGAGTCCGCACATCGTGTTCAACCTGTTGGAGGAGTTTCATGGGGACGCGCTCTACGATCATCACATCGTAAGTTATCTCGAGTTGTTGCAGGTTCCGTATACCGGCAACAGCCCCCGGGGACTGGTTCTCTCCCGGGACAAGGCCCTCGCCAAGAAGATCATCAGCTATCACGGTATCCGCGTGCCGGGGTTCGCGGTGGTCCCCCGCGGCCAGCGTGCTCGATTGCCTGAGCATCTGACGTTCCCGTTGATCGTGAAGAGCCTGGTGGAGCATGCGTCGTTCGGCATCTCCAGTGCCTCGGTGGTGAAGACCGAACGGACGTTGGCGGATCGAGTCGCCTATGTCCACCACCGGCTGGCAACCGACGCGATCGTCGAGGAGTACGTGGCCGGCCGGGAACTCTACGTGGGGGTCATCGGCAACCGCCGCCCGCAGGTACTCCCGATCTGGGAACTGCTGTTCGAGAACCTGCCGGCCAACATGCCACCGATTGCGACCGAAAAGGTCAAGCACGACACCGACGCGCAAGCGCGTTGGGGTATCTTCCAACATCCCGCCGAGGATCTGCCACCGAAGTTGGTGAAGCAGGTGCAGCAGAGCTGCCGGCAGATCTACCAGGCCCTGGAGCTGGAAGGCTATGCCCGGATCGACTTCCGATTGCGGGCCGACGGCGCCCTGTTCTTCCTCGAGGCCAACCCGAACCCCGAGATCGCCCGGTGTGAGGAGTTCGCCTCCTCGGCCGCCTATGCCGGGACCAGCTACCCCAGGCTGCTGCAGAAAATCTTGAATTTGGGGCTCCGGCGGCACCGGGACGGCTGACCGCTCATCCCCCACCCAGTGCTGCCGGATCGGAAGATTTCGTCCCCTTGCCGATGTCACGTCCGACATGAATCTTGAGGCATTCCTGACAATCCCTCCCCAGGAGCGTTCCCATGCTGAACCGCCGGTCGTTTGTCGCTTCCGTCGCCGGAGCCACGCTCGCCTTGCCACCCTTTCGAGCAGATGCCATTGCCCAGGTGCTGCAGGCCTCCGAAGTGGCGGGCCGTCGGGCGCCGGGGGATGTTGCTGATGACGAGGAGTACTGGAGCCACATCCAGCGGGCCTTCGATACCGACCGGACCCTCATCAACCTCAACAATGGCGGTGTCTGCCCCACCCCGACCCATGTGTTGGAGGCCATGATCCGGGACCTGCAATTCACCAACGAACTGCCGGTCGAGCACATGTGGCGTGTCCTGGAGCCGCGGGTCGAGTATGTGCGACGGGAACTGGCCGAGGAATTCGGCTGTGACCCCGAGGAGATGGCGATCACCCGAAACGCATCCGAGGCGATGGAGATTCTGATCTTCGGCCTCGACCTCGAGCCGGGTGACGAAGTCCTGGTAACCAACCAAAACTACCCCCGGATGATCACGGGCTGGCGGCAGCGGGCCCGGCGTGAGGGCATCGTCGTCAACGAAATCTCGTTCACCGTCCCGCCGCCATCGATGGACCACATCGTGGAACGCTACGCCGAGGCCATCACCCCGCGGACCAAAGTCATCGAGGTCACCCACATCACCAATCTGTCGGGCCAGATCATGCCGGTACGCCGGATCATGGAACTGGCCCGTCCCCGCGGTATCGAGGTGTTCGTGGACGGCGCCCATGCCTTCGCCCACTTCCCGTTCACTCGTGATGAACTCGACTGCGACTACTACGGCACCAGCTTGCACAAGTGGTTGCTGGCTCCGATCGGCACGGGTTTCCTCTACGTGCGCAAGGACAAACAGGGAAAACTATGGCCGCTCATGGCCGCGCCCGAATCGATGAACGAGAACATCCGCAAATACGAGGAAATCGGTACCCATCCGGCTGCCAACCACAATGCCATCTCGGCGGCGTTGGCTTTCTATCAGGGCATTGGCGCCGAGCGCAAGATCGCCAGGCTCCGCTACCTACGCGACCGGTGGGCGAAAACGCTCGCGGAGGCGAGCGACCGGGTCCGTATTCTGACCCCGCTCGACAGTCCTTACAGCGGCGCCATCGGTCTGGTCTACGTCGAGGGCCTCGAGACGGCCAAACTGCCCGGCTGGCTCCGCCAGAAGTACGGCATCGTGGTCGTCCCAATCCTCCACCCCGAGTTCCAGGGACTGCGAGTCACCCCGAACGTGTATACGACATTGGGGGAGGTGGATCAATTCACCGAGGCGATGCTCCGGGCGATCGACGAGGGCATCGACTGACCAGGTAATTGCGGGGTGGCGTCATCAAGGACGCGGCACCGGTCTGGTTGCCCAAACCCATCCCGCACAGCAAGTTATCGGTCTGATGTCCTTCGGATCCGATAGCAGTATCAGTCCCTCGACCCTGGACCTGCCCGCCAGCACCGGTGCGCGGGTGCTGGTGCTACGCGCCGTGGCGATCATGCGGGACTGCCGTCAGGCGTACTTGAAGGAACCCGACGTGGAAACGCTGCACGACCTCCGCGTCTCGATCCGGCGCCTGCGGTCGTTGGTTCGCTGCTACCGGCCCTACCTCCGAGCCCCCCAGTTGAGGCGGATCATGCGCGGGGTCGATCGTGTGGCCCGTTTGACCAACGCGGCCCGGGACCTCGACGTTCAGCTGGCTTGGATCGACGGCCACGCGGACTCCTTCACCGAGTCCGAAGCCGTTGGGCTCCAGTGGTTCCGTGAACGACAGGAGGCTGTCGCCCGGATCGGCGGCCGGCGGAACCGCAAGAAGATCAAGGCTCTCCTGCCCCAATTGGAACGACGGATCGAGCGAGTACTCGGCGAATACCGGGTCGATGTTGACCCGGTTCATCCCACCACCGAGCCGACACTGCGGGAGGAGTTTCACCGCCTCGTGGCGATGTTGGCCGACGAACTGCTGGAGCATCTGGACGCAGTGACCGCACGCTCCAAGTACGAGGAAGCGCATCAGGCGCGCATCGTTGGCAAGCGTCTCCGCTACCTGATTCTCCCACTGAGGGGAGAGCTCACCGATGCCAAGCCGATCCTCCTGCAACTGACCGAACTCCAGGACGTCCTCGGCGACCTCAATGACGCGCAGATCCTCGGGGAGGAGGTGGCGCTTGCCTTCGAAGACTCCTCCGCCGAACGCGCGCGACGCCAACTGGAACACGGCATGAGCGGCAATGGTCCCCCGCCCGATGCCGACGTGGCCCCCGGCCTCATTGCGCTCGCGCGGCACCAGCATCTGCGCAAGGCCGCACGGTTCGATGAACTCGAGACCCACTGGTTACACGGCCAAGCACGATCGCGATTGGCGACCGCCGGCGCGCTGACGGACACCCACGACGCGCCTCTGCCACGCGAGATCGAGCGCAAGTATCTGCTCAAGAGCCTGCCCCCCGAGGCGGTCGAGGCACCGTCGGTTGAGATGTCTCAGGGCTACCTCCCTGGCGATGCCATCGTCGAACGTATCCGTGAGACGAAAGGACCCGACGGCGAACGTCACGTTCGCACCATCAAGCTGGGCCGCGGCGTCTCACGTATCGAGATCGAAGAAGAGATGAGTGTCGAGTTGTTCGAGGCCATGTGGCCGCTCACGGAGGGCCAGCGGGTCCGCAAACGGCGCTACCGTCTGGCCGATGGAGACCTGACCTGGGAGATCGACCAATTCCTCGATCGGGAATTGGTGTTGGCCGAGGTCGAGCTGGCGTCGGTTGGCACACCGATCCTGCCCGGATGGCTGGTTCCTCACGTCATCCGCGAAGTGACCGACGAGGCCGCGTTCACCAACGCGAATCTCGCTCGGTAGATCCGCGTATACCGTCGCCTGTCGTGCGGGCGGTGCCGAGCAACGGGCTCAGTCTTCTCGTCCCGCCGGACTACACCCAAGGGCTCTGGCTCGAATCTCTTCAGCGCCCATGACGGGGAACCTGCATACACCTGTTCGCTGTTTACCTTCGGGGGAATAGATCGAACCAATGCCCAGTATTGATGACCAGCCAGCTGACCGGCCAGGTATCCCACGGGTCGGAGACGTTGCACCGGATTTCCGGCTCCCCAGCGCCAGTCGAGAAGAGCGGCACCTGGCGGCGTTGGTCGAGAAGCAGCCGACCATTCTGGTGTTCTATCGCGGCCACTGGTGACCCTTCTGCGTTCGCCAGTTGGCGGATTTCCGCGATCACTTCGATGCCATTCAGAGCGCCGGGTTCCAGGTAGCGGGGATCTCCGTCGATCCCCCCAGTAGCACGGCCCTGTTGCAAGCGGAGATGTTCATTCCGTTCGACCTCCTGTGCGACACCGAGCGGAAAGTCATCACGGCGTGGGATCTACTCAACGCCAAAGAGCGAGGCGGGGTCCCCGTGCCGTCGGTCTTCGCCATCGGGCCGGGCCGCCTGGTGCAGGCCCGATCCCTGGATACGATGATGCGGCAGGTACACCCGATGGAGTTCCTTCAGTCGGTAGGCACCGACCAGCCGACCGTCCCCCGCAAGCACCTCATGATGCCGCGCATCATAGAATACCTCAAGGCAAACTGGCGGATCGCCCACGAACGCCCCGCAGACTGAGCGATACGTTTAGGGAGCGCACCCGTAGACGATCAAATGGCGATCGGTGACATCACGCACGGTGAAGTCCGAAAGCCCCGCTGCGACCAGTTGGTCCTCGACCTCGGAGATTCGGTAGGCTGCCCGCAAGGAATTGGTGAAGTCTCGCCGGAGGATGTCGGGCTCGTCGGCGGCATACTGTTCGACCAGGAGCTCGAGGTCGTCGACGCTGCCGGGACGCTGCAGGTCCATGATGAAGACCGGTGCGCCGGGAGCCGCGAAACGCCGCACCGAGCCCCACAACACCTGTGGGTCTTCGAGATGGTGTAACAGGCTGTTGCTGATAACGACATCGTAGGCGCTTTCTGAAAGCGAACAGTCGGGAAGGAATCCGAACTCCAACTTCACGCGATGTGCCACTCCAGGATACCGTTCCATGACGGTGGCACTCTGACGGAGCATCGCTTCCGAACCGTCCACGCCGTACACCACGACATCCGGATAGGCCATGGCGAACCGGCAGGCGATGTCCCCCGGGCCACACCCGAGGTCGAGGACGTTACCCCGGATGGGGTGGGCGTGAAACGTCCCCCGAAACAGCCTGATCAGCCGACTATGAGCGTCCTCGAAATCGGCCGATGCGTAAGCTTCGGCCTGTTCGTTCTCGGTCATGAGTTCTGGTTCGGGCTTGCGTTCCACCATCACCTCCGCTGGACAAGTCGCAGGTCAATATGGAAGGAAAACCATCACGGAGGAAAGGGCCCCCCATCCACGATCCCCGTTTTGTGCGCTGGGACACATCCCGGTTCATACCCTGATCGGTATCCTTGGAGGCCGGGATACGCCCGTTGGGGCCGGCCTTCTCGAATCCGGGAGATCGACCATGGTGCAAGTCCAGAACGCACGCTTCACCGAGGATGAATGGAGCACGCTCCAGTTCGCCGTGCTCCGCGTCTACTTCCGGGTGGCGCAAGTCGACGGCACGATCGACCATGCGGAGCGTGCGGCCCTGTTCGACATCCTCACCGATACGACTTTCGAGAGCCCGGTGCTGAGTGAGGTGATTCGTTCCATCGAAGACGACTTCACGTCGATCTTCACGGCCTATTTGCAGGACGAGCGCGACTTCATCACAGCCATGCAACAGACGCGGGCCCTGCTCCTGGGCAAGCTGTCACCGGACGACGGACGGCACTTCACCGCGGAGCTGGCCGAGATGGCCGGCCGGGTGGCCAACGCTTCGGCCAGCGACGTGTTCGATTCCCAGAACATCAGTACAGCCGAGATGGAAGTCGTCCAGAGCGTGACCACGTTGCTGGACTCCAAGTAACGAGCCGAACAAAGCCGGGGCCAACGGACCGCCTGCAACTCTTGGCAGTCGCTGGGCGAGTCCCTGCATGCTCTGGTAATTGGCCTGGATCAGCGCCCCGGCGACATCGCGGGGCGTTTTCCGTAACATAGTGAATCACAATCACTTACAGTCAGCGGTCGGCAGCGGCCGTGGGTGGCGCAAAACGTGCCCATAATCGAGGGGCTTTATCTCGACCTTCAATAAGCCTGAGCATGCCAAGAAAAAAGCAACCCGCAGCGGTACACAACCACGGCGTCAGCCTCCAGATGGCCAAATGGTTCGCCATTTTGGTCACCTCCGGCGCGGCCTTGGTGTCGTTTATGTCGGACTCGAGCGCCATAGGGCTCTTCGGTTGGTTTGCCTCCGAGGGCTTGTCGCTGTCGGACTATGTGGCGCGGAGCGTCCGCCTGTCCCCGGCGGCCGATACCGCCACCGCCATCGGCGACTCCATACATCTGGCGGCGACCGTGACGGACAAGCGCGGCAGTACCCTCATGGGTACGTCGATCGTATGGACCAGTATCGACCCGCGCGTCGCTACGGTCGACTCGAGCGGCACGGTCGTGGTGCGCTCCGCCGGGCTGACGGGCATCGTGGCCGCAGTCCGCGAGTATGCCGATACGGCCTGGGTGGTGGCGACCCAGGAGCTCACCGGGGTGCGCATCGACATCGACAGCACCTTCGCCGTTCCGGAGCAGGAGAGTCGTCAGTTGTTCGCCATGGGTGTCGACAGCCGCCGCCATGAGATCCTGGGGCTCAGCGTGAGTTGGACCTCATCCGATACGACAGTCTTACGGATAGATCCCTTGGGTACGGCAACTGGGTTGGTTCCCGGCAGGGTCACCGTGACGGCTTCCGTAGACGGGATGGAATCCCAGAAAATGGTCCGCGTCGTCCCCGGCGCCGGCGAGATCGCGCTCGTGGGCAGCGAGCAACGCCAAGCTGCAGGGCTGGAGTTGCCTAAACCGGTGGCGGTGCGGGTATGGTCACGCGGTGGGACCCCGCTGGAAGGGGCGCTGGTACGCTTCTACCCATTCTATGGCAGCGGCGAAGTAGCGTCCGAGGAAGTCCGTACGGATGCCGCCGGCATCGCGGACACCCGATGGACGCTCGGCCCGACGCCGGGTCGCCAGTACCTGCGCGTGTCGGTGGAAGGCGCGGATAGCGTACTCACGATCATGGCCGAAGCGGACCCCCATCCGAGCGACGTGCGGGTCGTCACCCTAAACGACTCTCTGACCGCCCGATTCGGGCAACAGTTGGGCAACCCGGTGACAATCGAAGTCACCGATTCGATGGGGCGTGTGCTGCCCGACATCCCGGTCCACTGGTCCACCAAGGACGGCGGTTCCGTGGATCGCCTGGACGCAAGGACCGATTCGTTGGGGTTGGCCCGAGCGCTGTGGACGTTAGGGAGCCATGCGGGACGACAGCGCGCCGAGGCGTTTGTGGGCAACCCCAGAACGATTCCACCGCACACGGTGGTCGCCTGGGCCGAACCAGGGGTGGTGGCGCGAGCCGAGATCGCCAAGGGCAACAAACAGCACGGTGCGGTTGGCAGCGGCCTCCGGAAGGCCGTCATCGTGCGGGCAATCGACGAAAACGACAATCCGGTCCCCGGGGTAGCCGTCACCGTCCAGCCGGAGCACGGAACGGTGCCCGACAGCGTCCTCACGACCGACGGGTTGGGCCAGGTCGCCATCCCCTGGACCTTGGGCAGGACCTCGGGAGCACAGCGGATGGCCGTTCGCGTAGACGGTGTGAAGGCCTCACTCGTCGTCAGCGCGACCGCCGATGCCCGCTCAGCGGGAAACATCGAGTTCGTCGAAGCCCCGAGCTCGGGAATGGCTGGCAAGCAGCTTCGTCGACCGGTCGTGGTGCGCGTGACCGACTCCTATGGCAATCCGGTGGCCGACCGTCAGGTGTTATTCAGCGGACCGGCCGGCATCGTGAATCCGCAGCGGATGATGACCGGAGATGACGGCCTCGCGAGCACCAAATGGACTTTGGGATCCAAGAAAGGCCGCTCGTGGCTGCAAGCCGTGGTGAAGGGCACCACGCTCAAAGCGGTCATGCGCATAGACGTGAAATAGAAGGGGGAAGGAAGTAGGGGCCGGGAAGGGGCATTCGTCCCAGTATCCACTCTCTGGTCCCGCGGCCACTTCCTTCAGGGCGTTGGGCAGCTGCCGGGTTTCAACCACTCTCCTGCCCGCGGGTCTCTCCGACCCCTGTCCATTCGCCCGTTCCCTTTTTCTGCATGCATGGGGCGCCGACCCTAACGGACGAGCGGCGCCCCTTCCACCCCAACCTCGATCTTGAGAACGTCGCCGCCGACCGTCGCGTAGATGGCGGTCCGATCCCACTCACCTTCGCCAAACGCCAGACTCTTCACCTTCTGGACATTTTCTGCAATCACCACGGCCGAACCGTCCGAGGGGTCGATGCGCCAGATACGTCCCTCGCGGTTCGACGCTACGTAGACCCGCCCCAGGGCGTCCATCGTCAGGCCATCGTTGCCTCCCACGTCGCCCGTAGCGAACAGCACCTCCGGTGCTCCGGCCGGCTCGCCATTCTCGAGCGGCAGGCGCCACACCCGATCGTCGAATTCGATCGGATCCATGCCCTTGAAAATCTGGGCTACGTACAGTTCCCGACCGTCGAGTGACAGTACCATGCCGTTGGGATGAGCGACCGCGTCGGTGAACAGGCTCACATCACCGTCGGGCCCGACGAGCCAGATCTCGTTGGTGAAATCATCGGACACCAGCAGCGACTTGTCGGGGCGCACGACGATGAAGTTGGGATCGCCCATGCCCGCCGCCACGGTGTCGATGTCACCCTCGGGCGTCACCCGGGCGACGAACCCGTCCCGGTTGGGGCCTTCATTCATGAGGACCAGTTCGTTGAACACCGCCACCAGCAGATCGCGCTCGCCGACCGGTGTCAGACCCACGGGCGTATCGAACTCCGCGATCTGTGTTATCGACCCGTCGAGATCGACGCGCCAGATCGCATAGTTCCCTTTGACGAAGAGGTCGCCCTCTCCATTGAAGGCGATACCCTCGGCGCCGCCCCATTCTCCACTTACCACAACGGTCGGTTCCACCGGGAACGCCATCTCGGTCAGGGCGTCCGACTGTGGCGCATCCCCACCCGAGCATCCCCAGGAGAGAAAGGCGAAGCACGCCAGTGTCGCCAACACCCTCGTGGGTTTCTCGATCATGATCTCCCTCGCCGTCGCAGTGGCCAGTACGTCCCCAACTTCACCCTACGAGATGTGGGTTACTGAGTGTCAATCACACAGAAAACAGAAACTAGAAAACGGAAAACAGGACCGCGGAGGGCTTCCCCGCTGATTTCTGATTTCCGTTCTCTGTTTTCGCCTATCTGGCTTCTGTATCTGGCTTCTATTACGCCAGCTGCGCCGCAAACTCCAGCACGGTCGGCTGCACGAGCCGCTCGTAGTCGGCGTATGACAACCGAATCAGTTCGGTGTGATTCCCTGCGTTGAACGAGATCTGGTCGTCCTCGGCCAGGGTCGTCGCCACGAACACCGGCATGTCCCACAGGTTCCCAAACGGCGGCATGGCCCCGACCTCACAACTCGGGAAGACGTCGCGAAACTCGTTCTCGGTTGCCACGACGACCCGGCTGGCGCCGGTCGCCTTCTGAAGCCGCTCGAGGTCGATGTGACTGGACGACGGCAAGACGGCCATGGCCATCCGGTCGTCGATCCACACCATCACCGTCTTGGCCAGCTCCTTTCCAGGCACGTGGGCCACTTCGGCGGTGTCCTGCGAGGTGAACGTCTTCGAGTGGGTGATCGTCTCATATGGCACTGCGTGACGATCCAGAAACTCCTTGAGCTTGGTGACGGGCATGACTCACCTCCTGGCCGACTGGTATCTACGGCCAAGATGCGCCGCGGTACGGGCACCCGCAAGCAGACTGAGCTGGGGGGGGATGGAAATGCCTGAAAGCTTGCCACCCTATCGCTCGATCCCTACCTTCGAGAATCCACATCCCGGTGCTGACCATGACATGATGAACGCGGCGATTCCCCATCACGAAACTCTCTGGGGATCGCCGCGTTTCGTTTTGGCCATAATCCACGGTAACAACGAGGGAACACCGTTCGAGGCAAGGAGATACCCATGCAACGCCAGACCCGGAAAGCGCTCCTCGATGGCGCCATCGGCGGTTTCATCGCGGGCGCCGCGGTGGCGGTGTGGTTTTTCCTCATGGATTTGGTGGCGGGTACACCACTCTACACTCCCGAGACCATGGCCACCGTCATTCTGGGCGGCGACGGTGGTGCCACGACCACCCAGCTCGTCGTGCTGTACACCCTGCTCCATTACAGCGTGTTCACCGGCCTGGGCGCGGTGACGGGGTTGGTGTTGACCCGTCTCCGGGTCGCCCCGAGCCTGCTGTTGGGAGCCTTGTTCGGCCTGGGTGTCCTCAACAGCGTGTACTACGTCACCCTGTTGGTCACCAGCCGGAACATTCTTACCGTACTGCCGCCGCTCCAAGTCCTGGGTGCTAATTTGGCTGGTGGCATGCTCCTGATGGCCGCGCTCCACGTGCTGGGGCGATCGCCGGCACGGTTGGGCTGGGCCGTTCTCCGGGACCACGATTTGCTGACCCAGGGCATGGTGACGGGCGCCCTGGGAGCGATCGCCACGGCGTTCTGGTTTTTCCTGCTCGACATCGTCACCGGACAACCGCTGTTCACGCCGGCCGCTCTCGGGTCGGTCGTCTTTCTTGGAGCGTCTAGCGCGGCGGACGTACAACT
>JAZFYL010000036.1:0-11450 GCA_036443495.1 Gemmatimonadales bacterium | reverse complement strand
GCCCGAGGCCGGTTCCGAGAATGCTCCCCACCAGCCCGATGCCGACGGCCTGTACCAGGTAAGTGGCGAACACCTGGCGGCTGGTGGCGCCGAGGCATCGGAGGACGGCGATCGTTTCTCGCTTCTGCTTGATGAAGACATTGACGGCGCTGGCCACACCCAATCCGCCCAAGAGAAGCGCAATCAAGGCCACCAGTCCCAAGTACCGGCCTAGCTGATCGAGGTCTTGCAGCGTGTTCTCCCGGTCTCGCTTGGCGGTCCAGATGCCGATGCGGTCGGGTCTCAGCTGTGGGCCGTAAAGCTCGGCGATGGTCTCGGCTGCCTCCTCGTTGGCAAGGCGCAGGTAGGCCCGGTAGGAGACCCGGGATCCGAAGGTGATGAGTTGGGTCTCCTCGACCCATTCCTCGCTGATGAACAGGCGTGGAGCAAAGGCCGATTCGACGCCCGCGGATCCGGGAATGTCCTCGATGGTGGCTATGATCTCGAAACGACCCTCGCCCAGCACGAGCGTGTCGCCCACGTTCGCGTTCAGCACGGTGAGCAGGGAGGGGTCGACGATGGTCCGGCGTCCACCCAACAATGCTTGCCACCGATCGGCCGGGTCGGTCAGGATCTTCCCATAAAACGGATAGGGGCCAGCCACTGCGTTGACCCGGACGAACCGCGTCCCGTCGGACTTGGGCACGTACGCCATGGCGTCGAAATCCGTTCGCCGGGCAACGAGGTCATCGCGCGTCAGGTCGCAGTCGTCGCTGTCTCCGCAGAGTTCGGCCAAGGCGCCATCGGCCACACTGTCGATCAGAGCTTCCATCTCGGTGGAGAATGGCGCCCGGCCGGTGAATCGAATGTCCGCACCGAGGAGAGCCTTACCCTGCGCGTCGATGGCATCGAGGAGGTTGGTGGTGAACGAGTTGATGGCTACCAGCGCGGCGACGCCAATGGCCACGGCCGCGACCAGGAGGCTGAGCCGGCGTCGGGCCGCGCGGCTTTCGCGCCACGCCATGGCGAACAGGAAGCGGACCTTCATGACGCCGGGTCCGGCACGATGGCCCCATCCCGCAGTCGAATAGTCGTTCGCGCGAGTTGTGCCAGCTCCGGGTCATGGGTTACCAGGACCAGGGTGGTGCCGAACTCCTGGTTGAGTTCCACCATCAATTCGATGATCGTATGTCCGGTGCTGGCATCGAGGTTTCCGGTCGGCTCGTCCGCGAACAGCACCCGGGGTTCGTTGGTGAATGCCCGGGCCAGTGCCACCCGCTGTTGTTCGCCCCCGGAAAGTTGGCTCGGATAGTGATGCCCCCGACCCCCCAGCCCGACACGATCGAGCAAGGTTCGGGCTCGGTCGCGTGAGTCGATGCCACGGAGCTCCAACGGTACCTGGACGTTTTCCATCGCGGTTAGGGTTGGGATCAGCTGGAACGACTGGAACACGAACCCGACACTCTCCCCGCGCAGAATCGCTCGTTCATCCTCACTCAGAGTTCCGAGGTCACGCCCATCGAGGATGACCCGACCATGACTCGGTAGGTCGAGCCCGGCCAGCAAGCCGAGCAGGGTACTCTTGCCACTGCCGGACGGGCCCACGATGGCCACGAACTCACCGTCGGCGACCTCCAGGGTGATATCTTTGAGGACGGTGAGTGGCCGACCGCCACTCTGATACGTTTGGGTCAATGATTCACAGCTCAGCACGTCACACGGTTCCTATGGTCAAAGCGATACCTCTCTACGTTCGGATCGTGCTTCCGGTTGCAATGCTCCTGGCCTGCGGCCCGGATCGGCCTCCCGGCGCTTCTGCCGCAGACACAGCGTCCGTATCCCTCGTTCCATCAACCGAGACCGACGGGCGGCCGGTAATCTTGTTTCTCGGCACCAGCATCACGGCGGGATACGGTCTCCAGGTATCCCAGGCCTACCCGGCCTTGCTCCAGACTAAGATCGACTCGGCTGGGTTGGAATACCAGGTGGTCAACGCCGGCGTGAGTGGTCAGACATCGGCTGGGACCCGGAGCAGTATCGAGTGGCAGTTGCGCCGCCCGGTCTCGGTTCTCGTCATTGAGACCGGCGCGAACGATGGACTCCGCGGCATCGATGCCCGAGAGCTCCGGGACAACCTCGAAGCCATCATCCAGCGGGCCATGCGACAACAACCGCCACCGGTGGTCATCCTTCTTGGGATGGAAGCACCCCCCAATCTCGGACAGACTTACACCGTCCAGTTCCGTAACGTGTACCGTGACCTGGCGCAGCAATACGATCTGCCGCTCGTTCCGTTCCTCCTCGAGGGCGTCGGTGGGTTCGACAGTCTGAATCAGGCGGACGGCATCCACCCAACCGTAGAGGGGCAGCAGGTTCTCGCCAGAACCGTGTGGGGGGTATTGCGGCCGGAGCTCCGGTAGGCCCACTACTGAAAACAGAAAATGGAAAACAGCGATGCCGGCCAGAATTGGCTAAACTGTTTTCTGTTTTCTGATTTCCAGCGCGAAGCTGTCCGCCAACCACTAATCCACCCGCCCACCCGTCAACACCATTACCACCGTGGCGTCACGATAGTCGTGGGCGAGTAGTTCGAATCCCGCTAACACGGCCGCGCTGGTGAACTCGACCACCACGCCCGCTTCCTTGGCCAGCGCGTCGTGGGCGGCCGCAATGGCCTCGTCCGGGACCGCTACCATCTCGCCACCGGCGTATTGCAGTTCCTTCAACAAGCGCAAGGCGTTACGCGGACGCCGCACATTGATTGAGGCGGCCGCCGTCTCACCGGAGTCGGCACCAACCCGATCCTGGAAGCGTCGCACCATCGGCTGCATGGTTTCGGCCTGGACGCCGATCAGTTGGGGGACGGCGCCGATGAATTCCAGCTGGTGGAGTTCCCTGAAACCCTTGCCGATGGCCGCCAAGGTACAGGCGTCCCCGACCGGCGCGATGACTACGTCCGGTACGTCCCACCCGAGCTGCTCGGCAATCTCAAAGGCGACCGTCTTCTTGCCTTCTACCAGGAAAGGGTTGAAGGCGCAGTTGCGGCTGTACCAGCCCTGCCGCCGGCCCTCGGACTCCGCTTCCTCGAAGGCCTGGTCGTAATTCCCTGCCGATACTACGACGTCGGCCCCGAAGTATTCCAGCCATTTGAGCCGTTCCCTGGAGGTATGGCCCGGCACGAAGACGTGGCACGGGATCCCTCGCTGCGCCGAGAATCCCGCGAGGGAAATGGCGGCGTTGCCGGCCGAGGCGCAGTAGACGTCAGTGCTCCCGGCGGCTTGGGCCATGGCAACGCAAACCGCCGACGCACGATCCTTCAGGCATCTGGTTGGATTACGGGTCTCGTCTTTGAGCAGAATGCGCCCAGCAGCCAGTCTGTTCGTCAGTCGCGGCGCAGATTGCAATGGGGTGTCGCCGGCCGGAAGTCCCTGGCCGTCGTCGACTGCAGGAAGCAAGGCTTGGTAACGGAATACCCCTCGACCGAGGTCGGTCTCGATAGCCTCGCGCAACGCGGCCCCCGCGGACGGGTAGTCATAGTCGACCTCGAGAATCCCAGGGTCCTCCGGGGCCTCACCCGCACCGCATGACGGACAGAGATAGGCGGTGGGATCGAACGGAACCTCCTGGCCACAACGAAAACAGCGGAGCGATCTCGCGAAAGATCGACCCGCTGGAGGAATACCTGACCGGGACGTTGCGGTCACACGCTCGCGCTGGTCTGCTTGTGTGCTTCCAACACCTGCTGGACCTTGCGGTTGGCGGCATAGACAGGCGATTCCCCGTGCTGTTCCCCGTAGTCGAGGATCTCTTCCAACGACCGCGCGATATCGACAATGCGACTTTGGATATCTTCTTCCGCGGTCTGTCCTCGATGCATCATGCCGAAGGCAATCGCGCCTCCGGCGTTGACCACGTAGTCCGGCGCGTAGAGGATGCCCCGCTCGTGCAAGCGGTCGGCGTCCTCAGCGGTCTCGAGTTGGTTGTTGGCGGAACCGGCGACCGCCTTGCACACGAGCCTTCCTATCGTGTCTTTGTTGAGTGTGGCCCCGACGGCGCACGGAGCGAAAAGGTCGCATTCCGTGTCGGGTGCTACATCGTTGGCGACTACGGTGGCGCCGACCTCCTGGGCGATCGCCAGGGCTTTTTGCTCGTCGATATCGCTCAAGATGACGGTGGCATCCACATCCCGGAGCATCTTGGCCAGCGGACGACCGACCCCGCCCACGCCCTGGATCAACACTCTCCGGCCTGCCAGGTCATCAGTGCCAAAGAGTCTCTTGGCAACCGTCTTGAGGCACGCAAAAACCCCAAGTGCCGTATACGGACCCGGGTCGACGTTGAAGTTGCGGGAAGCGTCGCCGACAAAGACCCATTTGGTTTCTTCTGCCAGGATGGTAAAGTCCTCGGGGGTCGTGCCGAGGTCCTGCCCGGTCCCGTAGGCGCCATTGAGAGCATTCAACACATGACCCAGGCGGCGGAATAGCCCCTCCCGGTCCTTGCCTTCCAGAAGGCGCGGTACCGCCAAGACCGTCTTGCCGCCTCCAAAATCCATGTCGACCGCGGCCCATTTGTGGGTCATCCCTCTGGCCAGCCGGAGCGCATCCCTCAGCCCGTCGGCAGGGGTGGGGTACACCTTCATGCGGCATCCGCCGCACCCCATGCCGAGAGTCAGGTCGTGTATGGCGATGAAAATCCAGGTGCCGGTTTCTTTGTCATAGTGCGTCACGACCGCCTGGCCATCCCAAATCTTGATCAGATCTTCAATCGTCTGTGTCATAACGCCTGGCGCTGAGTTGATGGATGTGCCCCTGATACCGGGCCGATCGGTATCCCAGATGGGTCTCCGGCGAAGATATCACGACCAGTGATCCAGGGGCCACCCTGGCCCGGCCCCGACCCGGGAAACCTAGCAGCCTTTTGGGGGCGATCCCAGTGCCGCCATAACCCGTTTGACTCGCCCCGGACTAAGAGCAACTATTCAAAGGCAGGTCTGCCTTATGAGCGTCGTAAGTCTATGCTGAACAACATGTTAAATGAGTAGCAGGCAATGCGGGCCAGGCTTGGCCCGGGTCGGGATGATAGCCGCCCTGGTAGGGGGTCTGGGGGCCACGACCTCCTCCACGGCAACGGCGCAACTGGCCACGGATCGAGCGCTCCTGGGAGCCTTCTGGGATTCTCTGGGCCAGTCCATCGACAGTGTGTCGATCGATCTGGTTCGCCGGGATTTGACTCGGGAGCGAAAACGGGGTGACGACCCGCTGGTTTCGTTGGAGGAGGGATTCGCCGAGCTCCGGCTGTCGGCCATGGGACGGCCTGAGCGATCGCGCGACGCCGAAAAGGCCTTCAAGAGGGCGAGGAAGGCCAACCCGACTTGGCCATACCCATGGTACGGACAGGGTCTAGCCAAACTCGCGCAAGCCCGCTGGCAGATGGACAACACCCTCAACATCGGCAACCGGGTGGGGGTTGGCGCCATGGAGGATGCTCAAGCCGCATTCCTTCGCGCGGTGACGCTCGACCCGACGTTCGAGCCGGCCCTGGTCGAGTTGGGACGGGTAGCTCTTAGGCTCCGGACGCCCGAACGCTTGACCGAGGCTCTTGCAACCATGAGAGCCGCCCACGCCCTCGAGTCATGGTCGGACCCCGAACTGCACCTGTTGCTGGGCCGCCTGGAGCACCGCGTTGGCGACGCCGACTCAGCCCTTACGGCCTTCGACCTGCTCGAGCGGTCCGGAGGGCCTATGGGGGTGGTCTACCTCGAACGGGCCCGCGTCTTTCTGGCCGCCGGGGACTCCCTGGGCATCCGCTCCTACTACCGCGGCGCCGGTTCGTCCAACGCGGAGGCGGTCGCGGGCTACCGACGCGACATACAGCCCATCGCTCACGAGACCGAGCTGGCGCGCTTCGACTCTGCCACGGGCTCGGAGCGCGTGGATGTCCTGCGAGCGTTTTGGGAGCGACGTGACGACCAGGATCTGCGTCCTACGGGCACGCGCATCCGCGAGCACTACCGGCGCCTGGCCTACGTCCGACGTTACTTCTGGCTCGACGTGACCAGGAGGCACTACTGGGCCGAGGCCCGTTTCGCATCGGAGCAACTCGAGTTCGACGATCGTGGCATCGTGTATCTTCGCCACGGCACGCCCTCGTTCCGGGTGACCCCGTTCCTTTACGGGTCGACGGCGAATGAATCGTGGCGCTACGATCGGGTTGATGGGGAGTGGTTCTTCCATTTCTGTACCCAAGGCGACCTACGCGACTATCGCCTGATCGAAAGCGCTGTCGACATCTCCTTCTCCCGGTGCAACACCGGTGGCGTGCAGATCGACCAGTTGCTGATGTCACGCTACGAGCTCTCCCCGATGTACACACGAATGGCCACCTGGGGACGTCATGGGCGCGCCAGGGTGGCACGGGAAGAACGCAATCTCGGCCGGGCGAGCATCGCGGAAGGCACGACGTCGGACAGCTACGAGCTTCGCTATGTCAGAAGCCTGCCGGTCGTGATCCGGCCGTTGGTGGTCGGGCGTCAGGGGCAGCAAAGCATCCTCCATGTCGCCATCGCGGTTGGCGACCTCCTCCCGAGCACTTGGCAGTTCGGGGCCGCCACTATTCCGCTGCGCCTCCGGTTCTCGGCGTTCGACGACGATGGCAATGCGGTGGGGCGGATCGACACTACGGTCGTCCGCCGGGTCGACCCCGCGCAGCCGGGCGTGATGGTGCTACTCGACATCCCGTTGCCTGTCGGACGATGGATCTTCCGCCTGGCGGTCGAAAGTGGTGACAGCGCCGGCACGCTCCTGCGGCGAGACACGGTCGAGGTCCACGACTTTATGAGTGGATTGGAGATCAGCGACTTGATGGTCGGTGCGCAGGGGTCCGCGGCATGGGTTACCTCACCAGTCGACACGGCCTTCGTGGATCCTGAGCAAACATTCCAATCGAACCAGTTCCTGGAGCTCTACTACGAGGTCTACGGGCTCGAGGCCGGGGTCGGATATCAAACACGACTGGAGGTTCGACGGAAGAAAACAGGGCTGCTCGACAAGCTGTTCGGGGGCACACCGTCGACCATCAGTTTCCACTTCGAGGAGTTGGCACGAGCCGAACGTGTCAGGGCCAGGCGCACGATCGATCTCGATCCTCTCGAACCCGGGACCTATTGGTTGGAGATTGAAATCATCGATGGAAATGCCCATAGCGTGACGCGCCGGACGGAACTCGTGATTAAAAATCCGGCGGACCTCACCGCACGGCCGTAAGGCTCTACCCGCGTCCCCCAGCCAGCCGCTTCGCCGCCGGCGAGCGACGTAACTGGTTCATCGCCCAGATCCCGAAGGCCGGCCCCACGGCCAGGACCCCGAAGACCCATCGCCAGCCCACAGCATCCGCCAGCCCGGGAATCAGCCGAATGGAGACCATGGTCAGAAGAAACCCTGCTGTGGTCTGGGCCGTGAGCTGTGTACCGATGAACGCCGGGTCGGCCAACTCGCTGACGCTGCTACTGAATTGCGCCGAATCGGCCACGACGGAGAAGCCCCACAGCAGCGCGATCATCGTAGCCAACAGAGGGTGGTGAAACGCCAGGCCAATGGTGAGCGCACACGCCCCGCTCACCATCATGCTAAGGATTGTCACCCGCGTCCGGCCGACCCGGTCGGATAGGAAGCCCGCCAGAACACTGCCGACGCCGCCGATGCCGATGGCCGTGAAAGCGGCGTAGGCTGCCAGTTGCTCCGCCGGTAAGGCCAGGCCGCCCGGCGGAGTGGTCTGGTATACGATCGCCAGGTACAAGGGGATCCAGGTCCACATGGCGTAGACCTCCCACATGTGCCCCAGGTACCCGAAGTTCGCCAGGCGGAGCCCTCGGTCGCGGAACGCGTCCCCCATCCGGTGCCACTCGAGCTTCTTGGCCGGCACGTGATGGGGCCCCAGCCGCCCGAAAGCAAGGGCCACCACGCCGCCAACCAGGGCGACGACAGATACGGTGTACATCAAAGGCTGCCATGCGCCGATGCCCCCCAAGCCGCGCACCAGATGTGGTGCCGCCGACCCGACGGTCAGGGCGCCGACCAGGAGGCCCAGTCCCAGACCCCGGTCCTCTCGGGTCCAGGTCGCCATGATTTTCATGCCCACGGGGTAGACGGCCGCCAGGGATGCGCCAGTGATGAAACGCATCGCCACGGCACCACTGAAGTCCAGCTGAAAGAAAGGGATGGCGGCGTTACTGGCGGCTCCGAGTAAGGCGCCCGCCGCGAACACCACCCGTGCCGGGAAGCGGTCCGCCACGTTCAGCGTGGCGCTCAGGAGACCACCGGTGACGAAACCGATCTGAACCGCGTTGGTGAGCCATGCCGATTCAGATGCAGTGAGTTGCCATTCGGCCATCAAGGCCGGACCAACCGCTGACGCGGAAAACCACAGGCTCATCGCCAGCAACTCCGCCAGCGCGATGAGCGACAGGGTGGTCCACTTGCCGGGCAAGAGGCTCAGTTGGCGGTGGCGGTGAACATTACGGTCCCGGCGCCCAGGACCGCGGCTTCGTAGCCGGTCAGGGCGAGAGCGGCAACGACAGTGACTGACGCAAGGACTCTAGGGGTTGGCAGGGGGGGGCTCCCGGTGTTGCGGCGACGTCGATTGGTTATGGATCGTGGCGGCCTGTGATCCTAAGGTGGAAGCGGCCGAGGATCGGGTCAAGCGCGGTCATCCTCCCGTTGGGAGAAAGTGGCGGCGCTGTCCCGACCCGGACGGCGCCGCCATCGGTCCTCATTCACCGCAGACGATGCGTTGTTCGAATGCGGTTCTACCTTCCCGGGCAATCGTCAGCTTGGTACGCAAGCTGCCTCTACCGAGAGCCGGCGGCAGTTCACGTTGTTCGATGATCTGACTGAGACGCTCCTGACGATTCCCGAAGACCCCCGTCTGTACCTGCGACACCTTCGCCTGATATGTTGGTGCCACGGGCGTTGGCGGAGCGGTCGTGGGATCGATCGGGGTTACCTGCAGGGATCCTCGGGCATGGAAGTTGGTTCTCAGAATGCCCTCGCCGTTCAGGCTCACTTCCTGACGGAGGTACACGGGGCCCGTTATGTAGACGAAGGGAGAGCTTCCCTCGACGCAGAATGGCTTGGGAAGGACCTGGTCGAACAGGACGGTGAGTTCCTCGACCCAGTGGCCCGGAACAGGTTCAATCGCCTCACCAATGGACAATACCGTGGCTCGACCGTCGTTCGCCATTGGAACAGGGCCAGGCTGCTGCCCACCGGGCCCGCCGATGAGGGCCTTCAGCTCTTCCGGCAAGAGGTTGTAGATCTCCGGGGGGATCTCGCGATAGGGCGACGGCGTGATGGAGATCGTCTGCGACGGTGGCGCAGATAACACTCCGGTGCGGCCCAGATCGCCGACGGCGAACTGCTCGGCCAATTCCCAACTCAGCACCTGATGCTCCGTCGTGGCAGGAATGATGGTTTCGAAATGCGCGTTCGCGATCGTGCGCCCGCCGGCTCGAAACAATCGCAGGTGAAACCGGAGCCCTTCATAGTCGCCACACTGTAGCTGGATGACACTACCCGACCAGCCGGTTTCGCCGGAGTAGGCTCCTTGATGCCCGCCGATCGCATCCTCCCACGTGCAGTCGAAGGGTGCCACGGGTGGAAGCCCCAGGCTCGAACGGTCATTATCGAGGCCCAGCAGGGCCTGCCGGATCGACCGCGGGTCCGCTTCACCCACCAGCACCACATTGACCGGATCCGACGGGTTCTCCAGATCCGCTGACGTGTAAGGCCAAATAGTGAACTCGCCGTCAGCGTTGATCGTCGATAGCGGGCTCGGCACCGGCGCCCGTTGCCCAGCCGAGCCGTTGCGATCGGCGCTCAAGAGATTTTCCCCATCCTCGGTGCATGACGACAGCGCCCAAACGCTCCCGACGATGGCAGCCAGACGTAGCCGCGTGACCAGGCGTTGCATGACTCTACCCCCTCGTTCCGCCACCGGGAATCCGGTGGACGGTGGTAGGCTACGATGAGTGGATCAAGCGGGAATCAAGCAGAGATTTCGGGCAACCCCACGGCGGCCAGCAGCCGGTTGCGCTGCCCGTGCGTGAGCATGTCCTCGATCACGATGTCCCTGGGAAGGCGGGCCACGAAGGAGTACCCTCTGGATTCGGACATGAGCCACCGGTGCCATTCCAGCAGATCGAGCCGTTGCAGCACCGCGTCGTGCGACAAGCCGGTGGCTTGTGCCACCTGATCGGGGGTTACCCGGTTCCCCAGCACGGCGACGGCGGCCAAGACCTGTTGGGCCTCGGGGTCGAGCTGTCGGAATCCGATTCTCACTGCGGCCCGGACGGCGTCGGGCAAGTCACCCGGCAAGGTTTCGTCCAGCGTGTGAAAGGGCTCCGGCCAGGCGCTGGAGTGCTCTCGCAGGTCGAGACCCAACGTGACGGCGTGCAGCAATTCCACGGCGAGCAGGGGCAACCCGGCCGAGTCGGTCGTGAGGCGCCGAACGATGCGGTCGATCTCCTGCTCGGTGTATTCCGGCAGGTACCAGCCTGCCAGCTCCAGCAGCGCCTCCGTGTTCCAGGGGGACAGGTTGGTCACGGCGCCGGGGACATCCCGCCCGATCGACGCCCTCACCCGCTCGAGCTCGTCGGGGGATCGAGCCGATGTCGTGATGACCATGAGGGCGAAGGGTGCGTGTTCCAGGTCGCGCAGGCAGGCGAGGAGTGCCACCAGGGATTCGCGGTCCAGCCAGTGGACGTCGTCGACCACCGCGAGCAACGGCGCTTCGTCGGTAATCGCCCGGCAGGCCTCACTCAAGGCGGTTGGCAGGGGCATGGAGGACGCGGCGCTTTCTGTCCTGGGGAATCGGTCAGCCCACTCCGGAACGCGCTCGGCCAATGTCGCCAGCGCCTGAGGTGGGGCCCCCGCCACGCCCGAGGTCTCCAGCATGCCGCCCCGGGCCATGGCGACCAGCCCGCTCCCGGGAACGTCCTGGTCGCCTTCCACGGCCCGGATCCCTATGACCGCCGCTCCGTCGAGGCGAACCCGGGCCACCACCTCATGGGCCAGCCGCGTCTTCCCGATGCCCCCATCGCCTTCGATGATGAGCAAGGCCGAGTGCGAATCGGCCACGGCCTCGTTCCAGGCACCGAGGAGGCTCCCCAGGCTTTCGGCTCGCCCGATGAGCGGAGCCCTCCGGCTGTGGTGCGGCTCCCCACCCTCTTCGGGCGCTTCGGCCCGTTCCTCGATCCCGACCCGCTCGGCCCGGATATGGGTGGCCAGCAATTCGGTTTCGGCTTCCGGTGTGGCCCCCAGCGTCTCCGTCAGGCGCGCACGAAAGTCCGCGTAGCGCGCCAGGGCTCCCGGTCGATCGCCCGCGAGCGCCAGGCACCTCATGACGGCTCGCACCGCCCGATCCGCGAGAGGGTCGAGTTCCAGTGCGGCCATCGCGTCCTGTGTGCCCTCCGGCAC
>JAZFYL010000035.1:0-35973 GCA_036443495.1 Gemmatimonadales bacterium | reverse complement strand
GATCTGGTCATTGCCGAGGCGCTGGCGCGCGAGCGGGTGGGCCGATGATCTTGCCTTTCCGGACCGACGCCGAAGTAGCGGCAGCTATCCCCCAAGTGGTGGATCACCTGCGGGGCGGTGGACTGCTCGGGTATCCGACTGAGACGGTGTATGGGCTGGGGTCGCGCGCGGTGGCGGAGGACCTCACGGCGTTGTCGGAACTCAAGGGGCGGCCGCCGAACAAGCCCTTCCTGTTGCTCGTGGCGAGTCGGCCGATGGCCGAGGCTTGGGGCCTGGTGTTCAACACTGCTGCGCGGGCGATGGCCGACGAGTTCTGGCCGGGCCCGCTCACGTTGGTGGTGCCGGGTGGGGAGGGCCGTCTGCCGGACGCACTGCGAGGCACGGAAGGCGGCGTCGCCGTGAGGGTGACGTCGCACGAAATGATTCGACGCCTTATCGGTGTCATGGCTGAGCCGCTGACCTCGACCTCCGCCAACCGGCCTGGAACCAAACCGGCCCCCGGCGTCGAGGCGCTCTCGAGCGTGTTCGCCGAGGCCGAGGCCGCTGCGCAGTTGTTGATCCTCGATGGCGGGGTGTTGGGCAACGTGCCCCCTTCGACGCTGGTCGACTGCACCCAGCCTCGCGCTTGCATCATTCGGGACGGCGCCATTCCACGCGATGAGCTCCGGGCTCGCGTGGGGCATTGGGCGCCCTGACTATGGGGTACGCACTGTGGCTGTGAAGGCGACCGGCGGGGACCACGCGTGACGAGCGTCCTCTTGGTTTGCACGGGCAACACCTGCCGCAGTCCCATGGCCGAGGAAATCCTCCGCAGAGCGCTGGGGCAGCTTAGCATTGGGGACATAGCCGTGTCGTCGGCGGGGACGGGGGCTTGGGATTCGGCTCCGGTGTCCGAAGGGGCCTATCTGGTGAGTCTGGAGCACGACCTCGATCTCTCCGCTCACGGTGCTCGGTTGTTGACGCGCGAACTGGTCGAAGAAGCGGACTTGATTCTGACCATGGCGAGGCATCATCGCGGGCGCGTGGAGGAGCTGGGTGGCGGCGGCAAGGTCTATGTGCTCGGGGAGTTTGCGGGTCTGACAGGTCCTGACGCGGAAGTGGCCGATCCATTCGGTGCCGACATTGATTCGTATCGTGCCACCTTCGATCAGCTGTACGACTTGCTGGAGCAGGCCACGGATCGGGTTGTGACAGAGTCGCGCCGTGATTGACGGAGAAACCAGAGTCCTCGCCATACTCGGCTCGCCCGTTGCCCACTCTCTGTCTCCCATGATGCAAACCGCCGCCTTCCGGGCGGTGGGCCTCAAGGCGGTCTACGTTCCGTTTCCCTGTGAGGCTTCCCATCTCGAACCGATGATGAGGGCGTTGTCGGAGGCCCGAGGCGGCGGTAACGTGACGATCCCATACAAGTCAGCCGCCGCGGACGCGCTCGACCACCAGACCGAACTAGTGTCCCTGCTAGGAGCGTGCAACACCTTTTGGGGCGACGAGGATGGTGTCTGGGGCGACAACACCGACGTGGCGGGGATCCACCAGGCTCTGAAGGAATTGGGTGCGCCCCCGACCGTCTGGCTGATCATCGGCACCGGCGGCTCTGCCCGGGCCGCCGTCGAAGCGGCGCGGCAGGCCGGGGCCGCCGTGGCCGTCAAATCCCGGTCGGTGGTCAAGGCCGCGCGCTTTCGCGATTGGATTCGAGGGCGTGGGGTCGCCTCCGCCTCCCCGGAGGAGGCCGTGGTCGTGATCAACGCCACGCCTCTCGGGATGCTCGAGAACGATCCACTGCCGGTGGGACGCAGCGAAGTTCCGACCGCGCGGGTCGCGCTCGATCTGGTTTACCGTCCCCGCCGGACCGCGTGGATCCGTGCGCTCCGAGCCCAAGGGTTCGAAGCCGAGGACGGACGGACCATGCTCGTCGCGCAAGGGGCCGCGGCCTTCGAACGCTGGTTCCCCGGAGTGGCCGCACCGAAAGAGATCATGCGGGCGGTCGTAGATCGTGCCCTTCGCTAGAGTACGATCAACCCTTCAGGCGGCTGAGCGATTCTTGCTGCCGCCGGCGTGTTTGCTGTGCGGTGTTCAGAACGCGCCGGGCGACGGCGAAGCCCTCGTGTGCGGGCTGTGTCGGAGTCGCTGGCATCCCGTGGCGCATCCGGTTTGCACTCGATGCGGCCAGCCCCCATCGACGGACGAGCCGTCGTGTCGCACTTGCGAGTGGTGGCCCGAAGGGCTCTCCCAGGTCCGCAGCGCTGTGTGGCTGACTGCCGGAGCCCGGAAGGCGGTCCATCTGTTCAAGTTCGAAGGCTGGTGGCGGGCGGCGGACCCACTGGCTCAGGTCATGGGGCATCTCGAACCATTGACCGATAGAGTATTGTTGGTGCCGATCCCCTTGGGATCCAAGCGTCGCCGGCAGCGGGGCTACAATCAAAGCGAGCATCTCGCTCGAGCACTCGGCGGCGGGACGGGCGCCCCGGTCGCTGCCGATCGATTGAAGCGGGTGCGAGAGACGAAGACGCAGTCGGCACTGACCCCTGAGGGCCGTTTGGCGAACGTCCGGGACGTATTTCAGGCGGTCGGGGTGGCCGGCGCACGAATCGTCCTGGTCGACGATGTATTCACTACTGGTGCCACGTTGGTTGCGGCGGCGACGGCGCTCCGCACCGCAGGGGCCGCCAGGGTCGACGCGGTAACCTTTGCCCGGGCCGAGAGTCCACTCGCGGCTCCCGACGCCCGTCACGGAACAACGACGAACGAGACACGGAGCTAAGCATGACAATTCGAGTTGGTATCAACGGTTTTGGACGGATCGGCCGCAACGTTCTCCGGGTGGCGAACGCAATGGGCGCTGATGACATCGAGTTCGTGGCCGTGAACGACCTCACCGATTCGGCGACGCTGGCCCACCTCCTCAAATACGATTCGGTCCATGGCCGTTTCGAGGGCGTGGAATCGGAGGGTGATGATCTGTCCGTAAATGGCAAGAAAGTCCGGGTGCTGTCCCAGCGGGATCCGGGAACGCTCCCGTGGGGCGAACTCGGTGTGGAGGTGGTGCTGGAATCAACCGGGCTGTTCACCGCACGGGAAGCGGCGTCCAAACACCTCGATGCCGGCGCCAAGAAGGTAATTATTTCGGCCCCGGCCAAGAACGAAGACATCACCATCGTGATGGGCGTGAACGACGACGCCTACGACCCGGCTAAGCACGACATCATTTCCAATGCCAGCTGTACCACCAACTGCCTCGTGCCCGTGGTCAAGGTGATACTCGACAATTTCGGGTTTGAGAGGGGGTTCATGACCACGATCCACTCGTACACCAACGACCAGCGCATTCTGGACATGCCCCACAAAGACCTGCGGCGCGCCCGGGCCGCTGCGATGAACATCATTCCGACATCCACCGGTGCGGCACGGGCCACCGCGCTGGTGCTGCCGGAACTGAAGGGAAAGATCGACGGGGTCGCGCTGCGGGTACCGACGCCCGATGTCTCGGTCGTGGATCTGACCTGTCAGGTGTCGACCGCAACGACCATCGACGACGTCAACGCGGCCTTTCGTTCAGCCGCCGAAGGGCGGCTCGGCGGGATCCTGGCGGTCAGTGACGAGCCGCTGGTGTCCACGGATTACATCGGCAACACCAGCTCGAGTACGGTAGACAGTGCCCAAACCAATGTCGTCGAGGGCCAACTGGTCCATGTCTCTTCGTGGTACGACAACGAAATGGGGTATTCGGCGCGCTGCGTGGACCTGATCCAGCTGGTGGGGTCGCGTTTGTGAAGCTGACCCTCGGGGATCTCGACGCCGCTCGCCTGGAAGGGCAGCGAGTCGTTGTCCGGGTGGACTTCAACGTACCCTTGGCGGATGGCGCCGTGGCGGACAACACCCGTATTCGGGCGGCCCTGCCGACCATCAAACACCTGAGCGAGCATGGTGCTCGGGTGTTGTTGTTGTCGCACTTGGGACGCCCCAAAGGCAGGCCCGATCCCGCCCTTTCCCTCCGGCCGGTCGTAACGGAACTGGAACGCCTGCTGGGCGCCCCGGTCACCTTCATCGAAGATCCCACGGCGCAGGCGGCGGAGGCGGCCTCGAAACGGTTGGCGCGCGGCGGGATCGCCGTGGCGGAGAATACCCGTTTCTTTCCCGGCGAAGAGTCGAATGATCTCGCCCTTGCGGAGACATTCGCACGGATGGGTGATCTATACGTCAACGATGCGTTCGGGACGGCCCACCGGGCCCACGCCAGCACGGTGGGAATAGCCCACCTGCTCAAACCCGCGGTGGCGGGCTTTCTCATGCAGAAGGAACTCCAGTTCCTGGGGCAGGTGCTGGACGACCCCAAGCGCCCGTTCGTGGCGGTCCTGGGCGGGGCCAAAATCTCGGGCAAGATCGACCTCATCGAGGCCATGCTTCCCAAGGTGGATACCGTGCTTGTCGGCGGCGCCATGGCCTGCACGTTCTTCAAGGCAATGGGATTGGAAGTGGGAAACTCGCTGGTGGAGGATGATCGGCTCGATGTCGCAAGGGGCCTGATCGACGTGGCGGGAGATACTCTGGTGCTACCGGAGGGCGCGGTGATCGCCCAGCGCCTCGATCCCGCCGCCGAAACGAGATCGGTTCCCCGTGATGCGATTCCACCGGGTTGGGCGATGTTCGACATCGATGTTGCTACCGAACGGACCTTCGGTGGGTACATTCGCCGGGCCGGAACCGTGGTGTGGAACGGTCCCATGGGTGTGTTCGAGACGCCGCCGTTCGATCATGGCACCCTGGCCGTCGCCAAGGCGATGGCGGAGGCTCATGAGCAGGGGGCGATTACGGTTGTCGGCGGCGGTGATTCCGCCGCCGCAGTCGAAGCGGCGGGACTCAGCGACAGAGTGACACACGTTTCCACCGGGGGCGGGGCGTCGCTCGAATTCCTAGAGGGCAGGGACCTGCCGGGACTGGCGGCCCTCGATGACGTCAACCAGGATTGAGCCGGAGTCTGCATGGCCACAATGTTCGCTGCCAACTGGAAGATGCACCACGGCCCTGAAGAGGCCGCCGCCTATGCTCGGGCGTTCATGGAACTCACGTTTCCCGAGCCGGATCGGGACATCTGGTTCTTCCCCCCTGCCGTTTCGCTCCAGGCGCTCGTCAATGCGGTGCGCGAACGACCCGACATCCGGGTGGGAAGCCAGGACGTCCACTGGGAGCCAAAGGGCGCTTTTACCGGTGCCCTATCCATTCCGATGCTTCAGGAGATCGGCGCCACCTGTGCCTTAGTGGGCCACTCCGAACGCCGCCATGTGTTCCGTGAGACGGACGCGGAGACGGGGCTCAAGGTCCGAGCCCTGTTGACGGCGGGCATGGTGCCGGTGCTGTGTGTGGGGGAACTCTTGGAAGAACGCGAACATGATCGCACCGAAGCGGTCGTCCGCCGCCAGCTCGATGCCGGCTTGGCCAAGGTGGAAGCCGGAGAGCTGGAGCAGATGATCCTTGCCTACGAGCCGGTATGGGCCATCGGAACAGGCCGCAACGCTACTCCGGACGACGCGGCATCGGTGCATGCCTTCATTCGCGAACTGATCGTCGAGCGAGGAGGGCCGGAGGACATCCGCATCCTCTACGGTGGAAGCGTCAAGCCCGGGAATGCCCTCAGCCTGCTGGCAGAAGACGAGATCGACGGCGTGCTGGTCGGAGGTGCCAGCCTGACGCCCGACGGGTGGGCGGAAATCGTAGGACTCGGTGGTTCGGTTGGTTGACCGAGACGGATGCCCTGGTTAGCCTTTATGGCTGACTTGGGGAGAAGAAATGTACGGTTTCATTTTGAGTTTGCTGATCGTCGACAGTATGGTGCTTCTGGTAGTCATCCTGTTGCAGGCCGGACA
Source organism: Gemmatimonadales bacterium (assembly GCA_036443495.1). Lineage (GTDB taxonomy): Bacteria > Gemmatimonadota > Gemmatimonadetes > Gemmatimonadales > GWC2-71-9 > N074bin45. Next base: position 30,112 of record JAZFYL010000035.1, on the reverse strand, counting down.
GGGTGGGGGATTGGCGGCGCTCGGAGGCTCCGGTGGCACGGAGTCGTTCTTCGGAGGACGCCATGCGGTCACGTGGCTGACCAAGACTTCCTGGGTAGCCGGGGGCGCCTTCCTCTTTTTGTCCCTCGTCCTGTCTGTCATGTCCGCCTCGGGTGCCGTCGGGACCAGCGAGGTCCAGGAACTCCTGCGGACTCCCACGGGGCCGATTCAAACCGCCCCCCTTCCGCTCGAGACGGAGCAACCGGCGCCGTCCGTGCCGGCTGCCGGCCAGGAGGGCGGCGCACCAGCCGGGCAGGCCGATTCAGGTCAATAGGATGAGGGTGGTCCTGAAACGCGGGGTGACGGGGTGACCGATCGCCCCGCGTTGTTGTTGCTGGAGGATGGAACCTTCTTTCGTGGTACGGCTCCCCGGCCGTTGGACCCGGCGTTCGGCGAAGTCGTCTTCACTACAAATCTCACCGGATATCAGGAAACCTTCACGGATCCGAGTTACCTCGGCCAGATCGTCGTGATGACCGCGCCCATGATCGGGAATTACGGGGTCAACGAGGAGGACATGGAATCCGACCGGCCCCAGATCCGGGGAGTCGTGGTCCGGGAGTTGGCCCGGCGCGCCGAGAACTGGCGTGCCACGGCCGGCCTGGGCGCATGGCTCGGCGAACACGGCGTCCCGCTCATCGAGGGGATCGACACCCGCAAACTCACCCGACACCTTCGATCCCTCGGCGCGATGCGCGGCGTCCTGGCGGAGGGGACAGAACCGAACGAGGCCCTGGAGAGGCGATTGGCGGATTCTCCGTCGATGGTCGGGCTGGACCTTGCCAGCGAGGCGTCGGTGTCCGCTCCATGGACCTCGGGCGACCGAGGCCCCCATGTGGTGGCCTACGACTTCGGCATGAAGCAGAACATCGTCCGCATGCTGGTCGAATTCGGCTGCCGGGTGACGGTGGTGCCCGCGCGGAACACCGCGGCCGAGGTGAAGGCCCTGTCCCCGGACGGGTTGTTCTTGTCCAATGGTCCAGGCGACCCTTCGGCGGTCGACTATGCCATACCGCATATCAAGGAACTGACAGCAGAAGGCCTGCCTACTTTCGGCATTTGTTTGGGCCACCAGCTACTGGCCATTGCCTTCGGGGGCGGGACGACCAAGCTCCCCTATGGCCACCGTGGAAGCAATCACCCGGTCAAGGATATTGCCTCCGGACGGGTTCTGATTACCACCCAGAACCACGGATTTGCGGTCGAAGGCAGTGCCGAAGCCATTAACGGCGCACCAGACTTGGAGTTAACCCACCTCAACCTCAACGACGGTACGGTCGAGGGATTACGGCACAAGGCCCTCCCGGTTTTTGCCGTCCAGTATCACCCGGAGGCCGCCCCCGGCCCCCACGACGCCTATCCCCACTTCGGCGAGTTCATGAATCTGCTCGGTGCCTCTGAGGGATTCAGTGACCCAAAGTCTTGACACACAAGCACTAAGCTCGTATCGTCAGCCCCAAGACACCGGTTCGGTACCCATTCGTCTGTGACCGTTTTGGGGGATGCATGACCAAGGCTGATCTCGTCGAACAAGTGACCGCTTCGATCGCTCGCACTTCAGGGCCGATGATCTCGAAAAAGGATTGTGCCCGGGTGGTAGACGCCTTCCTCGAATCGGTGAAGGAGGCGCTCCGCGATCAGAAGAACATCGAAATCCGAGGCTTCGGGACGTTCAAGATCCGACGCCGCAAGACTCGCATGGCTCGCAACCCTCGCACCGGGGATCCGGTGGAAGTCGCCGCGCGACCCGTGCCGGTGTTCAAGCCCAGCAAGGAGTTACGGAGCCTGGTGGCCGACCACGACGCCGAGGTTCAGGCCGCAACGCAGCGACAGCCGGGGAGCCTGGAGCCACCGGCCGGAACGATGTAACTACTGAGTGCCGCACGACATGCCTCGGGGCCGCCTTCGGAGCGGCCCTTTTTCATGGAAGTAGGGTCGCGCGGCAGGTTGTCCCATGTCCCCGACCCGGCAATACTTATCCTTATGACCTCCACGGCCTCAACCGCCATCAGCGTGCGGGTCCTGCTCTTCGCGCGGTTCGCCGAACTCGCCGGTACCGACGTCTACCGGGCGACCGTCCGCACCCCCGCAACAGTGGCAGATGTGCTGGATGTGCTTCGAGCCGCCCTTCCCGGAGCCGGTGCGCTGCCAGAAAGGCCGTTGTGCGCCCTCAACGCCGAGCAGGCCCGGCTGGAAGACTTGGTGGCGGACGGCGATGAGGTCGCTGTTTTGCCCCCCCTGGCCGGCGGGTAACGATGGCGTTTCTGAGTGACGCCCCCCTCGAACTCCAAACGCTGGAGCAACACGTGGCCGAGCCCCGCCGCGGGGCTTTGGTGTCCTTCGTCGGGACGGTGCGTGACCACCACAAGGGTAAGAAAGTGACGGGTCTTTCATACAGTGCCTACGGGCCGATGGCCGAGAACCTATGCCGGGATATCGTGAGCCGGGCCGAACGGCGGTGGCCGGTTTCCGTTGCCTTGTCACATCGGATCGGGGACGTGGCGATCGGCGACGCCGCGGTCATGGTGGTCGTCGCCGGAGACCATCGTGAAGAAGCCTTCGCCGCCTGCCGGCAGGTTGTCGAGGAAGTCAAACGGCGGGTGCCGATCTGGAAACGCGAGCGCTACGCCGACGGGACCGAGGCCTGGGTCGATCCCACCGCACCGGGCGGGACGCATGCCGCCGCCTCCGACGAGTCCAAGGTACCGCAGGCGTGACGGCGATCAACGACACGCTGGGACGTCCTCTGGGACGCCTGCGCATCTCGGTCACCGACCGGTGCAACATGCGGTGCCAGTACTGCATGCCGGAAAGCGATTACGTCTGGCTGCCGCGGGCTTCGATCCTCACCTTCGAAGAGATCACCCGGATCGCCCGCCTGTTCGGTACTCTGGGGGCGACGCGCCTGCGCCTGACCGGAGGTGAGCCGCTGCTGCGCCATGATCTTCCCGCGTTGGTTCGCCAGCTGGCGGCGTCCGACCCCGATGATCTGGCGCTCACCACCAACGCCATCTTGCTCGCCGATCAGGCTGAAGAGTTGAAGGCGGCGGGGCTGGGGCGGCTTACCGTCAGCCTGGATACGTTGCGGCCCGACCGTCTGCGGGCCTTTGCCGGAAGCGACCGGTGGCAGGCCATTCTCGAGGGCATCGAGGAAGCCGATCGCGTGGGATTTCGTGGGACCAAGGTCAACACGGTGGTCATTCGCGGATTCAACGACGACGAGTGTGAGGATCTGCTCGAATTCGGTCGCGCTCACGATCTGGAGATCCGATTCATCGAGTACATGGATGTCGGCGGGGCCACCAACTGGAGTCTCGACCAGGTCGTATCGCGGGGCGAACTGCTGGAGCGGCTGGCGAGCCGCTACGGTCCTATCGAATCGGTACCGGGCGACCCGAGAGCTCCCGCAGAGCGATTTGCCTTGCCGGACGGAACTGTGTTCGGCGTGATCGCCTCGACCACCCAACCGTTCTGCCGCACGTGCGACCGCAGCCGGCTCACGGCGGACGGGACCTGGTTTCTCTGCCTGTACGCCGGGGAAGGCATTGACCTGCGCGAGTCTCTCCGTGGGGGGGCAAGTGATGCCGAGATCATCGACCGAATCACGGCGGTCTGGCGCGCCCGGCGGGATCGCGGCGCCGAGGAGCGGCTGGCGCTCCCGGATAGGGACGCGTTGTACCCCCTGGAAAGCCTGCGGGCCGATCCGCACCGGGAAATGCACACGCGCGGCGGCTGAAAGTCCCCCCTCTACCAGGAGCCCGGCCGGTGGCGTTATCCATCGCCCTGATCGAACCGCAGATCCCGCCGAACACGGGCAACATCGCCCGGCTCGCGGCCGCCACGGATACCTCGCTGCATGTCATCGAGCCAATCGGGTTTTCGATGGACGACCGCGATTTGCAGCGGGCCGGGCTGGACTACTGGGAGCATGTCGACATCTGGCACCATCCGGATTGGTTCGCGTTTCGGGACGCTATGGCGAGGGGCCGCTGTTTGTATTTCTCCTCCAACGCCGAGCGTCCTTATTGGGAGGCGCCGTTCCAGGTGAACAGCTGTCTGGTGTTCGGCAACGAGACGCAGGGGATGCCCGAACGAATCCTCGAAAAACATCCTGAACAGTCCTTCACGATTCCCATGCAGGGCCCGGTCCGCAGTCTGAACCTCGCGACCGCCGTGGGGATCGTGCTGTATGAAGCCATCCGGCAGCTCCACCACGAGGGGAACGCAAGATCGGGAGACTGAAGGCCGTTTGCCGACCCCTCCTCATCACGCTAAATTTCCGTCGTTCTTGACCTTGCCGCGGTGATCGCGGCGGTCGTGACGCGTGTTCACGCCGCGTCCGAGTTCTTATCTATTTGAGACCATACCCATGTTCGACAAGATTGCCGTAATTGGTGGTGGCCACGTCGGGGCCACCACGGCCCAGCGAATCGCCGAAAAGAGTCTAGCCAGGACCGTCATCCTCATCGATATCGTCGAAGGTATTCCGCAGGGGAAAGCGTTGGACATCTGGCAGTCGGGCCCCATCGAAGGGTTCGACACGCGCATGATCGGGAGCCAGGGCTATGACGATGCGGCGGGGGCGGAGTTGTTCGTCGTCACAGCCGGGATCGCACGCAAGCCCGGGATGAGCCGGGACGATCTGGTCAAGACCAATGCCGGGATCGTGCGGTCGGTGTCCGAAGAAATCGCCAGGGTCGCTCCCGACTCGATCGTCATCGTCGTATCCAATCCGCTCGACGTCATGTGTGCCGTGGCGCGGGAGACCACGGGCTTCTCCCGCGAGCGGGTGATCGGGATGGCGGGCGTGTTGGATACGGCGCGCTACCGGACCTTCCTGGCCGACGCCCTGGAGGTGTCGGTGGAGGACATCCAGGCGATGGTACTCGGCGGTCACGGGGACACCATGGTGCCGCTCATTTCCTGTACCACGGTGTCGGGCATACCCGTCACGCAGTTGCTCGACCGCGAGACGCTCGACGCGATCATCGATCGTACCCGCAACGGCGGTGCGGAGATCGTCAAGCACCTGAAGACGGGCTCGGCCTACTACGCGCCGAGCGCCGCCGCCGTCCAGATGGTCGAGGCGATCGTGCTCGACAAGAAGCGTGTGCTCCCCTGTGCCGCCTGGTTGACCGGCGAGTACGGACTCGACGGTGTCTACTGCGGGGTGCCCTGCAAGTTGGGACGTGGCGGGTTGGAGGCCATCCTCGAGATCGAATTGAGTGAAGATGAGCGCGTGGCGCTGCACCGGTCTGCCGACGCGGTACGCGATACCATGGCGACCGTTTAGCCGATGGCCTCGATGAGCGGCTTGGGGCAATTCTACGGATCGACAGTCGGCAAGAAGGTGGTGATGGCCATCACCGGCGTCGTGTGGATCGGATACGTCGTGGTGCACATGTCGGGCAACTTGCTGGCCTGGGCCGGCGCCGCGGCAATCAACGATTGGGCAGCCTTCCTGAAGTCGATGCCGCTGCTGCTGTGGGGTACGAGGGGTATTCTGCTGGTGTCTGTTGTGTTGCACGTGTCTGCCGCCGCCAGCTTGCGGCGGCTCGACCGGCGCAGCCGGCCGGTCGGGTATGACAGGTATCGCTACGCGGAAGCCTCCTGGCCGTCGCGGTTCATGGGATGGGGCGGCATTCTGTTGCTGGTCTTCCTGGTGTACCACATCCTGGAACTCACCATCGGGGTGATCCACCCGCAGTTCAGCCACACCGACGTCTACGGCAACCTCGTGTCGTACCTGAGAGTGTGGTGGATTGGGGGCTTCTATCTGGTGGCCATGGTCGCGCTCGCGGGCCATCTGTACCACGGCGCCTGGAGCATGTTCCAGACGGTCGGGGCCAACCACCCCAAGTACGAACGTTTGCGGCGGACCGCGGCCACGCTCATTGCAGTGGTCGTGCCGCTCGGCTTTGCGACGATACCGCTGGCCATTCTCTTTGGCTGGCTGCGGTAACTAGAGGACACGCAATGGAGTTCAACGCCAAGATCCCCGACGGACCGTTGGCCGAAAAATGGAAGCGGCACCAGTTCGAGATGAAGCTGGTGAACCCGGCGAACAAGCGGAAATTCACCGTGATCGTGATTGGATCGGGGCTCGCCGGGGCCTCGGCGGCCGCCACCATGGCGGAGTTGGGGTACCGGGTCCAGTGTCTGTGCTTCCAGGACTCCGCCCGCCGGGCCCACAGTATTGCCGCCCAGGGCGGCATCAACGCCGCCAAGAACTACCAGAACGACGGCGATAGCGTCTACCGGTTGTTCTACGACACAATCAAAGGCGGCGATTTCCGTGGGCGGGAGGCGAACACCTACCGCCTGGCGGAGATCAGTGCCGCCATCATCGATCAATGCGTGGCCCAGGGCGTACCCTTCGCGCGGGAATATGGTGGCCTGCTCGATAACCGTTCGTTCGGTGGGGCCCAGGTTTCACGCACCTTCTACGCGCGCGGCCAGACGGGGCAGCAGTTGTTGCTTGGGGCGTATCAAGCACTCGCCCGCCAGATCGAACGTGGCGCCGTCGAGATGTTTCCGCGCACCGAGATGTTGGATGTGATCATCGTGGACGGCTGCGCCCGCGGCGTCGTGGTGCGCGACCTCGTCAGCGGGGCCATCCGTTCGCACCTGGGCGACGCCGTCGTCCTCGCGACCGGAGGATACAGCAACGTCTTCTATCTCTCGACCAACGCCTTGGGGTGCAACGTCACCGCCACGTGGCGCGCGTACAAGCGCGGTGCAGCTTTCGCCAACCCGTGCTACACGCAGATTCATCCGACCTGCATTCCAGTCGAGGGCGACTATCAGTCCAAGCTCACCCTGATGAGCGAGTCGCTGCGCAACGACGGTCGGGTGTGGGTGCCCAAACAGCGCGGGGATACCCGTGCGCCGGGCGACATTCCCGAAAACGAGCGCGACTACTACCTCGAGCGTAAGTACCCCAGCTTCGGCAATCTCGCTCCACGGGACATATCCAGCCGGGCCGCCAAGGAGGTTACCGACGACGGCCGCGGGGTGGGCAAGAACGGTCTCGGTGTTTACCTCGACTTTGCCGACGCGATCGCCCGGCTGGGGAAGGAGACTATCGAAGAGCGCTATGGCAACCTCTTCGAGATGTACGATCGCATCACCGACGAGGACCCCTACCAGCAGCCGATGCGCATCTTCCCGGCGCCGCACTACACGATGGGAGGTTTGTGGGTCGACTACAACCTGATGAGTACGGTGCCGGGACTCCACGTCATCGGCGAAGCCAATTTCTCGGATCACGGAGCCAATCGCCTGGGTGCCAGCGCCCTGATGCAGGGTCTGGCGGACGGATACTTCGTGCTTCCCTCGACCATCGGCGACTATCTGGCCCGTACGGGGCACGACCCGATCGATCTGGACCATCCGGCGGTCAAGGCCACGGAGGATGAGGTGCAGCGGAACACGCAACGTCTGCTCGACGTCAACGGGACGCGCAGCGTTGATTCGTTTCACCGTGAACTCGGTCGTCTCCTGTGGGAAAAATGCGGCATGTCCCGCAACGAGGCTGGGCTCAGGGAGGCACTGGCCCGGATTCCCGAGATTCGCGCGGAATTTTGGCGGGACGTCAGAATCCTCGGGACGGCGGACGATTTCAACCAGTCTTTGGAAAAGGCCGGCCGGGTGGCGGACTTCCTCGAGTTCGGCGAACTGATGTGCCGTGACGCGCTCGACCGTGCGGAATCCTGCGGCGGCCACTTCCGGGAAGAGTATCAAACCCCCGACGGCGAAGCGCGGCGCAACGACGAGGAGTTCGCCCACGTCGCGGCGTGGGAGTACACCGGGCCGGAGTCCGACCCGATTCGTCACGTGGATCCCCTGGAGTTCGAGAACGTCCACCTGGCTGTACGGAGTTACCAGTGAACTTCACGCTGCACATCTGGCGGCAAGCGGGGCCGAACATCGATGGCCGAATGGTGACCACCCGGGCCGAAGACATCAGTCACGAAATGTCGTTCCTGGAAATGCTGGATGTGGTGAACGAACGGTTCACCGACCAGGGGGAAGAACCGGTCGCGTTCGATTCCGATTGTCGCGAGGGGATCTGCGGCATGTGCAGTCTGGTGATCAACGGTCGCCCGCACGGTCCGATGCACGGCACCGCCACCTGCCAGCTCCACATGCGCAGTTTCCGCGATGGAGACGAGATCACCATCGAACCGTTCCGCGCCAGGTCCTTCCCCGTGGTGAAGGATCTGGTCGTGGACCGCTCCGCCTTCGACCGTATTATCGAGGCCGGGGGGTTCATCAGTGTCTCCACCGGAGGCGTGCCCGATGCCAACGACATTCCCGTCCCCAAGGACATGGTCGAGACGGCGATGGACGCCGCCGCGTGCATCGGCTGTGGCGCCTGTGTGGCGGCGTGCCCCAATGCGTCGGCCATGCTGTACACCGCCGCCAAGGTGACCCACCTGGGGCAACTGCCCCAGGGGCAGGCGGAACGCTACCGCCGTTCCCTCAACATGGTCGAGCGAATGGACATGGAAGGCTTCGGCGGGTGCACCAACTACGGCGAATGTCACGCGGCGTGCCCGAAGGAAATACCCCTGGAGACCATCGCCCGGCTGAACCGCGATTTCCTGGTCGCGTCACTCACCGGCTGAGTCGTCTGACGAGTGCCCGGGCCGGCCGATCCCGGCGCCAACCAACGTTCCCACCTATCGAGGTTCCAATGCGCCGGCTACTCGCGCTCGCATTCCTGGTTCCGTGCACCACTCTCGCCGCGCAGCAAACGCTGACGGGGTACACTCCCGGCAACAGCCAGACGCAGCGCCGTCTCGAAGCTGTACTGCAGAGCGTCCCGGACACCGCCTCAGCCCGGCGACACATTCGTGAACTCGCCTCCACCCCGCATGTCGCCGGTACGCCGGCCCAGATGCGGACGGCGGACTACGTCCTGCAACAGATGGCAGAGTTCGGTCTGGACACGATGCGAACGGAATACCGGGTTTTCCTCCCGTTCCAGGACTCGGCGTTGGTGGAGTTGGTCGCCCCCGACCGGCTCAGGCTGGATCTCACCGAGCCGGCGTTGCCGCAGGATCCGGCGACCCACGAGGGCGTGTGGCCGGCGATGAACGGATACAGCGGGGTGGGGGATGTCACCGGTCCGGTCGTGTTCGTGAACTATGGCCTGCCGGCCGACTACGCCGTACTCGATTCCCTGGCCATCACGGTCGATGGAGCGGTCGTGATCGCACGTTACGGGCGCAGCTTCCGAGGCATCAAGGCTCGGGAGGCGGAGGCGCGGGGCGCCGCCGGTTTGGTACTGTATTCCGATCCCCAAGATGACGGCTTCTTCAAGGGCGACGTGTACCCGCGCGGGCTCATGCGCCCCGAGCAGGCGGTCCAACGAGGCAGTCTCTACAACGGCCGCGGCGACCCCTCCACACCGGGCTGGCCGTCGCTCGAAGGAGCGCGACGCCTGCCGGTGGACTCGATGGCCATCCCCACCATTCCTGTGGTTCCGATGGGCTACGCCAATGCTCACCAGATTCTGGAACGCCTCGAGGGACCTTCCGTGCCACAGGACTGGCAGGGCGGGTTGCCGTTTCGCTACCACGTAGGGGGGGCTGGACGCGTGACTCTCAGGGTCGCCGTATGGCCCGAGCGGGGGGAACGCGCCTACAAGACGATTGCCAACACGTTCGGTGTGATCCGGGGCAGTCTCTGGCCCGAGGAGCTGGTGATCGCCGGGGCCCACCGTGACGCCTGGGGACCGGGTGCCGTCGACAATGTCAGCGGCACGGTGAGCCTGCTGGAAGCGGGGCGGGCGCTCGGCGCCGCCCTCGCCGAGGGCGATCGCCCCTTGCGGACGATCGTGCTGGCGACGTGGGACGGCGAGGAGTGGGGCCTGGTCGGGTCAGTTGAGTGGGTGGAGGCGATGGCCGACACCCTCACCCGGAATGCGGTGGCCTATCTGAACCAGGATGTCGCCGTCGCGGGCCGCGACTTTGGAGCTTCCGGGACGGCTTCCCTCCATGACTTCATCCGGGAGCTGACCGCGACGGTGCAGCAACCCGGCGACTCGGTCGCGGTCCTGGTCGACTGGCGTCGGCGTGCCGGGTCGGACGAATCCGGGGACGAGCCCGGCATCGGCAACCTGGGAGGAGGAAGTGATTTCGCCGGATTCTACAATCACCTCGGGATTCCATCGTTCGGATTCGGCTTTGGCGGGACCTACGGTGTCTATCACTCCGCCTACGACAGCTATCACTACATCACGACCTTCAGCGATCCCGGGCTGTTGAGTCACGCGGCTGCCGGGCGGTTGGCGTCCGTAACCCTGGCACGACTGGCCAATGGGGATATCGTGCCGCTCGACTACCAGGCTTTCGGGATACATCTGGGCGAATTGGTGGACACGGTGAAGGCCCAGGTAGCCGAACTGGGTTGGGACACGACCCACTTCGCCGGGTTGCAACAGGCCGCGGCCGAACTGGCCGGCGCAGGTCGCGCCTTCAACGATCTCCGGGACTCGGTGCTGCTGGGGACGAGTCCGGCCGCGGACCGCCTGGCCCAAGTGAACAGGGAGCTGCGCCGGGTAGAGCAGGCGATGACTCGGCCGGAAGGTCTGGTGGCCCGCCCCTGGATGCGGAACCTGATCTTCGCATCCGACCTGGACAACGGCTACGCCACGATTCCGCTCCCGTCGATCTCCGAGGCGATTCGCAGTCGGGACGAGGCGCTTACGCGACGTGAAATCGAAGATCTTACCATGCGGATAGGCCGGGCTACGGAACTAGTCGAGGAGGCAGGACGGGTACTGGCTGGTGGCTAGTGGCCGGTGAGGTGGACGGCGGACGGTGGACAGTGGACGGTGGCTGTTCGCCTAGCCCCCTAGCCCGCTAGCCCCTAGCCACCAGCTACCCGCTACAGCTTCGGCAGCGTCACGCCGGTCTGTGCCTGGTACTTGCCCTTCTTGTCGGCGTAGCTGGTTTCGCAGACGTCGTCGTCGTCGGCCTCGAAGAACAGCACCTGACAGATTCCCTCGTTGGCGTAGACCTTGGCGGGGAGGGGGGTGGTGTTGGAGATCTCCAGGGTGACGTGCCCCTCCCACTCCGGCTCGAAGGGCGTCACGTTGGTGATGATCCCACACCGGGCGTAGGTGGATTTGCCGACGCAGATGGTGAGGACGTTCCGGGGAATGCGGAAATACTCCACCGACCGTGCCAGAGCAAAGCTGTTGGGCGGGACGATGCAGACATCGCCGGTCAGCTCGACGAAACTGCGGTCGTCGAACGCCTTGGGGTCGACCACGGCCGACAGGGCGTTGGTGAAGATCTTGAATTCAGGGGCCACCCGCATGTCGTAGCCGTAGGAGGAGACGCCGTAGGAGATCGTCCCCCGGCTAACCTGGGTCTCCACGAAAGGCTCGATCATGCTGTGGTCTCGGGACATGCGGCGGATCCACCTGTCGGACTTGATCGACATGGCTGCTCGAGGTGAGACGTGAAATGTGCGGGTTCGCGCGGGCAATATAACCAGGAGACCTAACTGCGTGTCACGGACGCAAATACCGGCTTGAACTCGCCCCCACCCACGGTTAGCTTGCAGTCCCGTTAGTGAAATTTTTCACGAACTCGTTGACGACATGCTCCAACCCTACATCCCGCTGCTGTTGCTGGTCATTTTCGTGGTGGCGAACGCGATCTTGATGATCGGGTTGTCGCAATTGCTGTCCACCTACCGGCGGACGCCGGTCAAGCTCCAGCCTTACGAGTCGGGCATGCCGGTCCTGGAAGATTCGAGGGGCCGATATTCCGTCAGGTTCTATCTGGTAGCCATGCTCTTCATCATCTTTGACATCGAAGTGGTGTTCATGGTGCCCTGGGCGGTGGCGTTCCGTCAGCTACCCGAATACTCCGGATATCTCCTGGGCGTCATGGGCTTCTTTTTGGGGGTACTCACGGTCGGGTTCATCTACGCGTGGAAGCGGGGGGCCCTGGAATGGGCGTAAACCAGGAAGACCACACGGTGGTCGCCGAAGCCTCCCCGAATTGGGTCACCTCAAAGCTCGATTACCTGGTGAACCTGGCCCGGACCAAGTCGCTATGGCCCATGCCGTTCGGGACCGCCTGCTGCGCCATCGAGTTCATGGCCACGGCCGCCTCCCGCTACGATCTGGCCCGGTTCGGGATGGAGCGGATGAGCTTCTCGCCCCGCCAGGCGGATGTGCTCATCTGTGCCGGCCGGTTGCCCTTCAAGCTGGCGCCGGTCATCCGCCGGATCTGGGATCAGATGCCGCAGCCCAAGTGGTCCATCTCGATGGGTGCCTGCGCCTCCACGGGCGGCATCTTCGACAACTATGCCATGGTACAGGGCATCGACACGATCATTCCGGTCGACGTCTACGTTCCCGGGTGCCCGCCCCGGCCCGAAGGCCTGATCTATGGGATTCTCATGTTGCACAAGAAAATCAGCGGTGAGTCCATCACCGACAAGGGTTTGCGGCAGGAGTTCCTGTTGCGTGACGATGGCCTTTTCCTGTCTCCCGAGCGGGTGGATGAGCTTGCAGAGCCCTTCGGAAACTCGGTTCAGCAAACCAGGTCGGGATGACACCGTCACCCTCCGGCGCCGCCCTGCGTGACGCCTTTGGCGCCGCCGTCCATCGGACCGAGGTGGTGTGTGGCGACGCCATCGTGTATGTGGCCCGGGATAAGGCCCACGAAATCCTGGCCTGGCTCAAGGACAGCCCCAACCAGACCTTCAACTACCTGACGGACATAACCGCGGTGGAGTACCGCGATCCCGAGAAGCCGTTTGAAGTCGTGTACCAGCTACGGTCGCTGGACCGCTGCGACGATCTCCGCGTCAAAATCGAATTCGATCCCCAGGGCGAGTTGCGGGTGGACTCCGTGTATGACCTGTGGAAAGGTGCCGACTGGCTGGAGCGGGAGGTGTACGACATGTTCGGCGTCCAGTTCACCGGACACCCGGACCTCAGACGGATTCTCATGTGGGAGAGCTACGCCGAGGGATTCCCGCTGAGGAAGAGTTTCCCGCTACGCGGCCACTTCAGCCGGGCCGAGCAGGTCCGGCAGGCCTTGGGGATCAAACCAGAATCGCACTACTCAGAAGGCGAACTGGCCATGGCGGCCGAGCACTCGCGCGACCCGGGTCGTCGGGTTCGGGGTGGTAGAGCGTGAGTAAGCGGACCATCGAGATGTCCCTGGCCACGTCCGGCCTCGACTCGGAGGGGCAGCCGACCCAGGTACCCCTCGGTGTGGCGCCCGCATCGACCACCGACGCCTTGGTCGGCGATGGCATGATGGTCAACATCGGCCCGCAGCATCCAGCCACTCATGGGGTCCTCCGATTGGTGGTCGAACTGGAGGGCGAGACGGTCAAGCGGATGATTCCGCACGTGGGCTATCTCCATTCCGGGTTTGAGAAGCTGGGTGAGTACCGCCACTACAATCAGATCGTGCCGCTTACCGACCGCACCGATTACCTGGCACCAATGGCCAACAACGTGTGCTTGGCGATGGCGGTCGAGAAATTGATGGGCCTCGAGATCACCGAGCGGTGTACCGTGCTGCGGGTAATCGCGTGCGAGATGAGCAGGATCATCTCCCACATCGTCTGGCTGGGGACCACGGGAATCGATCTTGGGGCGTTCACGCCGTTCCTCTGGTCGTTCCAGCAGCGCGAGGTGATCTACAACCTGCAGGAAGCCTGGACCGGCGCGCGGCTAACCACCAGCCTGACCCGCGTCGGCGGACTCATGGCCGACGTGCCCGAGGGCTGGACCGATGGCTTGCGGGCCTTCACCCGGAATTTTCCCAAGGTCCTCGACGAGGTGGACACCATGTTCACCCGGAACGGAATATGGTGTGGACGGACCCAGGGCATTGGGGTGATTTCGGGCGAGGACGCCATCAACTATTCGTTGTCTGGGCCGATGCTCAGGGCGTCCGGAGTTCCCTACGACATTCGCAAGGATCGCCCCTATCTCGACTACGAGACATACGACTTCGACGTCCCAGTCGGCGAGCATGGCGACGTCTACGATCGATACCGGGTGCGGCTCGAGGAGATGTACCAGTCCAACCGCATCCTCGAGCAGGCGTTGGACCGGCTCGAGCCAGGTCCGATCAACGTGGACGATCCCCGCGTCACCCTGCCGCCCAAGTCGAGCGCCATGAGCGACATGGAAGCCATGATCTACCACTTCAAGCAGGTCATGGAGGGGATCAAGCCGCCAGCCGGCGAGGCCTACATGGGGATGGAGAATCCGAAGGGAGAACTCGGCTACTACTTCGTGTCAGACGGAACGGCCAAGCCGGTCCGCTGGCGCATTCGCCCGCCCGCATTCATCAATCTGGCCGCCCTGCCCAAACTGTGCGAGGGGGCTCTGCTGTCGGACGTGATCGCCATCAACGCCAGCATTGACATTGTGATGGGGGAGGTCGATCGATGAGCGTCACGGCCGGGGCCCACGCCCCCGAGACCGCCCACGAACCGGTATTCGTCGGCGAAACCCGGGCCAAACTCGAGGCCCTGTTCGAGAAGTACCCGACCAAGCTGGCCACACTGCTGCCCGCACTCTGGATGATTCAAGAGGTGCGCGGTTGGATCTCGGAACCCGCCATGGCCGAGGTCGGCAAAGTTCTCGGGGTGACCCCCGCCTACGTCAAAGGCGTGGTCACGTTCTACACCATGTACCACACCCATCCGGTGGGCCGGCATTTCATCCAGGTGTGCACCACGAGCCCCTGCGGCATGTGCGGGGCCGAGGGGGTGTTGAAGTCAATCCTCGAGGCGACCGGATGCGAAGAGTTGGGTCGCACCAGTCCGGATGGTCGCTTTACGGTGCAGGAGGTCGAATGCCTCGGCGCCTGCGGCTTTGCCACGCCGATCATGATCGATGACGACTTCATCGAGAGCGTAACGCCGGAGCGGGTGCCCGGACTGCTGGAGGCGTATAAGTAATGGGCTACCCACATCCGCCGAGTCCCCAGGAAACGGTCCTGCTGTCGGAGTACTTCGGCGACGAGGCGGCGCGTGGCTACCAAGGCTGGGTTGACCGGGGCGGGTACGAAGCGCTGCGGAAGGCCCTTGCCATGGATCCCGCGGCCGTCATCGACATCGTCAAGGCGTCAGGGCTCCGCGGGCGGGGTGGGGCGGGCTTCCCGACCGGCCTGAAGTGGTCGTTCATGCCCAAAGACAGCGGCAAGCCGCACTACCTGGTGTGCAACGCCGACGAGTCAGAACCCGGGACCTTCAAGGACCGGGAGATCATGCGGTGGACGCCGCATGCCATGATCGAAGGATGCGCCATCTCGGCGCACGCCATCGGTGCCGAGGTCTGCTACCTCTACATCCGGGGGGAATTCACTGGGCCGTATGCGATCATGTCGCGGGCGGTGGAAGAGGCCTACGCCAACGGTGTCCTCGGCGACAACATGCTGGGGACGGGGAAACGGCTCGAAATCGTGCTTCATCGAGGCGCCGGAGCCTATATCTGTGGCGAAGAAACGGGGCTCATGAATTCTCTCGAGGGTAAGCGGGGCAATCCTCGCATCAAGCCGCCGTTCCCGGCCCAGGCCGGCGTCTTCGGAATGCCGACCACAGTCAACAATGTCGAGACCCTGGCGGCCGTGCCCCACATCATCAATCGGGGCGCCGAGTGGTACAAGGGGCTGTGTCTCGGCAACGAAAAGAGCACCGGCACTAAGCTCATTTCGATCTGTGGCCACATCCAGAAGCCGGGGAATTACGAGGTCACCATGGGGACCCCCATGAAGGACCTCATCTTCGACATGGCCGGCGGCATGCTGCCCGGGCGGACGTTCAAGGCGGTCATTCCCGGCGGCTCGTCGGTACCAATCATGAACGCCGAGGAGATGGAGGGGGCCCTGCTCGACTATGAGGGTGTCGTGGCAGCCGGCTCGATGCTGGGGTCGGGCGGGATGATCGTGATGGACGACTCGACGGACATAGTGTACCAGATTTGGCGACTGGCCCGGTTCTATGCCCACGAGTCCTGCGCGCAGTGCACACAATGCCGTGAAGGCACGGCATGGACCACCAAGATTCTGGAACGCATCCTCCGCGGTGAAGGGCAGCAGCGCGACATCGATCTCTTACTCGATCTATCGGACAGCATGACCGGCAAGACCATCTGTGTTCTGAGCGACTCCTGTGCGGCTCCGATCGTGAGCGGCATCGCGAAGTTCCGTTCCGAGTTCGACGCCTACATCAGCGGGGCCCGGGAGCCGGCCCTGGCTGCTCACTAGACATCATGTCCAACGCTCTCGCCACCGTGACCATTGACGGCATCGAGGTGCAGGTGCCGCCCGGCACCCCGCTCATCGAAGCCGCCAAGCAGGCCGGCGTCCTGGTGCCGCACTATTGTTACCATCCCTCGTTGCCGTCGCCGGCCGTGTGCCGGATGTGTCTGGTCGAGGTCGAGAAGGCGCCCAAGCTCCTGCCGGCCTGCGTGACCGCGGTCACGGACGGGCAGGTGGTACACGTGTATAGCGAGTCGGCCAAGAAAGCCCGGGAGAGCGTTCTCGAGTTCCTGCTCATCAATCACCCGCTGGATTGCCCGATTTGCGACCAGGCCGGCGAGTGCGAACTGCAGAACTACGTCTTCCAGGAAGGCCGTTCCCACACGCGCTATGGCGACTATGCCAAGCGGTTCAATCCGGTGGAGGAGTTTGGACCCGATGTCCTCTATGTGCCCAACCGCTGCATCCTGTGCACGCGCTGCGTCCGGTTCATGGAGGACGTGGCCCAACAGCCGGTCCTGAATGTGTCCGAACGCGGCGATCGCGCCTACATCGGCATCTTCGAAGGCGAAGCCCTCGATCAGCCCTGGGCTGGCAACGTGGTCGATCTCTGCCCGGTGGGGTCGCTCATCTCCAAGGACTTCCTGCACAAGGCCCGCGCCTGGGATCTGGACAAGACCGCCAGTATCTGTCCGGGCTGCTCGCAGGGCTGCAACATGACCATCGACACCCGGGACGAGGTAGTGGTGCGGTTGCGCCCCCGGCCCAACATGGAGGTCAATCGCCACTTCATGTGCGACGAGGGCCGCCTGGACTACCGCTGGATGAACCGGGGCGATCGACTCGAAGCACCGCTCATCCGCGAAGGCAACAAACTCCACGCGGTCGACTGGGACACCGCCCTCGACCGGGTGGCTGAGACGCTCGAAGGGACCAGCGGCCGGGCGGTGGTCCTCGCATCGGGCCGGGCGCCGACCGAAGCGCTGGGGTTGATATACCGCATGCTCGACGGGTTCGACCGCACCGCGGCCGTCCGGGTGCCCACCGGTCCCGAGGCGAGCCTGGCCGGTGTGCCCGACTTGGCCCTCCGGAGCGAGCGGGTACCGAATCTCACCGGGGCGCGCATGGTCGGCTACGGCGACGATTTCGCGGGCGCGCTGGAACGGGCTGCCGGCGCCCAAGTAGTGGTCGTGGTGGACGAAGCCCTCACGCCGGAGCAAATGCGCGCGATCCGGAGCGCCGGCACCGTCATCGTATTGGGCACCGTCGATCTGGAAGCCTACGGTGAGGCCGATGCCGTGCTTCCGATGACCAGCATGGCTGAGGAGCACGGCTCGTACGTCAACCGCGACCATCGTGTCCAACTCTATCGACAGGCCCGGGCCGCGCCCGGCATGGCCCGGCCGGGTTGGTGGGTGGCGGCGGAGATCATCGGCCGGCGGGGCGAGGACCTGGCTCTGGCCAGCGCGAACGACGCATTCGTGGCTCTCTCGCAGGCGGTGCCGGCGTTCGCCGGCCTCAGCCACCAGGCTCTTGGGTTCGTGGGGCGAACGGTGGCTCCGGAAACCCCCGCGGGCATCGGATCATGACGCCAGAGGTCAAGGGGTTCCTGTTGGTAAGCGTCGTGAAGATGGTCGTCGTGTTCTCGCTGACGATGGTCAGCGTGGCGCTCCTCACGCTGCTGGAGCGCAAGCTGTCGGCGTGGATTCAGAACCGTATGGGTCCCAATCGGGCGGGTCCCGGCGGCTTGCTGCAGCCGTTGGCGGACGGCGTCAAGAACATCCTGAAGGAAGAGACTCTGCCGGCCGGCGCCAACCCGGTGCTGTTCATGCTGGCCCCCGCGATGGCCTTCATTCCGGCGATGCTGTTGCTGGGCGTCATTCCTATCGCAGCACCCTGGAATCTCAACTTCGACATCACCCTGCCGCTGCTGGGCCGGTTCGTGCACGCCGGGTACATGCCCATGGCGGTGGCGGATCTCCCCGTAGGCTATCTGTTCGTCGTCGCCGTCAGCTCGGTCGGCATCTACGGCATCGTCATCGCGGGCTGGTCCTCCAACAGCAAGTACAGCATGCTCGGCGGACTCCGGGCAGGCGCCCAGATGATTTCCTACGAGTTGTCCATGGGACTGGCACTCATCCCGGTGCTGCTCCTCTCGGGCAATGTCGCTTTCGGCACCATCATCGCCGAACAGCAGGCTGGCTTGTGGTATGCCCTGCCGCTGTTCCTGTCGTTCTTCGTGTTCCTGGTGTCGGGCTTCGCCGAAACGAACCGGCTGCCGTTCGACATGCCCGAAGCCGAGTCGGAGTTGGTCGCGGGGTATCACTCCGAGTACAGCGCGATGAAGTTCGCGATGTTCTTCATCGCCGAGTATGCCAACATGGTGACGATTTCAGCGATGACGGTCACGCTGTTCTTCGGCGGCTGGGACATTCCCTTCTGGACCGGCGATGATCAGGGCGGGGGAATCGTGATCGTCCTGGCGACGGGCCTGGCGTTCCTACTCAAGACGCTGTTCTTCCTCGCCCTGTTCATGTGGGTCCGATGGACGCTGCCGCGGTTCCGCTACGACCAGGTCATGGCACTGGGATGGAAGTTCATGATCGAGGTGGCCACGCTCTACATCGTGATCATCGCCCTGGCGATCCACCTCGTCGAACGCGTGATGGGAGTCAGCGACCCCCTGATGCGCGGCGTGATTTATACCGTGCTGAATGTGGTGCTGGCCTACCTGGTGTTCGTGGTCCTGGATCGCGGGTTGATCATCAAGGGGTCCGCCCACCGGCCGGTCCGGACCGCCGAGGAAGGCTAAATGGCGATCAACGTCAAGGTCATGAAACGACCCGATACCGAAGTGAGCTATGTACGGGCGGCGCTCAAGGGGATGGCGCTCACCTTCAAGCACATGCGGCAGCCCAAGGTGACGATGCAGTATCCCGAGGAGAAAAGCCAGGACGACTGGAGCATCAGCCAGCGCTGGCGGGGTACGCACCGGATGTTGACCGACGAAGAAGGGCGTTCGAAATGTGTCGCTTGTGGCTTGTGTCCTCAGGTGTGTCCCGCGAATTGCATCAAGCTGGTGCCGGGCGAGGATGAGCATGGCAACCGCTATCCGCTGATCTACGAGATCGACGAGTTCCGCTGCGTGTTCTGCGGGTACTGCCAGGAAGTCTGTCCGGAAGAGGCGATCCACGTCGGGGTGCATTACGAGAACTCCGAGTACGAGCGGGGGCGGTTCGTTTACGACCTGGAACGCCTGCAGGCCCAGACGCACCCGGTGTCCACGTTGTGGGATCCGACCGACCCGAGGGGTGAGTAGCGGTGGTCCAGTTCATCTTCTACGTGTTCGGAATGGGTGCCGTGGTCGGGGCGTTGATGTGCGTCACACAACGGAACCCGCTCGCTTCGGCCTTTTGGCTCATCAGCGTCATGCTGTCGCTGGCCGGCATCTATGTGCTGCTCAACGCGCAGTTCATCGCGGTGATGCAGGTGCTGGTCTACGCCGGTGCCATCATGGTGCTGTTTCTGTTCGTGATCATGCTGCTCAATCTGGGGTCTGGGGAAACCGACCTGCGCGGTAAACTCAGCTGGGTGGTGGCCATCGTCATCGCCGGGGCCCTCACTTTCAGTATGGCCCAATTGGCCGACTACTCGCCGGCGCAGTTGGCGTTCGAAGTATCCGGAAACGCGGGGCTGCCGCCCGAGGCCGTGCTGCCCGAGGGCACACGTCTGCAAGAGACCGTGGTATCGCGCGGCGTCGTGGGGGCAATCGCCGAACCACTGTTTCTCACGTATCTCATTCCGTTTCAGATCACCGGCGTGTTACTGCTTGCGGCCATCGTGGGCGCTGTCGTGCTCGCCAAGCGGAAGCTCTAGATGCTACTCGGCCCGTCATTGGCGCTGTCGGCCATCCTGTTCAGCATCGGGGCCGCCGGGGTGCTCCTCAGGCGGAACGCCATCGTGATCTTCATGTGCGTGGAAATAATGCTGAACGCCGTGAACCTCACCTTTGTTACGCTGTCGCAGTACCATGGCGTCGGGGGGCAGGTGATGGTCTTCTTCGTCATGACTGTGGCGGCGGCCGAAGCGGCGGTCGGATTGGCGATCATGATTGCCGTCTTCCGCCATCTCGAGTCCGTCGATCTCAAGAACATCAACCTGTTGCACGGCTGATGCCCCTTTCGTCACTTGGCTTCGCGGCGACCGCCCTCGAAGGGATTCCCCGGTGGATGGTGTTGCACCCGGATTGGGTGTGGCTCACCGTGGCGCTGCCGTTCCTCGGGTTCCTGATCAACGGCAAGCTGGCACTGCTCGCCAGCGGGCCGTCGCCCCTGCTGCCGTCGCGGACTGCGCTGTTGGTCACCGAGTCGGTGCGGACGTGGCAAAAGTCAGCCGTCTCGATGATCGGCCCCGGGGTTTTGGTGTTGGCCTTCGTCGTCGCGTTGATGATCTTCCTCGGCTATCAGACCACCGGCGCGCCACCGACGGTCGTCGTCACGTTGTGGACCTGGCTTCCCGTAGACCAGCTCCAAGTAGCCTTTGCCCTCCAGGTCGACCAGTTGTCGCTGGTCATGCTGCTCATCGTCACCGGGGTGGGCAGCCTCATTCACCTGTTCAGTATCGGGTACATGCGGGAGGATCCTGGATACGCGCGTTACTTCGCGTACCTCAACCTCTTCGTCGCCTTCATGCTGGTGTTGGTCCTCGGGTCGAGCTTCCCGGTCATGTTTATCGGCTGGGAGGGTGTTGGGCTCTGCTCCTACCTGCTGATCGGCTTCTGGTTCGAGGACAAGGCCAACGCCGACGCCGGCAAGAAGGCGTTTATCGTCAATCGCATCGGCGACGTCGGGTTCATGATCGCCATGTTCATGATCTGGACCACGGTGGGGTCCCTCGATTTTGCCACTGTCATGCGGGCATTGCCGGGGACCGTTCCCTTGGGTGGGACGATGATCACGGCGATCACCCTGTTCCTCTTCCTGGGGGCCACGGGGAAGTCGGCCCAGATACCGCTCTTCATCTGGTTGCCCGACGCAATGGCCGGCCCGACTCCTGTTTCCGCCCTGATCCATGCCGCCACCATGGTAACGGCGGGGGTCTACCTGGTGGCGCGCACCAACGTGCTGTTCGCCATGGCCCCCGTGTCGAGCGCCATCGTTGCGGGGATCGGGGTCGTGACGGCGCTGTTCGCCGCCACGATGGCGCTGCGCCAGTACGACATCAAGAAAGTCCTGGCCTATTCGACCATCTCCCAGTTGGGCTACATGTTCCTGGGCGTCGGTACGGCCGCATACGCGTCCGGGATCTTCCATTTGATGACGCACGCCTTCTTCAAGGCGCTGCTGTTCCTGGGCTCAGGCAGCGTGATTTACGCGATGCACCACGCCTATCACGAGATCCACTCTCACGAGGACGCGCAGGACATGCGCAATATGGGCGGCCTCCGGAGGGCCATGCCGTGGACTTGGGGCCTCATGTGGATCGCCACCTTGGCCATCGCCGGGATCTTCCCGTCGTCAGGGTTCTTCTCCAAGGACGAGATCCTGGCGTTCACCTTCGGCCGGGGCCACGACAGCCCGATCTTCTACGTGTACTGGGCGCTGGGACTGGTGACCGCCGCAATCACGGCTTTCTATATGGCCCGGCTGATGGCGATGACCTTCCACGGCGCCAACCGGACAGGCGAGACCGCCCAAACGCATCTCCACGAAGCGCCGGCGAGCATGACCGTGCCCTTGCTGGCGTTGGGCGGCTTGACCTTGATCGGTGGGCTCATCAACCTGCCCACGTGGGTGGGGGGACATCACTGGCTGGAGTCCTGGCTGCTGCCCGTCACCGCCGCGGCCCATCTCTACACCCGTCCGGAGCTGCCACACGGCACCACCGAATACGTGCTGATCGGTATCGCGACCGCGGTGGCGATTGGCGGCCTCGTTGCGGGCTACCGGTCGACTCTCGCCCACACGATCGTGGTCGCCCGGGACGCCCCGGAAGAGCAGGGGATCTGGCGGGTGTTGTACCACAAGTACTACGTCGACGAATTCTACGATGCCATCGTGGTGCGGCCGTTGAACGCGTTGTCCACGAGATTCCTGTGGAAACGGGTCGATCAGAAGATCATCGACGGTGGGTTCGTCGACGGATCGGCCGGCCTGTCCCGGTTCCTGGGCCGGATCGGCAGCCGACTGCAAACTGGACAACTCGGATTCTATGTACTGCTGTTTCTCATCGGCGCCCTGTGGGTGCTGCATGCCGTCACCGGGTGAGCGTATAGATGACTGACTTTCTCACGTCACTCCGATACGGCGACTGGATCATCCCGGCCCTCTTGCTGATCCCGGTGGTCGGTGTCGTCCCCATGCTGCTGGCCCCCGCCGAGCAGGCGAAGAAAATTGCCTTGGCGGTGTCGAGCGTCGTGGCGGTGCTGTCGCTCGGTCTGTGGTGGGTGTTCGACGCCACCTCGAGCGGCCTGCAGTTCTCCGCCTCGGCGCCCTGGATGCCGTTCTGGGGCATCTACTACCGGGTCGGCATCGACGGCATCTCCCTGTTCATGGTGTTGCTGAGCACCACCATGATGCCCTTGGCGGTCCTGGGGAGCTGGCGTTACATCACGAAAATGGAACGAGGGTACTACGCCCTCCTGCTGCTCATGACCTCCGGCATGGTCGGAGTCTTCGTCGCCCTCGACCTGTTCCTGTTCTACGTCTTCTGGGAACTCATCCTGATTCCGATGTACTTCATCATCGGAGTTTGGGGCGGCGAGAATCGTCTGTACGCTACCATCAAGTTCTTCATCTATACCATGTTCGGGTCGCTGCTCATGCTCGTGGCGATCCTGGTCATGGTGTGGCAGATCGCGCACGAGACCGGCATCCTGTCGTTCGACTACGCCTTCCTGATGAGCCACAGCACCGAGTTGGGTGGCGCCGCGCCGTGGTACTTTGCCGCGTTCGCCCTGGCGTTCGCCATCAAGATCCCCATGGTGCCGTTCCACACGTGGCTGCCCGACGCCCATACCGAGGCGCCGACCGCCGGCAGCGTCCTCCTGGCGGCGGTATTGCTGAAGATGGGGACCTACGGGTTTCTCAGGTTCGCGGTGCCGCTGTTCCCCGAAGTGGCGATGAGCCCCGTCGTCACCACCATCTTCGTCACCCTGGCGGTGGTGGGCATCGTCCACGGGGCACTCGTCGCCATGGTGCAACCCGACGCCAAACGCCTGGTCGCCTACAGTTCGGTGAGCCACATGGGCTTCGTGGTCCTGGGTATCTGGGCCGCCACGGTGCAGAGCGTGCAGGGTGCCCTCATGGTCATGATCGGGCACGGCCTTGCCACCGGTGCTTTGTTCTTCCTGGTCGGCATGCTGTACGAGCGGCGCCATAGCCGGCTGTTCGCGGACTTCGGGGGCCTGGCCCGCGTCCTCCCACTGTTCAGCCTGGTGCTGACCTTCGTCGCCCTGGCATCCGTCGGCCTGCCGGGCTTGAGCGGATTCGTGGGGGAGTTCCTGGTCCTGCTGGGCAGCTTCCAGGCGCACCCCTGGGCCACCGGGATCGCCACGACCGGCGTCGTCTTTGCCGCCGTCTACATGCTGTGGGCGGTCCAGCGGATCATCTACAATCCATTAGTCCTCGAGGAGAACAAGGCGCTGGCGGGGAAAGACCTCGACCTGCGTGAAATCCTGGTACTCCTGCCGCTCATCGCTGGCATCGCTTGGCTTGGCCTCTACCCGGAACCGGTGTTGCGGAGGATGGAACCGTCGGCTAGGCACTATGTCGAATTCACCCTCCCGGCGGTCCAAACGGCCCGCGTCCCGGATGGCGCTCCGACCGGCACTGATGAGGACGCCAATTGAACACTATAGACTTGATGACCGCCCCCGGGGTCACTCTAGCCCTCCTGCCGGAGTTGATCCTCACGATCACGGCGGGGATAGTTCTCCTGCTCGCCGGATGGCGACACAGTTCGGCCGAAGACAGTCGCCTGGTCGGCTGGATCAGCCTTGCGGGTGTCATACTCAGTGGCTTGGCGGTGGCCTACCTGTGGAGTAACGACTATGGCCCGGCCGGCATCCCCCACATGGTGGCCTTGGATTCGTTCCGGTATGCCGCGCTGGGGATCTTCCTGATTTCCGCCGGGGTTACGGTGGCGCTGTCCCTGGGATACATGGAGCGCGAGGGCCTCATCGCCCCGGAGTACTACGCCCTGATCCTGCTGGCGACCATCGGCATGATGCTACTCGGGGGCGCGATCGATTTCATCACGATGTTCCTGGGGCTCGAGGTCATGTCCGTGGCGACATATGCCCTTGTAGCCATCGACCGGAGAAGCGCTGCATCCGCCGAAGCGGGGCTCAAGTATTTCCTGATCGGCGCTTTCGCCTCCGCGTTCTTGCTGTACGGCATTGCCCTGGTATACGGACCGACCGGCTCCACCAACATCTTGGTCGTTGGGGCCCAGCTGGCAGGGAAACCGCTTGGCGTGATGGGGGCGCTGGGTCTGGGGATGCTGCTCATCGGATTCGCCTTCAAGGTCTCGGCGGTTCCGTTCCACATGTGGGCACCCGACGTTTACGATGGTGCGCCGACTCCGGTCACCGGGTATATGGCAACGGGCATCAAGGCGGCGGCCTTCATCGCGTTGATTCGTGTACTCATGCAGGCGTTCCCGGGCTTTGACGCCCTGTGGCAGCCGGTTGTGTCCGCCCTGGCGGTCCTGACCATGCTGGTCGGAAACCTGGTGGCACTTACGCAGCGGTCCATCAAACGCATGCTGGCTTATTCGTCCATCGCCCACGCGGGCTACCTGCTTGTCGGGGTCTGGTCCGGCACCAGGCTCGGAGCCGCGGCCGTGTTGATCTACTTGTTGGCCTATGGCCTCACCACGCTGGCTGCCTTCGGTGTGTTGGCCATGCTTGGCCGTGGCGGCGAGCGCGACGTGACGCTCGACGAGCTGGCCGGGTTGGCCCGCGAGCGACCCTGGATGGCGTTCGCCTTGTCGGTGTGTATGCTGTCCCTCCTTGGATTCCCCGGGACGTTCGGGTTCATCGCCAAGTGGATGATCCTGTCGTCGGTGATTCTCGACGGACAATGGGTTCTTGCGGTGGTGCTCGTCCTCACCAGCGTCGTGTCGGCTGGCTTCTACCTTCCGGTCGTCATGTCCATGTACATGCGGGATCCCGAACCGGACGTCGACCGTAGCCAGATCACAGTCTGGGGCGCGGCGGCCGGCGTGATCGCGCTGGCCATCGTCGGCATCCTGGTCCTGGGGGTCTGGCCGCCCGATCTGATCGACCTCTCGATGGAGACGGCCACGTCATTGATGCAGCAGTCCGTTCCGATTGCGGCCCAATAGATCGCCGCGGTCATGAACGTTCCCCACTCGATTTTCCGTCAATACGATGTCCGTGGGATCATCGGCGACCAACTCACGCCGGAACTGGCCCACTCTCTGGGCCAGGCCTACGCCACTTTCGCGTTCGCCGAATTGGGCCGCGCGCCTCGAGTCGTCGTCGGCCGAGACAACCGGCCTTCGGGCATGGCGCTCGCCGGCGGAATTCGGGCGGGACTGGTCACTGCCGGGGCCACTACGATCGAAGTGGGGATGGTGCCCACGCCGGCCCTGTATTTCGCCATATCGACCCTGGACGCCGACGGCGGCATTCAGGTGACCGGCTCGCACAATCCGCCGGAGTTCAACGGGTTCAAGCTGGTCCTGGACGGGCATTCCTTGCATGGAGACACTATCCAGGAGTTGTATCGGCTGATCGTCGGGGACGCGCTCCGCGAAGCCCCGGACGGCGAAGAACTCACCGACGATTCTGTGTTGGCCGGGTATCAGGAGGCGATCCTCTCTCGCCACAACCTGGCCCGGCCGGTCCGGGTCGTGGTGGACTGCGGTAACGGCGTTGCCAGCCTGGTGGCAGTGTCCATCCTGGAAGCCGCCGGCGCCGAGGTAATTCCGCTCTTCTGTGAGTCGGACGGCACCTTCCCCAACCACCATCCCGACCCCACGCTCCCTGAGAATCTCACGGACCTGCAGGCGGAGGTCGAGCGTAGTGGTGCCGAGCTGGGCATCGCGTTCGATGGCGATGGGGACCGGATCGGGGCGGTCGACGAGAAAGGTACCATCCGCTGGGGCGATCAACTCCTGGTGGTGTTTGGTCGCGACGCCGTACGGCGTTTCGGTCGGGGCACTTCAGTCATCTTCGACGTGAAGTGTTCGGAGGTGCTGCCCCAGGAGTTGGAGCGCGCGGGGGCGCGACCGGTCATGTGGAAGACCGGCCACTCCCTCATCAAGGCGAAGATGAAGGAAACCAACGCACCGCTGGCGGGGGAGATGAGTGGCCACATCTTCTTTGGCGGCGATTATCTTGGCTTCGACGACGCTCTTTTTGCCGCCGTCCGGTTGCTCGAGATCGTATCACGGGGACCCGGCGGACTAGCCACCTTGCTGAGCGATCTTCCCGAAACCTTCGCCACCCCGGAGCTGCGAGTGGACTGTCCGGATGAAACGAAGTTCGACGTGGTCGAGCGTGCCTCGGAGTATTTCGGTAAGCGGTACGAGGTCGACACCATCGACGGGGTCCGGATCAAGTACCCCAACGGATGGGGGCTGCTCCGGGCGTCGAATACCCAGCCCGTCCTCGTGCTACGCTTCGAGGCAACCAACCAGGCGGACCTGGACCAATACCGGACCGAAGTCATGACCTGGCTGGACCAGCAAGGCATCAAGGTGTGACGCCATGGTCAAGCGCGGCCGAGCCATAACGATCACCGTGGCCGTGCTGGTCATGCTGCTATTTCTGGGGCGACGGTTCAGCATCATCCTCAGTGATCAGTGGTGGGCGTCACTGATTTCCCCGGATGCTGCCGCGTTCCTTCTCCAAATGCATCTACTGCGCCTCGTGCTTGACGGCGCGGGCATCCTGGTGGCGTGCGCCTGGTTTATCGGCAACCTCTTCTTCGTGTACCGCGCCCTTAGTGTCGTCCAAGTGCCGCGCTACATCTCCAACCTGGAATTCCGTGAGGCTCTTTCCTCCCAGGACTTGCTGGCGATCACCATAGCCCTGGGGGCAATCTTGGGCCTGCTCGCGGGTCTGGGCGTCTCGGATTGGTGGACCACCATGGCATTGGCCTGGGGGGGAGTCCAGTACGAGGTGGCCGACCCGCTATTGGGCCACGACCTCGGCATCTACGTGGCGCAATTGCCGTGGTGGCGAGCGATGCGATCGTTCAGCCTCCTACTTTCGGTGACTGGCCTGGGTGTCGTCATCATTCTCTACGCCGTCATTGGGTCGGTACGCTGGGTCGATGGCCGGCCCGCCGTTTCCGACCACGCCCGGGCCCATTTGGGAGCCCTCCTGGCCGCCCTGGCCCTATGCCTGGCCTGGGGCTACTTGCTGTTGCCGTACGAGATCGTGGCGGGGCTGCATGGAACAGAGACAGCCGGCGCCTGGAGCGTGCGGGTAGCCACGACCCAGACGCTGGCGGGGATTGCCAGCGCCACGGCGATCCTCTCGGTACTGTGGGCCTTTCGCCCGCGTCACGCGCTGGCGCTGGCCGGTTGGATCATTCTGATCGCGGGATCGATAATCGGCCGGTTCATTGTCCCAGCCGTTTCGACGGACGACCGTCCAGCCGTCGCTGCGAACCTGAGCGAGACTTTCGAGCGGACGGCGTTCGCACTGGAGAACCTGGAGTTGCGTGACCGGACCGACCAACCTGGTCGTGCACCGGCCCAGCCTCCCGGCGTTCCCTGGTCGGCCCAGGCCATTGGGCGCCTCGTAGCTGTCGATTCGACCACCCTTCTCGCCACGGCTCCGATCGTGCTTGCCCAGGCGGGAGTGCCCCGGCCAGTGTGGCTGACGGTGCAGGAGACTCGCGGAGAAGTCTCCGTCTCGGCGATCGCGGCGGACCGGACCAGTGCCGGCGGTGGCCCCCTCTCGTACGCCGCGGGTGATACCGTTGCCTATCCCTCCGTCCTGACCTTGGCCCTTCTGGATTCCACCGAGGGAACTATCTGGCCCGGCGCTCCCGACTACCACGTCGGACTCGGGGACGCCGGTTTTATGCTGGACAGCTGGACACGCCGGCTGATCCTGGCTTGGGGGCTTCAGGTCGGGGATCTCCTCGGCGGAACTCCGCCCACGGCGCGCCTCACCTGGCACCGCGACCCGATTGTACGGGCCACCCGGTTGGCGCCTTTCGCAACCTGGCGCGACGTGCAGCCGGCGTGGCGGGACGGAAGACTGACCTGGCTGGTGACCGGCTATGTTCTGAGCGAGACCTTTCCAGCCGTCGCCCCCGTGGAGTGGGGGGGCGGATCGGGCTCCGCTAACTTGGTCCGGCCAGGATTTCTCACAACAATCGATGCCGCCGGCGGTGAGACCCATCTCTACCTGTTGCCGGAGGCCGGTCCCGTGGCCGGCAGTTGGAGCGACCTGGCCGGCCCTGTGGTCGAACCCACCGACGCCATCCCGAACGACCTCCTGCGTCAACTGCGTTACCCGCTGTCGCAGGCCCGGGTGCATGCCGAGGTCCTTGCTCGTCGTCCTGAACTTGGCAGTCCGGTCAGAGGGGGCAACGGGGTAGGGGTCGGCGGTCGGTCTGGACCGATTCAAGTTGGCTGGATTGCCCCTCGGACGCCTGGGGTGACCGTGGCCTACCATCGGCCTTCCTCCCGTCGCCTGAGTGGGCTTCTGGTAGGCACACTTGTTGACGGCCGACCGGCCTTGGAGTTGGTGCGAATCGACAGCGTTGCCAGTCTCCCCACCCCGGCGGTGTTGCACCAACGATGGTCACGCTTCCCGCTCCACGAGCAGATTCGGGACTCGATCAGAGCCGACGGGGCACGGCTCGAGGCTGGATCCGTGCAGTACTTCCTGACCCCGACCGGGTTGATAGCCATGGGGCCCTACTACGCCGTTCGTGACGGGACACGTCCGCGGGTGGCCTGGTACAGCCTGGGGGCGGTGGGACGCCTGGGAGCTGGGCGGAACCCTGAGGAAGCGTGGCGCAATCTGACGGGACAGGGGGTCCCGCTGCCACCGGGGATGGGGTCGGTGGGACGATTCGTGGAGGCACAGCGTTGGATGAGCCTGGCCGATTCGGCCCTCCGGACGGGCGATTGGGTGACCTTTGGCCGCGCCTTTGAGGCTCTCAGGGAAGCGCTCCAGATCGAGCCCGACTGATCGCCTGAAGCGGGCCGGCAGAGGCATTCAGGCGGGTTCCTCTCAGTCCGGCATTGCGATAGCTTTAGCGGCTCTATGCGATTCGATGCCCGTTCCGCCCGTTCCCGTTCGGTGGTGGTGGCTCTGGGCGGGAACGCTTTGGCGCCGCCGGACGAGCCGGCCACGATCACCGACCAGTTCGGTCACGCACGGGCCAGCGTCGCGCCCATTGTGGATCTGGCGCGAGACGGCTGGCACTTGGCCATCGTCCACGGGAACGGACCCCAGGTGGGGGATGAGTTGGTCCGTGGAGAGGTGGCCCGCGATGTCGTCGAGCCGATGCCGTTGGGGGTGCTGGTGGCTGCCACGGCCGGATGGATCGGCTACATGTTGCAGCAGTCGCTGGAGAATGGCTTGGCACTGGCGGGCGTGGACCGTCCGGTGGTGATGATGATGACACAGACGCTGATCGATGCTGACGACCCGCACCTGGTACAGCCTACCAAGCCGATTGGACTGGCTTTGTCGGATGAGCAAGCGGAGGTACTGCGGGGTTTGGATGTCCCCATCGGGCGCGACGGCAGCGGCCGTTGCCGCCGGTTGGCCCCCAGTCCGACGCCCATCGGCATCGTAGAAGCCGAATGCGTTC
>JAZFYL010000034.1:0-8458 GCA_036443495.1 Gemmatimonadales bacterium | reverse complement strand
GCCATACCCGCGGGGCATCGAATCGGTCCGACCAGGCGCTGCCGACACCGGAACAGATCCGGAACACGGTCAACACCGCGGCAACGGCATACACCGGATGGCCTAGCAAGAGTCCCACCTGTTGGATGGCGGCAATTTCAGCGGTCAGATACGCCAGCCCGATGGCGGAGAAGTACAAGACCACCCGTAGTAGATCCGGCTCCTTGGTCCGCCGTGTCCGAACGACCACCGGTAGGACCAAGAGCAGGCCGGCCAGGACGACGCTCTGCACCAGTGTCGCCAAGAGGGCCACCAGCCCCCATTCGGCGAAGGGCAACCAGCTTCCACGATCGCTGCCGAGGAGTGTTCCCAGCGATCGTACCCTGAGGTGGTGATGGGGGTAGGGCCGAGTGTCTCCGACCGGCGCGACGTCGAAGGGATAGGACTCGGCGAAACGAAACGCATCGTCAGTTCCGGCGACCGCCGCCCGAGCCGCGTCGAAGAAGGTCGGCTCATCCAGCATATTGAATACATCCGCCGGTGCTCCCGCACCGGGATGCCAGTCGAGGTCGAAGTTCCGCGCCGCGGCCCAGGAGCCGAGGGCATCGATCTCTTCTCCGGTGAAGCCGGAGGGCTTGGCCATGACTGTGACCGTCCCCCAGCTCCGGGCCACGACGAGCGCGTCCGCAACGCCATGGGGCACGGCGCGCCGTAACGCGTCCACCGCTGTGAGGATCGTGCGCACGTTGGTGCGCGGCGGAATCACCAGCCACCCCGTCACGGAGAGGACGCCATCGTCACTCAGGCGGGCCAGGTAGTCATCGTAGGCCTGCTCCGTGTAGAGGAAGTCTTCCCCCAGCGCGTACACACCTGCGGTCGCCGCCCCGAAGGTGCCGCCCGGCCCCAGTGTGATGAGGTCGAAGCGCTCGCGTGAACTCGCGACGTAGTGTCGGGCATCGCCAACGACCCAGTGTACCGATCCTGTTGCAGGCCGGTTCGCACGGGGCGGAAGGCCACCGTACTGGCGAGCCAGTTCGACGATGTCGGGGTTGAGTTCGACGGCGGTGACGTATCGAGCACCATGAACCAGAGCATTGGCGATCTCCGTTCCAGCGCCAGCGCCTATGACCAGCACGTTGTCGCGCGAGCCAAGGACATACGGCATTGCCGAGGGCAGCATGTCGAGCGTCTCGAACGCCGATTGCCGGTCCACCCACGCGGTCGCCGCGCCGGCAAGCTGCCCGTCAACGAAAAGACCGGTTTGCTGGGGGAGCATCCCCCTGAACTTGAGGGAGAGTCCGGGGGCGTACCGGAATGCCGGGGCGCTCACTGCCACGACCCAACCGAGCGGGCTGCTCCGCTCGGCGACACGCACGGCGTCGGGGTAGGCCTCGACTTGTGGCAGGGCCTTGTAAGGTGTCAAGGAAAGACGCCAGGGCGGATACACCAGCGCGATCAAGCCCAGCACGCCAACGAGTCCGCCCCATCCAAGGGCTCTACTGCGCCGCTCGGCGCCAGTTGCCGCGGCCAGCGTGCCCAGCGATGCGACGACCGCAGGGAGGGCGAGCGCATGTTGCGGCGTCAGGAGCCACAGCACCGCGATGGCCAGAACCGCGCCTAGGCCAGAACCGAGGAAGCTGGCTCCGTAGATCCGTCCAGGACGTTGGGGTTCGAGGGTGAGGGCCAGGAGGACTGCCAGGGCGCCGACGACGAAGGGGAGCGCAAGGAGCAGGTAGATTACCGAGAGGTGGAGCCATTGGTGGAGGTTCCAAACCAACTGCGTCGGGTCCAGCGTGACCTGATGCACCAGCGCCGGGCTCGCGATGAGTGCCAGCGGGGTGAGCACAGAAGCACCGAAGAACCAGCGTGTGGTCGTCCGTCGGTCGCGGCGGGGGATCAGAGCCAGCATAGTGCCACTCACGCCAAAGCCGAGCATGGCGATGCCGATCGCCATGTAGGCGAAGTGGTGAAAGTGTTGGATGGCAAAGACGCGGACCAGCAGGATCTCGTAGGCGAGCGTGCCCGCGGAGAAGCAAACGACGGCGAGGGTGCGGGAGTGCCGGCTCACACCGTCAGCGAAGCCCGTCCAACAGCGGTACGAACCGCACCGGCAGCAGGTTGCGGGTCCGCACCTCGCCGGTGGCATCCTTCCGTATCAGGATGAGATTCTGGATGCCGTAGACGCTCCCGACCGGAATTACCATTTGGCCGCCGGGCCTTAGCTGGTCGACCAGCTGTGGGGGGATGTACCCGGCCGCCGCGGTAACGATCACCGCGTCGAACGGCGCTGCGTCGGGCCAGCCGAAATGGCCGTCGCCGTGCCGGACGTTGATGGCATCGAACCCGAGCCGATCGAGTCGCTCGCGTGCGCTGGTGGCGAGCACTTCGAAGATCTCGATCGAGTAGACCTCGCAGCCGATCTGGCTCAGCACAGACGCCTGGTACGCGGAGCCGGTACCGACTTCGAGCACCTTCATGCCGGGGTAGGGCTGCAGCACCTCCGTCATGTAGGCCACGATATACGGCTGGGAGATCGTCTGACCGTACCCGATCGGCAGCGGGTGGTCGCCGTAGGCCTCGTTCACCGATTCCGACGGGACGTACTCGTGGCGGGGAACGGCGCGCATCGCGGCCAACGTGGCGGAGTCCTTCACCCCACGCGCCTCGATGAGGTCGACCATCGCCATGCGCTCGAGCCGGTAGCGTTCGTTGCCGGCCTGGTCTGCCTGAGCGACGACGGCCCCCCCTCCCGAGACGGTCAGGAGCATGACGAGAAGGCCCGATGGGAAGCGCCGGAATCGGAGTGTTCTCATTGAGCTAACGTGAGCCGACGGGCCGTGATGGTCAAGGGTCGGGGGGAGTGGGGGTGGGCTGAGCAGATGCCAGAGGCCAGAGGCCGGAAGCCGGAAAACGGAAATCAGCGAACAGCGGACCGCCGGCCTGGTGCCTCCGGCTCAGTAGCGGGGAATGACCGGCGCAATGTTCGCGGTGGGGCTGTCCGTCCGTCTGTCCGTCTGTCCGCCTGTCCGCCTGTCCGCCCGCCCGACCCTTGATGGACTTGCTCCTCGCTCCTGGCTAGTATTGGCGCTTCACGCTACCACCGCACAGATTGTGGGGAGATATCTTCACCCAGGAATCTTCCAGCCCGCAGTCGCATGCGACCTTCTTTTTCCCACGCCAGTACGCTCGCCGCCATCCTGTTCGGATTGGTCGGCGGCATCGGCATCTATACGTTCGTGTATGCCGATGGCGGCGCCTACCTGCGGGACGACCCCGGGGCCTGCGCCAACTGCCACATCATGTGGGACCAGTACGATGGCTGGACCAAGGGCAGCCACAAGGCTGTGGCCACGTGCAACGACTGCCACGCGCCCCACAGTTCGCTTCCCGCCAAGCTGTTCATCAAGGGCGTGAACGGCTGGAACCACTCCGTGGCCTTTACCACCGGTCGCTTCTCCGACCCCATTCGCATCACCGACATGAACCGCCGGGTGACAGAGTCGGCCTGCCGCTACTGCCACGAAGACCTGACGCACGCCATCGACCCGGCGCCATCCGCACAGGGTCAGCTCGAGTGCATCAAGTGCCACAGCACGGTGGGGCATGACAGCTAGGCGGGGGCGGCGAGGGCAGCGGGGGCAGTGAAAATGGGATTGGGGATTGATGAACCGTTTCTCGAGGATTGAATATGACCGATAGCGGCAAGGGTATCAGGCCCCTGACTGTTTGGTTGGCGGTGGGAACGGGGGTGGTGGCGTTTGCCCTGATCGCACTCCTCATGAACATCGCCGAACGCCGGGAAGAGGCTCGGACGCCGTTCTTCAGCGTGGTCGCTCTGACGGACACGACCGAAGACCCGGCGGTCTGGGGACAGAATTTCCCGCAGCAGTACGATAGCTATCGGCGAACGGTCGACATGCAGCGCACGCGTTTCGGTGGGAGCGAGTCGGAGCCACGCGATCCGTCGCCCGACGACCCGCGGCTGTTCACCGCCCGCAGCAACCTCGACCGGGTCCCCCAACTCAGGCGGATGTGGGCCGGCTACTCGTTCTCGGTCGACTATCGCGAGAAACGGGGCCACGCCTATATGCTGGACGATCAGACGTTCACCCAGCGCCAGGTCGTCGTGCAGCAACCGGGCACCTGCATCAATTGCCACGGCTCTACCTACCGGGCCATGAGATCGCTGGGCAATGGCGATGTGACGGCCGGCTTCGTGGCGCTCAACCAAATGCCCTACCAAGAGGCGCGCGCGCACGTGACCGGACCGATCAGCTGTTTGGATTGTCACGATCCCGAGACCATGCAGCTCCGCATTACTCGGCCCGCGTTCATGGAAGGCATCGCCGACTATCAGGCCTCACTCGGCGTACCCGACTACGACGTCAACACCATGGCCACCCGACAGGACATGCGGAGTTACGTCTGCGCCCAGTGCCATGTCGAGTACTACTTCAGCAAGCCGGACAAGCGCCTGGTGTTTCCCTGGGCGCGCGGCCTGTCGGTTGACAGCGTCCTCGCCTATTACGAGGCGATGGGTTTCGTGGATTGGACCCACGGCGAGACGGGTGCCCCCATGCTCAAGGCGCAACACCCGGAGTTC
This sequence comes from Gemmatimonadales bacterium, assembly GCA_036443495.1. GTDB lineage: Bacteria > Gemmatimonadota > Gemmatimonadetes > Gemmatimonadales > GWC2-71-9 > N074bin45. Next base: position 3,876 of record JAZFYL010000034.1, on the reverse strand, counting down.
GAAACGTGGTCCAACGGTATCCATGGCCGCGCCGGCGTGGCGTGTGCTGACTGTCACATGCCCTACGAGCGCGTTGGGGCCATGAAGGTCAGCAACCACCACGTGCGGAGCCCACTGCTCAACATCAACAAGGCATGCCAGACGTGCCACAAGGTCGACGCCGAGGAACTGTTGGATCGCGCCGAAACCATCCAGGCGAAGACCGAGCGGCTGTCACACCTGGCGTTGGATGCGCTGGTCGACTTGATCGACGACATCGTCGCGGCCCAAGCCGCCGGCCGCAGCCAGGCCGACCTGGCCGACGCGCTCGGCTACCAACGCAAGGCGAGCTTCCTGGTGGATTTTGTGGAGTCCGAGAACTCCCAGGGCTTCCACGCCGACCAGGAATCGGCCCGGGTTCTGGCCGAGTCGATCAACTATTCGCGGCTGGGGCAGATGGCGGTGAGGCGGTAGGGCGGTAAGGCGGTATGGCGGTAAACGGTTCGGTGGGCGGAGAATGTGCGCAGTGCGGGGCTGACCGCCTGTCCATCTGACCGCCTGTCCGCCTGTCCGTCTGACCGCCTGACCATCTGACCGCCTGTCCATCTCAGTACCGAGGAACCGACGAGTCGACACTGGTCGACCAGGCGTCGATCCCTCCGGCGAGGCTACGCACCTTGGAGAACCCGGCTGCCCGGAGAATCTCGAGCGCCTGCATCGAGCGTACGCCCGTGTGGCAGTGGGTCACGAGTTCCTTGTGTCCGTCCAGTTCGTTCAATCGGTCCGGCAGCTGACCGAGTGGAATGAGAACGCTGCCTTCGATGCGGCATATCTCCCACTCGAGCTGTTCGCGGACGTCGATGATCACGAGGTCGGGATTCCCCTCCAGCTCTCGTGCGAGTTCGCTGGCAGTCACCTCCGGCCCCTCGTAGGCCGGGGTCGCTCCGACGCCGCAGAACGCCTCGTAGTCGATGAGTTCCGTAACCGTCGGGTTGTCACCGCAGACCGGGCACGCCGGGTCCTTGTGCAACGCCAGCTCGCGCATGGTGAATTGCATCGCATCGAACAGAATCAAGCGTCCAATGAGAGTCCTGCCGCGCCCCAGGATGAGCTTGATGGTTTCCAAGGCCTGGATACTGCCGATGATACCGGGGAGCACGCCCAGCACGCCCCCCTCGGCGCACGACGGCACCAGACCGGCCGGCGGCGGCTCCCGGAAGAGACAGCGATAGCACGGGCCCACTTCCGCGTGGAACACCGACGCCTGGCCCTCGAACCGATAAATCGAGCCGTAGGCATTGGGCTTGCCCAGAATCACGCATGCGTCGTTCACCAAGTAGCGGGTGGGGAAGTTGTCGGTCCCGTCCAGTACCACGTCGAAGTCGCCCAGAATCTCCAGTGCGTTCTCCGAGGTGAGTCGGGTGTCGAACGTCTCCACGTGCACGTGCGGGTTGAGATCCTTGAGCCGAGCCTCGGCCGAGTCCAGTTTCGAACGCCCGACCGTGCCGGTGCCGTGCACGATCTGGCGCTGGAGATTGGTGGCGTCGACCACGTCGAAGTCCACCAGCCCAAGCGTGCCGACACCGGCGGCGGCGAGATAGAGCGAGGCCGGCGAGCCGAGACCGCCGGCTCCGATCAACGCCACCCGGGCGGCCTTGAGGCGACGCTGACCCGGGAGCCCTACTTCCGGCAGGATGAGGTGCCGAGAGTAGCGCAGCACCTCTTCGTGCGAGAGTTCCGGCAGGTCGGTCTCGACCGGTGCCGCCCCGCCGGCGATGCTGGGGACGATCGAGATCTCGTCTCCATCGGCGGCCGACGTGTCTTCGCGGTCCAGTTGCCGAATGTCCCGCTCGTTCAGGTAGACGTTGACGAAGCTCCGCAGTTGCCGGTTATCGTGGAAGAGATGTCCTCTGAGCTTCGGATATGCACTGGTGAGGTGGTCGAGCACGTCCGCCACCGTGCCGGGCTCGAGCTCCACCGCTTCCTGACCGTCGGTATAGGGGCGGAGGGGGGTCGGAATGTGAACCACGACAGGCATGTTACGACTCCTTTATGTACAGCACTTCTTCGACGAAGTGGTCGCGATCGTCGGTCAGTCCCCAGACCCGCTGATCCCGCACCACACCTGTGAAGATCGAAACGATGAGATAGCGATACCAGGGCCAGGCGTGCTCTTGATCGTAGGACGAGGGGCGGGCACTCACGTTGGGGTGCGAGTGGTACACGCCGACCACCTGGAAACCGGACGCGCCCGCGTCGCGTTCGACCGATAGAAAATCTCCGGGTGGAATGGAGTATCGGTGGTGCCCCCCTCCGTCGCCCAGACGGGAATTGCGGACCGGTGAGTGGCGCTGCACCACGGTGTCCCCGTCAGGGTCCGCGCTACCGATGAGCAAGCCACACCCTTCCGCGGGGTAGGCGCTTATCAGGTGCTGGCGCAAGGCCACGAGCGCGGCATGATCGATATGCATCCTACTCCCCCAACAGGCGCCGGTCTTCCGACAGATAACGGGTACCGCCATCGGGGGCGATCACCACCACCACGGGCGGCGGTGCGCGATCGTCCTTCGGTTCCCGCGCGAGTACTTTCTCCGCGGCCACCACCGCGGCTCCAGTCGACCACCCCACGAACAGCCCGTCGTGGGACGCAAGATCTCTGGCCCTCGACTCGGCCTCCTCGGTGGCGACGAACACCGTCTCATCAATGGCGGAGGAATCATAGATGGCGGGAACGATCGCCGTGGCCATATGTTTGAGCCCCTCCAACCCGTGAAACGAACCATCGGGCTCGACCGCGATCAGGCGAATATCGGGGCGCTTCTCCTTGAGGAATCGCCCGGCGCCCATCATGGTGCCACTGGTCCCGACACCGGCGACCAGATGGGTGACGGTCCCATCGGTATCGGCCCAGATTTCGGGGCCGGTCGTCAGGTAATGGCCCTGGGGATTGGCGGGATTGTCATACTGGTCGGCGTACCAATAGCGATCGGGCTGGGTCATCGCCAAATCGCGGGCCCGGCCGATGGCGCCGTCACTCCCCTCCAGCGGATCCGTCTCGATCAGCTCGGCGCCGTACACCTTGATCATGGTACGCCGCTCGGCCGACGCGTTGCCCGGTACGCACACGGTGACGCCGATTCCAGCGGCCGCGCCCAGCATGGCGTAGGCCACGGCCGTGTTGCCACTGGAGGCATCCAGCAGGCGGCGCCCCGGCAACGCCCCGGCGGCGATCCCGGCACGCAGGATCTCCAGCGCGGGACGGTCCTTGACCGACCCCCCGGGGTTGAGCCACTCGGCTTTCACCAGCAGCTCGGGTTGCGCGCCGCCCACACCGGGGATGGGAACCGGGATCAGCGGCGTTCGGCCCACCAGTTGCCACAGGGCGGGTTCTCGCCACGCGACGCCAGAACCCGCAGCGCGGGGCGCGTGAGACGGTGCATACGACACTAGGGTTCGACTCTCCTTCGAGCTAAGGCAATGAAAAAACCCATCTCCAATGGCATGGGAGGTGGGTCAGCAGCTGGTGCCCGTGTCCGTGTGAAACGTACTGGTACTCTAGCTGGGGCCGACCTCCGCAGAGGTTCGACTACAGGAGCAATGGACAGACTGCAACTTTCGCAGTGTGCTGGCACGGCATTGAGTAATCACGACTGAATAGATAGGGTATCCGGCACCGACGGTCAAGTCGCTTGGGGTTGGGACACGGCCTGGGAGGAACTGGGCCGGAGCAGTGCGGTGTGCGGAGTGCGGAGTGCGGTGGTCCCCCCGTGCTCATGTTGCGCCCCTATCACACTCCGGCGATTTTCTGACCGCCTGACCGCCTGACCGCCTGACCGCCCGACCGCCCTACCGCCGCCGGTACACTATCGTCTGCTCTATCTCCTCGTCCATCCCTGG
>JAZFYL010000033.1:0-6431 GCA_036443495.1 Gemmatimonadales bacterium | reverse complement strand
TACGGGCGGCAATTCCAGACCCCCTTCAGCGATCGGATCCGGCTGGAGGTGGGCATACCAACCATGACCGTGGGCAACATCTCATCGTATATGGACGTGAACAGCATTCTGGCCGCAGGACGGGCCGACCTCGTCGTCATGGCCCGGGCCCATCTGTGGAACCCGTATTGGACCCATCACGCGGCCCAGGCTCTGGACTATTCCGTGCCCTGGCCCAAGCCTTACGCCGTCCTGGACGGCTACCTACCGAGAGAGCGCTAAATGGCTACTGGGGCTTCCGGAGATCCTTCGATCTCCCAGATGTACTCGCAGTACCTCAACCTGGACGCCTTGCTGTCGGCCCAGCAGCCGCTGTCGGACGGCCCGGAACACGATGAGATGTTGTTCATCATCATCCATCAGATCTACGAATTATGGTTCAAGGAGATGCTCCACGAGCTGGACTACCTCTGTCGGCGCCTGGACCAAGATCGACTGACGGGAGCACTCGACACGTTCAAGCGCATTCTGACTATCCTCAAGGTGCTCGTCTCGCAGATAGACGTCCTGGAGACCATGACGCCCATCGACTACCTGACGTTCCGCGACCGGCTCGCGGCAGGTAGCGGGTTCCAATCCTACCAGTTCCGCCAGTTTGAATTCATCCTCGGGGCCAAGCGCCGTTCGGTGGTCGATCACTTCCCGGAAGGGTCGGTCGCGCGCGAGGCTCTGGAACGGCGGTACGGGGATCCGTCTCTGTGGGATGCGTTTCTGAAGTATCTGTCGCGGGCCGGGTACCAGGTTCCGGAGAGCCTCCTGAGCCGGGACGTGACCCAACCGGTGGAACCCTCGCCGGACTTGCAGACTGTCCTCATCGAGATCTATCGGACCGACCCGGCGACCATGCAGTTGTGCGAGCGGATGGTCGATCTCGATGAGGGCGTCCAGGAGTGGCGCTATCGGCACGTCAAGATGGTCCAACGCACCATCGGCACGAAACTTGGGACCGGCGGGTCCAGCGGCGCCGAGTATCTCAAGTCCACGTTGTTCCACGAAGCCTTCCCCGACTTGTGGGCCATTCGGACAGACCTCTAGCCGCTCATGGATCCGCAGACGCTGTACCACACGCCCAACGCCCTCGCGCCGGACTACAGTCACTTCCGGGTCGCCGAGCGCTGTCTGTTGACGGGACATTCGCATCAGGCCTGGCCCGATCGGAGCCTCGACGGTCAGCGTCAGGCATGGCTGGATGCCGCCGAAATGGTCGACGAGAAGTGGGATCGAGCGTTCGACATGGCCGGGCGGGTACGCCGAGGTTACCGACGCCTGCTGGACGACGATCCCGCCATCGGAGCCATGGCCCTGGGCGCGAACACGCACGAATTGCTGGTCCGGTACCTGTCCGCCCTGCCGCTGCGTGACCGGCCGCGCATCGTCACCACAGACGGGGAATTCCATTCCATGCGCCGGCAGCTCGACCGGCTCGAAGAGGAGGGGGTCGGCGTCATTCGGGTTCCCGCCCGTCCGGCCGTGACGTTGGCGGATCGGATCTGCGAGGCGGTCGACGGCGATACTGCCACCGTCATGGTTTCCGCAGTCCTGTTCGAGGACGCGCATATCGTCCCGGGACTCGACCGGATCAGTGCCACCTGCCGCCCGCTGGGCATACCGTTGCTGGTGGACGCCTACCACGCCTTGAACGTGATGCCGTTCCCGCTGGGGGTGCACGACCTGGAAGACGCGTTCGTCGTTGGCGGCGGCTACAAGTACTGTCAGCTGGGAGAAGGGAACTGCTTCCTGCGTTTCCCCCGGGACACGGATCTGCGTCCGGTGGTGACCGGGTGGTTCGCCGAGTTCGGCGAGTTGACCGACGCCGGCTTGCACTCGAAAGTCCTGTACGGCGACGGCGATGTGCGTTTTGCCGGGGCCACCTACGATCCGACCAGTCATTATCGTGCCGTGGAAGTGTTCGCCTTCTTTGAAGAACGCGCTCTGACACCGAGCCTGCTCCGGGAAGTCAGCCAACATCAGATTGGCCTCCTGGCCGGGCGCTTTGACGATCTGGACGCAGATCCCGCCGTCATCGACCGGGACCGGTCGGTCCCGCTTGCCGACCTGGGTGGCTTTCTGGCCCTGCGGAGTCCCCATGCCGGCCGGCTGCAGCAGCAGCTCCGAACTCGCGGAGTGATGACGGATTTCCGGGGTGACGTCCTGCGGCTCGGGCCCGCGCCATACCTATCCGACAGCCAGCTCCTCGACGGCATGGCAGCACTGGCGGACGCGCTGACGGAACTCGCGGGTGGGCGATAGGTTGATGGGAGGCGTATGATCGAACCGTGCCACTTCTCCTCGGTGAGAACGACTCATGAATCCCCTTGAAATTTCCGCCCTGCAGGAAGTGATCACCTCTTTTATCGTCGCTGGTACCTTTCTGGTGACGGCCGTCCTGGTTCTCAGAGCTTGGACGAAGCGCGGCACCGTGATCCACGAGCGCGACGCCGCCCTTATCATCGAAGGGATGGACACCCTGACCCATAGTATCGAAGACCTCCGCCACGAGGTTTCGGAGATCAATGATCGCATCGAATTCACCGAGCGCCTCCTGACGCGCGTCGCCGAGAGTACCCAGGCAGGCGAGCGTCGGCTGCCGGACGAGCGGTAACCCCCCCCCCGCGCCGCCGCGCCGAGGCCTCCCCATGATGGATGTTCTCACCCTCCTTCATCTACTCCTGGTACTTGGCTGCGCTCAGCTGCTGTTGCCGCGGGGGCGGGGAGGAGATGGGGGAGGGGGAGGGGGGGCGACGTGGGCCGCGGAAGGGCTCCTCGCCTTCGCGCTCGGCATGACCAGCTTCATCGTCGGCGCTGGATCCGGTCTGTCGCTTTCGCTCGCTTCCGCCGCCGGCATCGCAGCATCTCCGTCTTTCCTGATCGGTTCAACGGCGTTGCTGGTGCTGGGTCCCGCGAGCGGGTTGGCCGGCGCCGCCGCCGCCTGGCGCCACCAAAGAAGCCGGGCCGTGGCACTCGCGGCCTTGCTGGATGCCGGCGTGTTGCTGGCACTGGCTCCGGTGGCCCTCGAGGTCGGGGTGGCAAAGGTCCTGGTCACCGTATTCCTCCTCGTGGTCGGCATCGCCGTGGTGTTCCTGCTCGGGAGCTTGTCCCGCGTCGGGACCGTGGTGCGATATGTGGACCGCCATCTGCTTGCGCGCGCGCGCTGGCGGGAAGGCCTGGCGGCGCCTGCCCGTGGCGATATCTGGTGGCTGGGCCTGGCCCTGGCGGGCGTCATCATGGTGATGGCGCGTTCGCCGATGATGATTACGGTGGCCGGAGCCTTGGCCGCGGCCGCCGGGGTCCACACCTTGGCGATGAGGTTGGCCGGCGCGCCGAAGTTCCCGGCTCTTCCGCTCGATGACGAGGCCCTGATTCCCTACTCCACCATGCTGAAACACCTGGCTGGAGGCGGATGGTCCCTGACGGATCTTCAGAGGGTGCCGTTCACTACCGATATCGAAATCCAGCTCCTTCCACTGGTGGCGGTCGCGGCTTTCGGGTTGGCGGCGCTATGGCCGGTGCATGGTCTCATTCCACGAGGAGTGCTGGCTCCCGTCGGCGGCATCTTGTTGCTGCGGTTGGGTGCCGACCTCTTGCCGGCGGGACTCTACGTATGGCAGCCGGTGCTGAGCCCGCTTGCTCTGGTAAGCGTGTGGTGGGGAGCGCTGACGGGGCGTGCAACCTTGCTCTTGACGGGTTGGGCGTTCCAGGCATTGGTCACTGGCCTGCCGGATGCACGCCCGGGGGCGCTTGGGCTTCTGTGGGTCGCTCTCGGCTTGGGAATGTTGGGTGGCGTGCCGGAGCGCCACCGGTCCAAGGTGACGCGAGTGCTGTTCGCCTTCGCCGCTGTGGGAATCATCTGGACGCTGCCGGCGATGCTACAGACCCAGTTGGTCTATTCGCTGCTGGCCCTGGGAGGGGTCGGCGTGGCGCTGTGGCGCAAGACCGAAGTCTAGTAGGGCTTGTGGTGGAGGGCCGGAAAAGCAATCGGATGAGCCCCGGAGGCCTGGGCCACCTGGCTGGCGGTTGACCACCTGACTAACGCGACGAGCGCGGTCGGTGTGTGTGCCTGCCGCAATCTCGCTGACGCCGCCGCGATCTGGACGTCACGAGCGTAACGCCAGCGGGTGCCGGCCGCCTGTCCCCAACGCACACCCACCACCAGATGCGCGAGCCTCTGCGCAAGCCAACCGCGAACTTCGACACGATCCAGCGATGGGGGCAATACCCCTACACGGGACAGCAGAGTGTCCAGCATGCCGGTCAGTGCTGAAGGTCGTATTACGAGATCCGGGCTCACGGTGCTGGCACTGTCGAGATACCGGCTCACTTCGCCAAGCAGGGCCGAAGAGACCTTCGGCCAGTGATCGGAGAATCCCTGGACGATGCGATGTGCCCTGAGCCGCATCGAGTCGGCCATGACCAGGTCGGGGGTGATCCCACCGGGGAGTACGAGCGTCGTCGAATCGCCGGCCCGGAGTACTAAACGGTCGAGTGTCCGCCCTGAGGGGCGGTACCACCGTGCCGTGGTGAGTTTGATTTTCCAGCGTCGCGGCAGGGCGAACACTTGTTGGACCGAACCCTTGCCGTATGATCGCGTCCCCAAGACGGCGGCTCGATCATGGTCCTGGAGGGCGCCGGCGACGATCTCCGAGGCGGACGCGGTATTCGGGCCGGCCAGAACGATCACCGGAAGGTTCGGGTACGCGTCAGGCGTTCGGTCCACGAACCGGATCGGAACCGTGCCCGGACGGCCGCGTACCTCCGTGATCAACTGCTCCTCGTGCAGAAACAACCGTGCGACATCCAGTGCCTCGCTGAGCAACCCACCGGCATTGCCGCGAAGGTCGAGAATCAAACCGGTCATTCCAGCCTCCACGAGACTGTCGAGGGCGAGGCGGAGGCTGTGAGCTGCACCCTCCCCGAATTGGGCCAAGTGGACGATTCCCACGCCGAAGGAGTCGACCATCGCTGCCTGAACTGAAGGAACACGGATCTGACCTCGACGAACCGTAAATGGGATCGGTTCCTGTCCCTGTCCGCGGATCACCAGGAGGGTGAGGGTCGATCCGATGGGGCCCCGCAGTTCTTCGACCGCCATGCCGGTGGACCATCCGACCGTGTTGTGCTCGTTGATGGCCACGACCCGATCCAGCGGGCGCAGGCCCGAGACTTCCGCTGGTGAACCTGGGTACACGATGGTAACCCAGACGGTGTCCTCCCGGGTCGAGATGCGGGCCCCGATTCCGCCATACGCGACCCCCGTCGCGCTACGGAACCGCTGGTAGGCCGGAGGACTCAACAACCTGGCGTAGGGATCTCCCAGAGCGGCGATGAGCGAGTCGGCATCCTGGATTCGGAGGACTTCCGGTTCGGGCGACTCGAGACCGCTGATGAGCACCCGGCTGCGGAGCGCGCTTACGACGACTGCCGGTGCGACGCTGCCCTGGCTCGCTTGCCCCAGAGTCTGGGAGGTGGCGGCCAGCGATCCAATCAGCAGGCACAGGGCCGTGCGGCCGGTCATGAATCCGGCGCCCACACGAGGCTTGCGGCTGGTGGAAACAAACATGGTCTTTCGCTCCTGACGCACTGCTCGAGCGATAGAAGGGCATGATCCGGGCCGTTGGGGAAGTGACCGGGGGCAACCCGTGTCGCATCGCGCGCAAGCTCCTGTCACAGAGGCAGTTAGTCATGGGTGCATCCACCTCGCCCGGGTTCGAACGCGGTAGGGCAGAGCGCGGCTAATTCGGCATCTGTGCCCTCGCACGATTCGGTGCGTACCGGAAGTGGGCAACCCCTTCCGTGTGAGCCGGATCACTGGTTCTGGGCCCGCCGGGTATCTAGTATTCAGCCACTTCTTTTCTCACGGAGACCCTCGACGTGGATCTACTCGAGAGCGACACGGAGTGGCAGCGCATTCGCGCGTTGCCACAAGTCGTGATCTATAAACACAGCCCGATCTGTTTTTTGAGCTTTCTGGCACGGCCGAAAGTGCGCCGGTTCGAAGCGAAACGGCCGGAGGTTCCGGTATTCATGGTCAACGTCATCAAGCAACGGGGGCTGTCCGAGCAGATCGCGGACGACCTGGGGGTGCGTCATGAGTCGCCGCAGGTCATTGTGCTGACCGAGGGCTCGGTGGCATGGCATGCGTCCCACCAAGATGTTTCGGCCAACAGGCTGCTCGAAGCGGTGTCCTCATGACGCGCCTGTGGTGTGGAGGTGCGATCACCGCCTGCTGCATTTTGGCCGCGCTACCGCTCGAGGTAGCGTCCAGTCAGGAATTGTCTACCGGGCATCAGCGGCTCAACTTCCTGGTGGGGGAATGGGCAACGATCAGTGAGACGGCTCAAGGGACCACTATCCCAGGCCGGCTGGAGTACCAGTGGGTTCTGGGCGGGCAGTGG
>JAZFYL010000032.1:0-7674 GCA_036443495.1 Gemmatimonadales bacterium | reverse complement strand
GTGGCGCCGTTCCTCCAGCAACGGGGCGAACGGTTGCAGGAGCCGCATCCGCTCCCGGCCGACCTCTACCAGCAATCCCCGGACGTCTCCCGTATCGAACTGATTGCAGTGCCTCTCCCCCGCCGGCATGAACTTGATGGTATTGGGAGTACAGAGCAGCGACTCGCCGTGGCAACGCTCCTGGAAGCCACCCTGAAGCACATAACAAATGGTGGCACCATCATGGAAGTGCCAGGGGAGGTCCTCCCCCGCTGGGTGGAGCGACTCCGAGAAGGTGAATCCTCCGACTTCGGCTTGCTTGATGAGCATCCCGCTGCCTCCCACCAGGATGGATATAACTTGCACCACAGCCCGACGCGGGTCGAGGTTCCTTCGGGGAGTGGCACGGAACGGACCAGGCGCAACGGGGTAACAAAACCCGCATGTAGGCTGCAAGCGTCGAGGCGGATGGCCCCATAGTTTTACATGATGAGTACGTCCACTCCATGTTCGAGGTTCCACCCCATGCCCAAGCCACTGTATGCCGCACTCGCTTCGGCCGGCCTGCTGCTCACGACATTTGCCTGTTCCAGTACGGAAGACCCCACCGGGCCGCCGCAGGCGCCGATGGTGACCCTAGCCGACAATTCCTTTTCACCCAACAACTTACAAGTCGAGGTCGGGACCAACGTCACGTGGGAATGGGGCGGCGCCAACGTCCACAACGTGACCTTCGACAACGGCGACGCAGGCTCCCCGGACCAGTCGAGCGGGACCTTCCGCCGGTCATTCGATATCCCGGGACTTCATGCCTACCACTGCAGCATCCACGGCGCCCAGGTGATGTCGGGGCAGATTGCCGTGGCGGTGAGGGGCGATGATGGTGGCGGCGGGACCGGCGGGCCGTACGCCCGCTGAGGATCGGTGACCCCAGTCACGGACCGGTTTTACCTTTGGTGCCAGACTACAGACTGGGTTTCCTTTGACGAGGATCAAATGTTTCATAAAGCAACGTATAGCGTACTGTTGGTGGCCGCCGCGGGCTTCGCATGCGGGGGAGAGAATCCCCCGGCCGGGCCCGGCAACACCCCTCCGCCACCTCCACCACCGAATACCGTCGAGGTGGCAAACAACTACTTCAACCCGGTCAGCCTGACGGTGTCCGTGGGGACCACGGTGACTTGGGACTGGCCCGTGGTAAGTCGCCGGCACAACATCCTGCCGGAGGGCAACCTCACTGTTCCCAACAGCCCCCCGATCGTGGACGGCCCCTTCTCCTACAACTACACCTTCACGCAGGCGGGAGTCTACGACTACTACTGCCTGGAGCACGGTGGCATGCGAGGCACGATCATCGTCCAATAGCGGCCCGATCTGGCCGCCGCCGCCAGGCCCCGTAGATTGAAAAGTGATACTACTGCAAGGAGTTGGTTCGATGTCCCAGCGACAGGGCATGACCACCGCCTGGCTTGGCGCCCTGGGGCTGGTCCTGGCCGGCATGACTGCCGGGTGTGGCGACGGGGATCCAAAAAACGTAACGCCGCCACCTATCGCAGGCCTCTCGGTGGCCAAGGCCGCCCCCACGGGGGACAACCAGACCGGACAGGTCCAGAACGCCCTGTTGAATGCCCTGCGAGTAGTGGTACTGGACGACGGCAACCCGAAGGAAGGGGCTGCCGTCAATTGGGTGGGGACCGGGACCAACGGATCGTTCAACCCGGCTTTCGGCGCCACGGACGCTGACGGAATCGCCAGCACAGTGTGGACCCTGCCGGAGGAAGCCGGAGCCCAGACGGCGTCCGCCACAGTCACGGGGGCCGCAGGGTCCCCCGTGTCCTTCTCGGGCGTCGGCCGGCCCGGCGCCCCCGCTGCCATCCAGTTGGTGAGCGGCAACGCACAGGCGGGCGGAGTCGGGACCATCGCCGACGAACAGCTCAAGGTGAAGGTGGTCGACCAGTACGGCAACGGTGTCTCAGGCGTACAGGTGGACTGGATCATCACCAGCGGCTTTCCCATCATACCATCCGTCTCGACGACCGGCACCAACGGCGAGGCGGAGATAATCATGGCCTACGGCAACGACGCCCGCATCCCGATCACCATCAACGCGGCGGTACAGGGTCTGGGATCGGTCGCCTTCAACGCGATAGCCGGCATTCTCGTCACCGTCGACAACTTCACCCCTCCCTCCACAGGCGGATTCACTCCAAGCCAATTGAGCATCGGGGTCGGCGAGAATGTCGTCTGGAAGTGGGGACCGACAGCATTTTCCCACAACGTGGTGCCGGATGGCGTCATCCCGACACGGAGCGGCAACCCCACCGACGGACCGCACACCTACGTGTTCCAGTTCAGCGTCGCGGGGAACTTCCCCTACTACTGCGAGGTACATGGAGCAGCGGGTGGCGTGAACATGTCGGGCCTCGTGAGCGTTGGCCCCTGATCGACTTGTCATAGCCTGAGGGACACACCTCTGATGGCCCACACCTCCGCTCTACCGGCAGCTACCTCACTCCAGCTGCGGAGTATCCGCATGAGTCACAGCCAGTGCGCTCGGTAACGCGCCACATAGGCTCGATGGGCGCGTTGATCCTGGGCGCGACCACCTCGGGATGGGCCCAAGGGACATGTTTCCCCGCCGACAGCTCCAACGAAGCGAAGACCTTCGCCATCAGGTCCGTTCCCCTCGCGTATTCCGGCCTGGGCGTGGCGACGCGCGACCAACCGTGGCAGGTCTGGGCAGCCCTCGAAGTCAGTTTGGTGCCCACCATCGACTCGGCGACCAGAACGCCGACCTTTTGCCGTCAGGGGAAGGTGGAAAACGCGAATCTGCTCGACGCCTTTCCGCGCCCCCGGGTGGGACTGACTCTCCCGGCGCATTTCGCCATCGAGGCCAGTTGGGTGCCGCCGATCACGGTCAACGACGTCACCGGAAACCTGTTCGGCCTGGCCCTGAGCTGGACCTATCCCATCGGCGCGACACTACGGCTGGCAGTCCGGGGCCACACGACCTTAGGGGAGATCAAGGGCCCCATCACCTGCCCGGAGGAAGCGGTGACCGATACCCTCAATCTTGAGTGCTTCGGCGGAACCGTGTCCGACGACCGCTACAGCCCCAACATCTTCGGTGTCGATGCCACGCTTGGCTGGGCTCCGGGCTCCGGGCGTTGGCGGCCCTACATCGGCGGGGGCTACAACCGGCTGCAACCGCGCTTCCAGGTTCATTTTGTGCGTAGCGACGGGTCGCTCGACGATACCTTGGTGGCCGTCGACCTTAATCGCGCCGTAGTCTATGGCGGATTGCAGTGGCTGCCCAACGCGTGGTTGCAGGTGGGGGGTGAGGTGTACGCCGCCCCGGCCGACGAGGTCACCGGACGGATCTTCCTGAAAGCGTATCTGAACTAGCTAGATTGGAGAGCGTCGTATTCCCCGCGCCAAGGGACCATCTCGACTGAGGAGTGATCTCGCATGCCAGACAACGGTGTGGTAGGAGTGCGCCTCAACCCTAAGCGAAGCCATGCCACTCGGGTTCTGCTCCTCGCGGTATTCCTCTGTACCTTGACCGGCTCTCTCGATGCCCAACGACGCGGCCGCAAGACCCCGCCTGACGTGGGACTGCGGGGCGGCTACGAATTCCGCAGCAAGGATTTCAGCGCCGGAGCGCAGATGCGGATTCCGCTGGCACGCGGGTCGGATCTGATACCCAGCGGGGACTGGTTCTTCAGGAGCGGTACGAACTTCCAGCTGAACCTGGATTTGGCCTTGCCGCTGATGCCGGGCGGAGGGTTCTACGCAGGTGGAGGACTGGGCGTCGCCTTCACCGATCGGAGTGCGTCGTCGGGACTGGACACGACCATCGGCGGCAACCTGTTTGTCGGCGTCGCACCGTACAAATCACAAAAACAGGGACTGCGGTGGTTCTTCGAGGTCCGCTCGTTCCTCCGCAGTGGGACCAACCCGTTGATGGTGGTGGTGGGGCTCAACACCCCGCTGGGCGGCTAGCGTACTCTCACGGTCTGGGACACGCTCCGCAGCCCGTCACTGAACAGCAACTCCACATCGTCGCGCGCCGTTACGATGTTGGCGCGCCCGCCGCGAACCATGGCCACGATCTGGCCGGAGTTGGGATCGCGCACCACCACCAGCGGATGGAGGACGGCATCCCAATCGAGACGCATCGTCGAACCGGTGGTGCGCGTGGCGGTTACAACCGGCGCCCGTAATGCCGCACCATTGAATGCCTGAGTGGCTCGCCTGACGATCCGCCCACCGGGACCATCGAGTTGCAGCGTGTTGAGGCGACCCAGATCCTGAGAGCCGATGGGTACCAGGAAGGCGAAGTGGCGCTCGGGCGGGCCCGGCAGATCCGCGACAATGTCGCCCTGAAATGACAGATCCAGTAGCCTGGATCCGTCGGCCGCCGCGCCGGACACACGGTAGGGGCCGGCCTGGTCCGGCAGCAGCGGACGGCCCCGCACGACAATCGACGGTTCGAGGATCATCCCCCTGGCCGTGATGCGGCCCCAGATGAGGAGGACCTGGGTTTCAGCCACACCGTTCTCGGGCGACTGGAATCCCCCGGATTCGGTCTGACGCCATTGGACCAGACCGTCGTAGACGTAGTCGCTGACCCAGCGGGTACTGCAATAGGCCATGAAGTCGAAGTGCGTGCCGGGCGACTTGACCACCAGCGACGCGACATCCAACCCGTAGACACCGATGGAACCCGCCGAATAAGGATAGGAAGTGTCCACCCCCCCGGCCCCGCAACCCGGCGAGTGGCGCCGGCCATGATTGTGGCCTATTTCGTGTGCCGCGACCCAGCCGACCGACGACCCGCGGTCCCACCCAATGGACGCCTTGCTGGCACTGTTCGGGGCGCCGGGCACGTACCCGAGACCGGCGACGCCCGAGGAGTACGTCGGCGAGACGACCCCGTAGTAGTACCGCGAGCTTCCGTCGATGGCCCTGAGTGTCCGGATCTCACCGAGGATCTGGCCCCAGGCGCCGTTGCCATCATCAGACTGCAAAGGAGGCGCCGAGGTGGTGAACTGCGCTCCGAGATCGGCGTCGACACCGGGCGTCGGAAACACCTGGCCGAGCTGACCGGTATAGTTCCCCATGTTGCCCGCGTCCACGTTGCCGGTCCGGCCGGTGGAATCCTGATGGACGGGGATGAACCGCACCTGCACCGGCGGCAGAGTTCGGACGTCGACGGACTGGGCCCCACCAGCAGGAAACTGATTGTCGTTCTCGTCGAGTTCACCGATCGCATCGGCCGGATCGACGTCCACCAGGAACGACAAGCCGGGCTGCACCAGCGCTGCGGGTACGGTCACGTTCCAGCTCGAGGTGATGTCGCTCTCGTCAACGGCCTGCGGTACCGATCCACTCGGGGCCGGAATCACCCGCGTGTCGACCAGGGTTCCGTTGTCGTAGATCCGCACCCTGACATCAGGAGCCGCGGTGTTGGCCTCCGAAGCCTGGACGAAGACACGGACCACCGCGTCCCGACTCGCGACCTGGGGCACGTCCCCTCCCCCCGGGCCTGACCGCTGGGTGGCCTGCACCACGTAGGCATCGGCGACGGTCAGATTGAGGGTAGTCGGACCGACGTTGACGTAGTCGACGGTGGCTCCGGAGGCGGTGGTCGCCAACACGTTCACCACCTGGCTGGCTGGAGTCGGGAGATACCCGAAGCCTCCATCGGCGACGGACTGCGCCGTCACCGTGTAGACACCCGGCCACAGATTCGTGATAGCGCCCGTCCCCGTGGGCGCGAAGGTGTACCCGCCGGGCCCGTCGATAACCAGGACTGGAGCGGTCCCGCCGGGAAGACCGGTGACGGTCAGGTCGATCGTGCCGGTGGCCTGGGCATAAGCCACCGCGACCGGCGTCGGCGTCAGAGACGCGGCAACGTCCACAGTCAGCGGATTGCCGGCGAAGGTGTGGGCACCGTCGTAGACATCGCTGGCCGTTACCGTATAGGTCCCCGGAGCGAGGCCGGAAAAGGTGCGGTCGATGTCTGTGATTTGTGAGAAATTGGGTCCGGAGACCGATACGCTCCCGCTGAGACCTTGCGGGAGGCCGCCAATGGTGAGGCTGAGGCCGCCGGTGGCCAGGGCGTATGACACGGTGACCGTCTTGCCCGTCACTCCACCGGCCACCTCGACTTGCTGAGCCGCCGGCGATCCCTGATAGATGTGCTGTCCGTCCGGCACGCTGGCAGAGGTGACGAAGTAGGTACCGGGTGCCAGTTCGGCCAGGCTGCCGCTCTCGGTCAGGTTGCGGCTGAACCCGTTGGGACCTGCCACCCGGACGTCGGCTGGGACGCCGGCGGGGAGTCCGATGATCGTTGCGGTCAACGACCCCAACTGCGGCCCGGCCGGATTGCCGCTGCAAGCCGCAATCGAAATGGCGCCGCCAAGGGCCCCCGCCCGCAGGAATCGGATCGGCCCGCGCGGCGCACAGCTTATCATCGGATGTTGAACGATCCGACGACGTTTCCGGACTGGTCGACCCGATACACCGGACCAGGACGCACGTCACCGACCAGGACTTCCGTCGGCCCCGACAGATTACTCCTGACAGTCGAAAGCGGCAGGGTGTAGGCATCCGCACCACTGAGGTTGACGGTGTACCCGAGGTCCATGAGAGACGCCACGGACAGCTCACTCAGCGGGTTGAACCCGCTGTTGATGACCGGCGTCATCAATTCCGATTGCAGCACACCTTCCCGCCAGTGAGAATCCGCCGAACCCGGGCCGCCGGTATTGGCCACCGGCACCTTGGCCCCGGTGTAGCTGCTTCCGCCGATTCTGTCGAACGCGGCAATCGCCTCGGTCCCGTCGAAAAAGGGATCGAGGCCGTTGTTGGGAGGGAGGGAGGGGTCTTGCAGCAACCCAGCCAATTCCCACAGGGCACCGATACCGAGCACGTGACCCATCTCGTGGAGAATGACCTCCTCGAGTTGACCGGAACTCTCCAGCCGCGGGAGGTCGGCAATGTCGAACGTCATGCCCCCGATCACCGGGGTGTTGTTCGAATTGCGGACCAGGCAGGGGCCAGCCAGGGCCAGAACCCCAAACTCGCCATCGATGGGAATGAAATCGACGAAAATGACGAGATCGTCGACCGTCTCGCTCAACGCCGGGAAACAGGATGTGCCCGATTGACTGAGCGGGATGTTGGGCTGCTCGCCGATGACCATGATCTGCCAGCGACTGACGGCGGTGGTGAACGCGGCCTGCTGGGTCGGCGTGGGAGTCGTGCCACTCTTGTAGCGGACTTCGATGTCAAACAGAGAAATGAACGCGGTCGCCGTGAAGGTCACCGAATTGAGACCTTCGACCTCCGCGGTCAGCGTGTTGACGCCGGCGGTGGATCCCAGAATCCAACTGCCAACGATGGCCACGCCCTGGCTGTTGGTGGTGAGCGAAGCGCCCGTGACCGTGCCGCCACCCGACGCGACCGAAAAGGTAACGGGCACACCTGAAGCCGGACGGCCGTCGTCGTCCCGAACCACCACCGCCGGCGGGTTCGCCACCGCCGTATTCACCAAGCCGTTCTGGCCGTCTCCCTGGGCCACCGCGACAGTCGTCGGAATGACAGGGGGCGGTGGTTCCGTACTGCCGCAGCCAAACAACCAGGACATGCCTAGCAACACCGGAAGTTCCCGGTAACGTCTGATCAGTC